>JBBKWI010000078.1:0-10989 GCA_037968875.1 Candidatus Sericytochromatia bacterium | reverse complement strand
ATTTTAGATTATCAGGTCCATACTTGCTTGGGTAGCATTGCAGCAGATTGAGGATCATAGCCATGACAGACACGATTTTAGAAACCCGTGGCACCCCTCTCAACCGAGGCAAGGTCACCGCAATTCGGGGCAGCGTCGTGGACATTCACTTCCAGAGCCAACTGCCTGCGATCTATACGCTGCTGTATGCTGGCGACCAGCGTCAGATCGTGATCGAGGTGCTGGCCCAGCAGGACGCTCATCATGTCAGAGGCATTGCTCTGACGCCGACCCAGGGCCTGGCCCGTGGTATGGCGGTCGAAGACACCGGTGGCCCGCTCAAAGCCCCGGTCGGCAAAGAGATCCTGTCACGCATGTTTGATGTCTTTGGCCAGACCATTGATCGCCACGGCCCCCTCGAAAACGTGAGTTGGCGCTCTGTGCATCGGGCGCCACCGCCTTTGGAGCGTCGCTCGACCCAATCAGAAATTTTTGAAACAGGCATCAAGTTGATTGATGTGCTTTGCCCCCTGGAGCGCGGGGGAAAAGCAGGGCTCTTCGGCGGTGCCGGGGTTGGTAAAACAGTCTTGCTGACCGAAATGATCCACAATATGATCGGCAATAATGATGGCGTCAGTATCTTTTGTGGCATTGGCGAACGCTGCCGCGAAGGAGAAGAGCTCTATCGCGAGATGAAAGCTGCCGGGGTCTTGCCCAATATGGTGATGATCTTTGGCCAAATGAACGAACCCCCGGGTAGTCGCTTTCGGGTGGGACACGCAGCCCTGACGATGGCGGAGTATTTTCGCGACGACGAACACCGCGATGTCTTGCTCTTGATCGATAATATTTTTCGCTTTATACAGGCAGGCATGGAAGTCTCTGGTTTGATGGGGCAGATGCCCTCACGTATGGGCTATCAGCCCACCATGGGCACCGAACTTTCGGCCCTCGAAGAGCGTATTGCCAATACAGACAGCGGTGCGATCACCTCGATTCAAGCCGTCTATGTACCCGCTGATGATTTTACAGATCCGGCGGCTGTTCACACCTTTTCACACCTGTCAGCCTCGATTGTACTTTCACGCAAGCGTGCTAGTGAAGGCTTGTTCCCCGCGATTGATCCGCTGGGCTCCAGTTCCAAAATGGCCACTGCTGAGATTGTCGGTGAACGGCATTATGCCCTGGCCCAGGCGATTCGACAGACCCTGGCCCAATATGCTGAACTCAAAGACATTATTGCCATGCTGGGCTTAGAACAACTTTCGACTGAAGATCGCCAGGTCGTCGCCCGGGCTCGCCGCCTGGAGCGTTTTCTGACCCAGCCCTTTTTTACGACGGAGCAGTTTACAGGCCACCCCGGTAAGCTCGTCAGCCGTCAGGACGCCCTCGACGGCTGTGAGCGCATTCTCAACGATGAATTTCAGGACACGCCTGAGAGCGCGCTCTATATGATCGGCACGATCGACGAAGCCAGCAAAAAGGCGGCCAAAAATCCGCATGAAACTTAAAATTCTATTGCCCTTTCAAATCTTTGCCGAAGCCAGCGAGGTCTTGCGCATCGTCGCAAAAACCAGCGCGGGTTCCCTGGGCATCTGGCCCCGAAGACTGGACTGCACCGCAGCTCTGGTGCCGGGGATTTTGACCTATGAAACGGAAGCTGAGGGTGAGGTTTTCGTCGCGCTTGATCAGGGGGTCCTGGTCAAGACCGGCAGGGATGTACTGGTCTCTGTGCGCAACGCGATTGGGGGCATTAGCCTGGAGCAATTGGATACCGCTGTTGAACAAGAGTTTCTGGCGCTAGATCAGCGCGAGCGCAGCGTGCGCGCTGTGATGGCCAAAATGGAAAGCGGCTTTATTCAGCGCTTTGTGGCGTTTCAACATGAAAGATAAGTTTTCTGAGGCCGTCCAGACCGAGACCGCCCGCAAACTGAAACTGAAAGGCCAGCCCCCGCCCGGGGTCTGGTTTGGGCTGGGCATGATGGGATTGATCGGCTGGTCCGTGGTGGTCCCGACGCTCATGGGGGCAGCGCTGGGTCTATGGTTAGATAAACACCATGCGGGCACCCATTCCTGGACACTGGCCCTCTTGATGGCCGGGTTGACGATGGGGTGCTTTAACGCCTGGCATTGGGTGGCAAAAGAAGAGCAAGCGATGCGAGAGGAAGATCACCATGACTAATGTTCTCGCTTTGATCGGACCCTTATTAACCGGTGCCGTGATCGGCCTGATCTTTTTTGGGGGACTGTGGTGGACCTTAAAACGGGCCTTGCTCTCACGACAGCCAGTCTGGGGGCTGACCCTCAGTCTGATCCTACGTACCGGCCTGGCGCTGCTGGGTTTTTATTGGCTCGTGCCGCCTCACTGGCCACAGCTATTGAGTAGCTTGCTCGGCTTTACGCTGGTACGGTTGCTGATCAGCCGGTATCTGCCTGCCACAGAAATGACCCAAGTCGGAGGTTCACGATGCACCTGAGTCCTGATGAAATTATTTATTGGCAAGCCGGTTTTATCAAACTCAATGCCACCCTTGTCTTTACCTGGGTGCTAATGCTGGTCTTGGTACTGGGATCTATTCTGATCACTCGTGGCCTGAGTCATGATCATCAGCGATCGCGCTGGCAAAATTTACTCGAAATCATCGTGACCGCAATCAATCAGCAAATTGAAGAAGTGGGCTTGAGGCAGCCTGAGAAATACATCGGTTTTTTGGGAACGCTGTTTTTGTTTGTGGCCAGCGCCAGTCTGTGCACGGTAATTCCGGGCTTTGAACCGCCCACGGCGTCCCTCTCGACAACAACGGCCCTGGCCCTCTGCGTCTTTGTGGCGGTGCCCCTGTTTGGAATCGCGGATCAGGGGCTGGGGGGCTATCTCAAATCGTATCTGGAACCAACGGTGATTATGTTGCCGTTTAATTTGATCAGTGAAGTCTCACGCACCCTGGCGCTGGCGATTCGGCTCTTTGGCAATATGATGAGCGGTGCCATGATCGTCGGGATTTTGCTAACGATCACGCCCTATATTTTTCCGATTGTGATGACGGTATTGGGCCTGCTGACCGGCTTGGTTCAGGCCTATATTTTTAGTATTTTGGCCGCGGTCTATATTGCCGCTGCCCTGGGGGTGCGAAAGCCCCAGGCCCTGGCCCCCGTTGAAACAAGATGACTCTATTCCCACTACCCAGGAGACAACATGGATAACCAAACGATGATTGCAGTGGCCTCAATTGTGATGGCCGGATTTACGACAGGGATTGGTTGCTTAGGACCCGCCCTGGCCGAGGGACGAGCCGTGGGCACGGCCCTAAGCTCTCTGGCTGAACAGCCCGACGCCTCGGCCACGATTACCCGCACCCTGTTTGTGGGCCTGGCGATGATCGAGTCGACTGCCATTTACTGTTTTGTGGTGTCGATGATACTGATCTTCGCCAACCCATTTTGGAATCAGACTATTGCGCAAACGGTGGTCAATTAAGCGATGTTGATTGATTGGTTTACGGTGGCGGCTCAGGCGCTTAATTTCTTAATCCTGGTCGGTTTGCTCAGGTACTTTCTTTATCAGCCGATTTTGGATGCGATTGATCAGCGTGAAAAGCGCATCGCTACAGAATTGGCTGATGCGGATGCACAAAAAACAGAGGCTCAGCAAGAGCGGGAAAGCTTTGAAGCCAAGAATGCTAAGTTTGATCGCGAACATGCTGACAAGCTGAAGCAGGTCAATACAGAAGTCCAGCAAGAACGCCTCAAACTGATGGAAGAAGCCCGCACGGCCGCCACTGCTTTGCTGGACAAGCACCAGAAGGCACTTAAAAGTCAGCAGGCCCATTTGTATCCGGCGCTGCAGCGTAAAGCCGCGCAAGAGGTCTTTGCGATTGCACGTCAGGCACTAGACGATCTCGCCGATGCCCCTTTAGAAGCACAAATGGTCGCTGTGTTTCTGCGGCGTCTGAAAGCGCTGAGCAACACAGAAACAGAGGCGCTGCGTACTGCTTTCAAGGGAGAAACTGTGCGGGTGCGGACGCGTTTTGCGCTCTCAGATTCACTCACAGCGGAAGTGCGAAAAAGCCTTCTCAGTGCGCTCGGCCCCGCCAGCGAGCTAAGCTTTGAAACCGCTGACCAGCTCAACGGCATTGAGCTCAGTACCCAGGGCCAAAAGCTGGCCTGGAGCATCAGTGATTACCTGACTTCTCTGCAAGAGAGTCTGAGTCAATTGCTCAAAACCCAGGACACGCCCGCTGATCCGGCCTCGACTGAGACCGACCTGGCTAAGACCGTCTCGTCTGAGTCAGAAGGAGCAAAAGATCATGCCTGAGCGTCTCGCTGATCTTTTTGACACGGTGTTTCAGGAGCTGCAACACGCACGGGAATCGTTTCGTGCCGATTTAACACAGCAGGAAATTGGCACGGTGCTCAGCGTGGCCACGGGCTTTACGCGGGTGGCGGGCCTGCCCGGTGTGGGCGTGGATGAATTGCTGACCTTCCCCGGTGATCTACTCGGGATTGCCTTTAATATCGACGCGGAAGACGTGGGCGTCGTGCTGCTGGGCGACTATGCCAGCCTCCAGGCGGGCGACCCGGTGCTGCGCACGGGCCGGGTGATGGACGTGGCGGTTGGTGAAGCGCTGCTGGGTCGGGTGATCGACCCGCTGGGCCGCCCCCTGGATGGCAAAGGGCCATTAGCGTCTCTAGAGCGCTTGCCGATTGAACGCCCGGCTCCCCCGATTATGGACCGTGACCCGGTCACCGTGCCCCTGCAAACGGGCGTTAAGGTGATCGATGCTCTGATTCCAATTGGGCGTGGCCAGCGGGAGCTGATTTTGGGAGATCGCCAAACCGGTAAATCGGCGCTGGCGATTGATACGATTCTCAATCAGCGCGACCAGGGCGTGATCTGTATCTATTGCGCCATGGGACAACGGGCCTCGGCCGTGGCACGGGCAATTGAACATCTGCGCCAACAAGATGCCCTCGACTATACGGTGGTGGTTGTGACTGAGGGCAATGATCCCCCTGGACTGGCGTATATTGCCCCCTATGCTGCCACCAGCATTGCCGAGTTCTTTATGGAAGCCGGGCGAGATGTGCTGATTGTCTATGACGATCTCACCCACCATGCGCGGGCCTACCGTGAGCTCTCGTTGCTCTTGCGCCGTCCCCCCGGTCGCGAAGCATACCCTGGCGATATTTTCTATCTGCATTCGCGGCTCTTGGAACGCTCCACCCATTTGAACGAAGCGCTCGGTGGCGGTTCCCTGACCGCTCTGCCGATTATTGAAACCGAGGCCCAGGATCTCTCGGCATATATTCCGACCAATCTGATCTCGATTACCGACGGTCAAATCTATTTGTCACCGCGCTTATTTGAGCTGGGCGTCTTGCCTGCCGTGGACGTCGGCCAATCCGTGTCACGTGTCGGAGGCAAGGCCCAGCGCGCAGCCTATCGCGTGGTGGCCGGGGATCTTAAACTGGCCTATGCCCAGTTTGAAGAACTTGAAACCTTTTCGCGCTTTGGGGCCCGTCTCGATGATGATACCCGTGAGCGCATCGAACACGGCCGGCGGATCCGAGCCTGCCTCAAACAGCCCCAATTTGCCCCGGTCTCTGTTCCGGCCCAGATCGCCGTGTTACTGGCATTGCGGGCAACGCTCTTTGATACCGTGCCCCTTAAGCGCATGAGCGATGCTGAAAAAGCTGTGCATCTGGCTGCCAACGCTCTGCCGAGCGAACTGATCGCCCGACTGGATACGGCCGAAAAGCTCAGCGATGCCGATCGCCAGGCCATCATCGACGTAGCCCGTCAGGCCCTGGAATCGTTCCTACCCCCGGCAGCGGAGAAAGAGCCTGGCCCCGATGAGTGAGAGCACCGCCAGTTTGCGCCACAAGATCAGCAGCGCTGAAGATCTGCAATCTGTGGTACGTACCATGAAAGCGGTGGCGGCCTCGAGTATTGGGCAATATGAGCAGTCAGTGCTCGCTTTAAATGACTATTATCGGACGGTGGAAATGGGGATTGGGCTCTGTCTGCGCGAAATGGGCAAGCCCCTCAGGAAATCGAAAAACTCAACGAAGGCAACAGACCCTGTGGGTGTGATTGTCTTTGGCTCAGATCAGGGCCTGGTGGGACAGTTTAATGAAGCCCTGGCCGATTATGTATTGCAAACCCTGCCCCCAAATGCCACTATCCCACCTGAAATCTGGGCCGTCGGGGAGCGCTTGCAGGGGCGCCTGGCCGAGGCCGGTCTGACAGAGATGCACCCTTTTGCCGTTCCCCAATCGGTCAAGGCCATTACACCCTTGGTGAGTGAGATCCTAATGGCCAGTGAAACCCGCCATAGCGAGGGCCATATTGCTGAGCTGATGCTCTTTTACAATAGTCCCACCGCTGGTGCGGTCTATACCCCCGTCCACCAATCTTTATTGCCCCTGGATGCTCATTTTCGCCAGCAAGAGGCGCAGTTTTCCTGGCCGGGGGGCTGCTTGCCACGGGTTGTCGGTGACAAAGCGGCCACCCTGCGGGTGCTGATCGGTGAGCATCTCTTTGTCTCACTATTTAGAGCCTGTGCCGAATCGCTGGCCAGTGAAAACGCCAGCCGTCTGGCGGCCATGCAACGGGCCGACAAAAATATCGACGAATTGCTGGACACCCTGCAGGGGGATTTCCATCGCCTGCGCCAAAGCGGTATCGACGAAGAACTCTTCGACGTGATCGCTGGCTTTGAAGCACTCAAAGGATAAGCTTGTCGTGTTCAGAGGCATCATGGCAGTTAATTGAAACAGATGCAGAACCTTTGGCGCTATGTCGATATGCTTTACTTGTTGATGGATTAAATCTTCGTACAAAGAGATGCGTCTTTGATTTTTTCAGTCAGTAAACGCTCTTGGATGCACGTATCTATAGCGGGCGCAAATGCCTTGATTGCGCTTTGGGAGCAGAACCAGTTTTTGCGTGACTCAGATCAGTGAATTCCATACTAGAAACAACGAACGGCGTGACCTCCGCCTGTTTCTGCTTGTACCCAAGTTTGCTGCGAATAACTTAGCCCAGGGGGTGTCAACTGTTATGCTTACAAAATCTGGTTTTCATCCCTTAACGGTAAGTTTTGAATGCCCCAAAAAAAAGGAATTTGTATGAAAATAAACAGACACGGACTTTCTATTGGTATCGAACGCAACGATCAGCACATTTTTTTAACGTTGAAAGCGATGGGAACCTTAACCCATCAAGACTATCAAACCATCACCCCTTTGATCGACTCTGCTTTAGAAGGGGTCAAAGCACCAGTAGTTAATGTATTGATTGATGCCAATGATTTACAAGGCTGGGAATTAGAAGCCGCCTGGGATGACTTTAAAGTCGTTTTAAAACATGGCAATCAATTCCATAAAGTGGCTATTTTGGGACATAAAAGCTATCAAAAATATTTGGCAACAATAGCCAATTGGTTTCTCTCTAGCGAAGTAGACTATTTTGAATCCCATGAACAAGCCCTGGTCTGGCTCAAGACAGACTAATTGTCTACTCCCAACAAGAAACCGATTGGATTTTGGTCAGCTGTCTCTTTAGGTGTCGGCGCCATGGTGGGAGCAGGTATCTTTGCGCTCCTGGGTGAAGCGGGAGCGATCTCCGGCAGCGCTGTCTATATTTCCTTTATTATGGGGGGGCTGATTGCCCTTTTGAGTGCCTACTCGATGGGGAAGTTAGGGGCCCGCTACCCGTCTGCCGGGGGGATTGTCGAATACCTTTCTCAGGCTTACGGGGTCGGTTTCTTTACGGGCGCCATGAGTCTGATCTTATATTTCTCAGCGCTGGTCTCGATCAGCTTGATTTCGAAAGCCTTCGGAAATTACGCAGCCACCTTTTTAGCTTCAGGCGCTTCAACACACTGGTCTCAGGGCTTTGCCGTTGGGATCATCCTGATTTTTGTGGGCCTCAATTTAAGAGGCCCCAAAGACGTCGTGCTCTGGGAAACCATTACCGTCGCCATTAAATTCAGCGTTTTATGTATTTTAGCGATTGCCGGTATTGTTTACTTAGATCCCCACTTGCTCTCTCCATCAACCTATCCCCCCACCCAGGATATTTTCTTTAGCCTGGCGATCACCTTCTTTGCCTTCGAAGGCTTTCGGGTGATTACGAATACCGCTGAAGACATGTCAGACCCAGCTAAAACCCTTCCCAAAGCCATGATTACCTCGGTCTTGGTGGTGATGGTACTGTATGTGGCCATCTGCTTTGCTGTTTTTGGAAACTTAAGCCTCGCTAAAATTGATACCGTCAAAGATTTTGCCCTGGCCGAAGCAGCGCTCCCTATTTTTGGGCAGTGGGGGTTTACGATCGTCTCGATTACGGCCTTGATCGCCACCTCCTCAGCAATTAACGCCAGTTTGTATTCAGTTACCAACGTAACCTATCAATTGGCAAAAGATGGGGAATTGCCAGCTGTTTTTGGCGAACCAATTGCCCACAGCCGCGAAGGCTTGCTAATCAGTGGGGGCCTGATTATTCTACTGGCACTCTTGTTTGATTTAACCCAAATTGCAGCTATCGGTTCTATCTCCGTGCTTTTTGTGCACATGATCACCCATCTGGGCCATCTCAAAATAATCAAAGAAACCAAAGCTTCTCCTGTTTTAGTCAGCCTGGCAGCACTGTTCTGCCTGGTAGCCATGGTGCTGGCCCTGATCTATACTCTGCAAAAATCAAGCTCTCTGATCACGATCCTCTTGCTGATTGTTGCTGGCGCAGCGGGTGTCGAATGGACCCTTCAAAAATGGACGAAAAGACAGATAAAGCCCAGAATAGCTACAAAAAACCAGCTCTGAAACTAAATACTTGCTTTTTCAGGCTTGTTAAAATATTGAAATCAGAATAAGCCCTAAATAATCTTGATATCAATCAATTTAAAACATTGATGCTAATCATAAGGATTTGAGAAAAGTAAAGTTATAGTTACAGTACTACAGATCTATTCCGGTAGGAATAATCGTCTGTTGGTCATTTTGGAATTAAAACGGTTTGACCTACCTACCACTCAATATCATCAAATTTTGGCTAAGCAACCCTGCTCAACCCAGGTATTCACTCACTAAGGAGATTATTATGGCAGAAATTAAAATTGAAAAGAAAAAACGTGTCTGGCCGTGGATTTTATTGGCCCTTGTCGTCATTGCAGTCCTGATTTACTTCCTGGCATTTCGTGATAACACTGATCGTGATTACGCTGATCCTGATCACACTGAAAATAGGATTGAAGCCACCGAAACAGCCGAGCCAGTCGAGACGACAACAGCCCCCATAAATGTAAATGAAAATAATAGCACCGTTGAAGCTTATGTAGGTTTTGTGGAAACCAGCAATCAGACGATGAAACTTGATCATGCCTATACAAATGAAGCGCTATCAAAATTAACCGATGCTACAAATGCAATGGCTAAAGAACTTGGCTATGAAGTTCAAGCTGATATAGAAAAAGCAAAAGAATATGCTGAAATGATTATGAAAGATCCGTTTGAGACAACACATGCGGACAATATTAGGAAAGCTGGTGATCTTTTAACCAAGGTCTTGCAAAATATTCAGAAGGCTAAATATCCCGGATTGGCAAATGATGTTGAGGATTTAAGAAATGCCTCAGAATCAATTAAACCCGGTGTACTTACGCTTGATCAGAGAGATGAAGTGAAAACATTCTTTGCTAAAGCTGCAGACCTCATCAAAAAAATGAATTAAGTCATTTAAAAAGGAATACGAATCATGTCTGACAAAAATAAGAATCTGTACTATTTAGACGAGCTTTCCGATTACAAAGTCGCATCCGATTATGATGATGTAAGAGGGTGGGATGTCATAGATGCCGAGAACCGCAGCGTTGGAAAAGTAAGCAATTTACTGGTAAATAAAGAAGAAGAACGTGTTGTATATCTCGATATTGAGGTCAATCAATCTTTGATCGAGTCGGGTTACAAAACTTACCAGGTTCCCGCAAGCGATGGTGTGCATGGATTTACAAACAAGGATGGCGATGATCACCTGATTGTACCGATTGGAATGGTGAATTTGAATAAAGAGCAAAATAAGGTTCAGACAAACCAAATAGACTATGAGACTTTTGCTAAAGCAAAACGGTTCAAAAGTGGCGCCGCTATCAATCGTGATTACGAATTAATATTGTTTCGCCATTTTATTCAAGATGAGACCATTCAAGACACTGAATTTTATAATCGTAAAGAGTTTGATCATTCTGTGCAGCGCAATGATGGTTAATAATTAATGAAACAAATCATTTATCAGTTAAATGTCTCCCCATGAATGAACCTCTGATTATTGATTATTATTCTGACATCCTTTGCGTGTGGGCCTGGATTGCACAGCGGCGTATCGCCGAACTGAATAGAGAACTAGAAAATAAAATTAAACTTCGATATTACTATGTCGATGTATTCGGTGATGTGTTAACGAAAATTAATACCCAATGGAAGCAAAAAGGTGGGTATGAGGGTTTTTCAGAGCATATACAGAAATCTGCATCTGTCTTTAAAGATGTCTCTATAAATTCCAAAATATGGGCAGAGGTTAGACCCGCAACTTCTGCCAACGCGCATTTAGTGCTTAAGTCAGTTGAAATAAATTATGGTAAAAACAAAAGTATCGATATGGCGTTAAAGTTTCGAACATCATTTTTTGTTGATGCGCTGGATATTGGCAACCTTGAAGTTCTCTCTGGTTTAGTTAAAGCCGTCGGCCTAAATCAAGACCTAATTAATACAAGTATCAATGATGGCTCAGCAATAGCAGCGTTAATGCATGATTACCATAAATCAAAACAACAAAGTGTAAAAGGCAGCCCTTCCTATGTTATTGATGGAGGGCGTCAAATATTGTACGGTAACGTAGGCTACCGTGTACTTCTCGCCAATATAGAAGAGCTATTGAAGCGCCCGTCGGATGAGGCAAGCTGGTGCTAATGTCTTTTAACAAACGGTTCAATATTAGACAGCCATGAGCTCCGA
>JBBKWI010000077.1:0-3436 GCA_037968875.1 Candidatus Sericytochromatia bacterium | reverse complement strand
GGCTTGTATATGCGTCGCATCTAAAACCGTTAGTCGGCCATGATCCAGACGCTGATTGGCGATCGTATACAATAAATCAAAAGCGGCAGGGGTGACGCTCTGGTCATTGGAATCATCACATATCAAGGCCCGACAGGCATCAGAAGAAACCACTTCTGTAGCCAAAAAATGCTGATTGGCAAAGCTGCTTTTGCCAGAGCCAGAAATACCCACCAGCATCACAATACAGAGATCAGGAATCTCTATCACTCGTGTGGTTTGTGCTGTTTCAGACATGGGAACTCTCCTTGCTAAAACAGGCTGATTGCGTGGGGTGCCCAGACTCTGGATCCTGGGGGCCAATACCGTCAATCTGTAGAGTATAGCCATAGCGCTCAGCTTGTTGTTGGCACCAGTCCTTGAACTCGCTTTGGCTCCATTCAAAGCGGTGATCGGGATGGCGCAGTTGATTGATGGCCATACCAAAGACGCTGTTATAGTCACGATTAGGCGTTGTGATCAAGATATTTTGGGCTGCGGATTCGCCAAAGACCACCCGTGCCAAGCGCTCGAGTTGATAGCTTTCAAGATGCTCGATCACTTCAATCAATAAGAGACAATCTGCGCCTGCCAGGCGTTGATCACGGTAGAGCGCTGAGCTCTGGTAAAGTTTGAGGCGTTCGAGCTGGCTCTCTGTCATCCATTCCAGTTTTAAACGCTTTTCGGCTCGCTCTAGCTCCTGGGGGCTGACATCGACGCCGATCACTTGCGGGGTGTGAGTTTGTTTTAAGATAGCTTCTAAAATACGGCCTTCCCCACAACCGAGATCGATCACCCGATGTGGGTTTTTAGAATTGATAAAATCCACGATGGCCTGAATACGCAGCTGATTGAGTGTCAGTGGGGCCTCCAGCTGAGATTCTCGGGAGCTGTGATCAGGAGCGGGTGTCGGTTCTGCCATCAATTGTTGCAGGGCGTCTGTAGCAAAGCTTCGCCGATGGGCCAAATAACGTTGCGCAATCTGCTCTTGTGCGGGATGCTTTTCTAGCCAGCCCTGCCCATGGCGCAGTAGTTTATCGACTTCATCAGGGCCATAAAAGTAATGCTTGTGGCGATCGAGTACGGGCAATAAAACATACAAATGGCTCAATGCCTGGTTGAGTGGCAAACAATGTTTTAGGGTCAGCGTGTAATAGGGGCTTTCGGGTGATTTATCTATGTCGCTGGTTGATTGCACTCCGGGGTATGCATAGCGCTCAACTTGCCATTGATAACCCAGAGGTTCAAACAAAGTTTGAAACCACTCGGGTCCCCCGCGACTGGCAACGGCAGCCAGGGTCAGGGTGAGCGGCAGCGCTTCGTCAACGCGTTCGGGCCGTTCGCGGGAATGCCCATTCAGAGCTGAGCCCAGATGCTGAGCGATTGCAACAGATAAAAGTGAACCAGCCACATAGGGCCGATCATTGATGTACTGTTCCATGCCCAAATGCTGTTTGCGTTTTGAACGCAGACTGCCGATCGTATCGACTTCTAGCATCAAGACGGCTGTCGCGCTATCTGCCAGGACCTCTGGGTAGAAAACATGCGCTAAGCCCAGTGAGCTCTCTTGCTGATAATGGGCATCAGGATGTTTATGCAGCAAATAGCCCAGATCTTGACCGGGGCTGATCTGGGCCTGTAGGGCTAAAAACATCTTAATTCCTCAATTTTATCTGGCTTTCACATTCTGACGGCTTGCCTAGTACGACTGCCAAAAAACAGATTTTGTTCCCTGGCAAATCGTCTAAGCAAAAACTGTTTTTGGTAAAGCTTAACCTTTGACGTTCTCTAGGGTTTGTTGCAAATTGGCGATCAATTGTGGAATCAGCTCATAAGGCAGGATCACACGGCTGCTGACACCAATCGGCTCTTCATCTAAGAGTGAGGCTTCTTCTTTCATCAGGGGGGGCAGGTAACCGAAGTCGATCACCATATTCTGTTTGTCAGCGCGAATGCGGTACATATTGACGTATTCGGCAGGGGCATTGAGATCATTGGCCATAGGGGGGAGTTGATTCGTATTTTCTTGTGTCATTATAAATTCTTCCTATTTCTAATTTTCAGAGCTGTATTAGTTTAGCAGGTCATGGGCACAAATAATTTTAAGACAATTTGGAACCTTTTTTAGATCAGGGGCGTCTCCTCTCATTACGCACTAAAATATGTAGAAAGGTCAAGATAGGTCCAAAATATAATGAAGATTGATTATTTTAAGCCGGAGATCCTTACTGGATTGACCGTAGGTCTGTCTTTGCCGCCTTTCCGCTGATTCTGTCTGTTCATCTGGGACAAACAGACGCTGGTCTGTATCCCCGCTGAAACTTCACCCCTTTCCTGCCTGGATAGAGATCGTTATTTACCCAACAATCTAACAGGAGGAATTTACCCATGTTTGCTATAGAATGTCACGACGTCAGCAAGTCTTTTGTTGACGGGCCTTTTTGGGCACGTCAGCGCAAGCGCATGACTGCAGTCGATCAGGTCTCTTTTCAGGTTCCTCGCGGCGAAATCTTTGGTTTATTGGGGGCCAATGGCTCTGGAAAATCAACCTTAATTCGGATGCTGGCAACCTTGTTGTTACCTGATTCTGGTCAGATCAGAGTATTGGGCCATGATGTCGTCAAAGAGCCGATGCAGGTTCGGCAGATTATCAATCGGGTGGCCGTTGATGCGGCTTTCTTTAAGAAGTTATCCGCACGCGAGAACCTCAATTATGCCTCACGAATTTACGGCATTTCACCCAAGTTACAGGTGGATCGTGTCTCGCTAATTTTTGAGCAATTGGGTCTCTCAGCATCTAAACTCGATGAGCCGATTGAAGATATGTCACGGGGCATGCAGCAAAAAGTTGCGATTACCCGGGCGCTCTTATCCGTGCCACCGGTGCTTTTGCTGGACGAACCGACCACGGGTTTAGACCCGGTTTCAAGACGTCAGGTACGCCAGTTTATTCGGGGCCTGCAGCAAGACCAGGGCACGACCATTTTACTGACCACCCACGATATGGAAGAAGCCCAGGCGCTCTGTCAACGAATCGCGGTGATGGCTGATGGCAAAATTTTGGCGATAGGCAAACTAGTTGAACTGCAAGCGCTGGTGGTTTTGCCCAATGAAACGGCTGAAAACTTAAGTTTGGAAGATGTCTTCTTCCGCATGACAGGTAAAACAAAAGAGGAATTAGTATATGCAGAGTCTAAATAAGTTCCAGCGCGCCAGCGCACGAGAATCTCAGGCTGTAATGGCCTTTATCGAACGCCAATTTGCCCTGTCTCGGCGTTATCTGGGTTGGGAAATTGTATTTTTATTTTATACCATTATCAATACCCTGACGATCGCGCTAATTGCTGTGGGCATGCAAGAACAAGGGCAGACTGTTGACCCCAAATATATCTTTTATCTGGTGATTGGGGCCTTGATG
>JBBKWI010000076.1:0-121269 GCA_037968875.1 Candidatus Sericytochromatia bacterium | reverse complement strand
GACTGGAATTGCCCTGACTGGAATTGCCCTGACTGGAATTGCCCTGACTGGAATTGCCCTGACTGGAATTGCCCTGGCCATTGACCTTCTCTTTTAAAGCCTGGGCACTTTTCTCCGCTTTGTCCTTTACCTTTTCGGATTGACTTGGATCTTGAGACCCGCCACTCTCCTTATAAAGCAAGCGGATTTCGTTGGCTAAATCCCGCACTAAATCCAAGCCATCCAGTAAAGAGAAGTCTTGTTGTTTAAGCTCTTTAAGGCTTAAGCCCATTGCTTGCTGGTAGGAATCTGCAACCATCCAATAAGCAGTACTGGTGGAGCCAAACTCAGCTTCAGGGTGCGCCTGTATTTCAAGCGAAGAAACCAGGCCCGCCACTTGCAACACATCATCTGATATAAATCGAATCGATTGATACGCTTGATCAGATAAGGTGAGATCGAGAGAGAACTGAATCACCCAATCATCGCCTGACGGAATCGCAGAGACATAGCTCAGTGCTTTACGCTCACCATTAACTTCTGCTTGCCAGCCTGAAAAATTAGGCATGCTATTTAGCGAAAGTAAAGAGAACCCAGTCATGAAGCTCAGCTCAGGCATCTGGCTAGCGCTATCGCTTAGCAAGCCAGCAGACACAAGCTGCTCCACATCTCTCTGTGGCAGTCGTACGGTTGCCGCCAGGGTAAAGTGTCGGCGATCTCCTTTGGTTCCAGGCAAGAGGCCATTGCGATCCCCCTTGCTTCCAGGCAGAATGCCATTCAAGTCACCCTTGCTTCCAGGCAAAATGCCGTTTAAGTCACCCTTGCTTCCAGGCAGAATGCCATTCAAGTCACCCTTACTTCCAGGCAGGATTGAACTTAGCTGTTGTGAGGACCCTGCCAATTCATTAGAAATAATAGAGTCATCGTCCAGACCATCGGGGTTATAAGAAGCTTTAAAATCTGGGGCAGGCTGATCAGGAGCCCCAACAGTCAGTAATTCACCCGAACAAGAACTTAAGCAGACAATCATTAAACTGAAGCTGAATAGTTTGAGCTTATTCATCAGGCCACCCCCTGGAGCAAGCTCTGAAAATCATCTTTAAAAAAGTCTCGCACTGGAGCCAGGTCAGTATCTAAAGGCGCCTCAAACAAGGTTTGGTTTTGCTCATCAGGAACTGCAGCTGCTTTTTTAAGCGAGTCCATGGCCTGATGAAGCAAAGCTTCTTGCTGATTATCTAAATAGAGTAAACAGAAATAGCAGGCCTTCATATAATGAGCAAGCCAGAAATGAGGCAAGCACGATTCAATCGTACTTAACATAAAGCGCGCTTGAGAAAATTGCCCTGCTTTGCTATAAGCCAAAGCCAAGAAGGCATTGCTTTGCAGCAGCGCATGATAACCGAGAGACTGTTTATCAGCTGAAAATAGCATCTCTTCAAAAGAAGCGATACATTTTTCCCAGTAGGGCTGCGCTGCGGCTCCTACTTTGAGATAGGCAATCGTGAAATTCACTCGTGCCAGCTCATCTACCACGTAGATATCACCCGCTTGTAAATCTAAAGCCTTTTGAAACTGCTGCTCAGCTTGCTCTAAAAGCCTAAGCGACTGAGCGGTGAGGTCTGAGTTATTGGTTTGCTTCTTTTGGTTTAAGGCAATTTGCACCTGATAAGCAAGTTCGTTGCCTTGCTCAAAATACATCACCCCCAGGCCCAACAAAAGATCCGCATGAGACAAATGAAGGCGTTCGGGCTGCTTGTCCATCAAAAAATAGCGAATCGCTTCTTGTTGAAATAAAATCGCCTGTGCATAGTTTTTTTTACTTAGCTCCATCACAGCCATCAGGGCTTGCAACTGAACCATATCATCGAAGTGTTCCATACCTGTTTGAATCAGCTCTTTGGCACGCGTATAGTTTGCAACGCGAACCTGACTGATGACCAGTCCAATAAAAGCCTTAAAGTCCTCAGGACTCTCGCTAACCTGTTGCTCGTAGATCGCAACGACATCCTGACGTCCCATAAAATTACGATGATTGATAGGTGCATAGCCTGCGATCACCAAGAGTTCATCTTTTTCAGACTGGGTGCCGTAGGGCAGCAAAATATCCGCCAGGCGCAAAACCAGGTCACGGGAAGGGTGGCGATCTCCAGACTCTAAACGGCAAACATAGGCCGCAGAAATATCTGCTGCCGTGGCCAGTTTCTGCATAGAAAGCTTACGTTGTTTACGGTACTGGGCAAAAAGCCCGCCAAAACCTGTCTTTACAGCTGCTTGATCTTTAGTCAAATGAATTAATTTCCCACTATCCGAGCACGATTGACCCAGATTCTCTCTTCGATAACGATTCTCTCTCTTCTATTCTCTCTAATTTTGCCAAAAAAGGCAAGCTTTTGTTGACAGCCCCGCTTTGCGAGCAATCCCACTAAAATCCCGCCAGAAAAAGCATTGACTTTTTGGCAACAACTGTACTAAACTGAGGATAGTTAAAAGAAAACAGTCTTTAATCGTTATGATTTTCTCAAGTTAAAACGTTGGTATCACTGGAGAGTACTTTTAATTCAGCTCAAAAAAGAGCACAGTACTTGTTGACAGAGACCAATTAGAATAATTTCCCCACTAACGATAGAGAGTTGGCCGAGTGATACTTTTTAAGTATCAGCTCGGCTTTTTTATTGCTATAATTTAACTCCTAACCCATTCTGCTCAATCAAGAATATCTAGATTATGGACTACCAAGCTCCCGACAAGATTCCAGACGCTGCGCGTCACCTTTATCAGCGCGGTTTAATTGTAGCTGGAGATGGAAATATTAGTGTTCGCTCTAGTGAGCAGGTGTGGATCACCCCACGTGGAGTTAGTAAGGCGGACCTAAGCACAGCAGATCTGGCTTGCCTGAGTTTAGATGGGGAAACCATACGTGGGAACCCATCCAGTGAGCGCCTGATGCATATTAAAGTTTATCAAACAGCTCCTGAAGCACGGGCTGTTGTTCATGCCCACCCTCCCCACGCCATCGCCCTCAGTTTGGCACGCTATCACTGGCAAGAACTACCCATTGATGCGCTTCCTGAAGTGATCATTGCTGCTGGCCGCATCCCGATCGCTCCGTATGCCCGTCCTGGGACAGCCGCTATGGGAGAGGTTTTAAGTGCCTATTTGCCAGAGTGTCGAATCATTATCCTGGCAAGACACGGAGCGCTCTGCTGGGGAGAAACTCTAGCTGAAGCGATTCACGGTGTCGAACGCCTGGAGCAGATTTGTCAGATTCTTAAGCTGAGTGAAGAGTTAGGTGGCGCCCATCCCCTGCCCCGGCAAGAAATCATTCAATTAAAAAAAATCCGCCAACAGATAGGCAATAGGATTATTTAAGAGAGGCTTCTAAAGCAAAAGATATTGTGCCACTTATTCTTACCCGGCTTTCGACTTCCATTCTTTGCGTATTGATTAAAAGCGCTTCACCTGTCGAACTGCCCACCAAAGTTTGATTATTGACTTGCTTAAGGAAATTTATCTTCCCATCAGCTAGATCCATTTGCTTAAGATAGCTATGACTAAGCACGTCATACAGATGCAGGCTGGCCTGATTGGCAAGCAAAAGCTGAGAGCCATTACTCAGCGTATCTATACTCTGAACAGGATACTCATCTGGTATCCATTCTGACTGGCCACTTACAACATCTGTAAAGACCAGATTGCCTTTGGCAGGAAACACAAGTTTATTATTGGATTTTGAAAACACCATTTTGTTGAGTTCAATTGCAGAAAAAGGGTACTCTGAAAGTTTCAAACGGGAGCTAATATCCCAGGTGCTTAGACCTTCCCCGCCTAAAATGGCCAGCGTATTTTGTCCGACAAGTAAAATATCCTCTGGTGAAAAATCTAACTCGATTGCATCTTCTTGGACAGCAAAAGGATTCAGTTGAATAAACTGGATTTTTTTATGAACAGGGCTCATAACAATCAAGCGACTTTGGTCAGAGGACAAGAGCAACTTTTTGGGAGCTGATTGTGGACTCAATTTTAGAGAATTTAAAATATCTCCATTGCTTGGGTCCATTTTTATAATCTGATCACCTGTAATGTCAGCAATATAAAAATATTGCTCATGATAAATGGCACTTTCTGGACGACCCGGCACAGAAAGTGTTTTAACGGATTCAAAATCCTGATTCAAAAAAGTGATACCGCCCGGACTATGTGCGCCCACTATGGTAAAGTCACCCTTCAAGCCGAGCTTTTGCACCTCGGCAGGGTTTATCACTAAAGAAAGCGTTTTCAATTCACCTACAGCTAAGTCAAATGAAGTCTCAACGGGTTGATAGCCGCTGGCTTGTGCTGTTAAGGTATGCTTGCCAGCAGCCAGGTTTGAGAAGTTAAAAGCAGAGGTTAAATCATTCACCTCTTGTGTAACTTTCCCATCTAAGACAACGCTTATGTTTTTTAAAGGCTCATTGCTTTGAGAATCTAAGACCTGACCGCTCACGCTACCCGCCTGACTCAGACAGCCACGAAAAAGAAGAATAAGAACGATCAGTAAAGCCAGCAATCCAGAGCGGATTAGCCATTTATTGTATTTATTGGGAGCCTGTTTGCCTGATGAAGTATTTTTGCGTTTTGTTTTGTGTGTTGTTTTGTGCTTTGATTTTGCCATAATATATGTGGAGTATTTCTATTTTATTTAAAATACACAAAGAGCCCTCTAAAATAAGAAGGCTCTTTGTCTTAAATACAGTTTACTTAACTACCTTCCATGAAACCACGCGTGGATAGAGCTGGTTCTTAGGTAGAGGCTCATTTTTGCGATATCTAGAAAGACTCGACATATCTGAATCTCTCTGAATGCCGCCACTACTGGCATTACCTGCGCCTGTAAATTTGCCTTTGCTAAAGACACCCCCAAAGAACTCGAAATTACCGTGAAACTTCGAATCACAATTGGGGTTAGACACATAAAACAAAGTACCATTATTTCCTGTCGCATCGGGCGTACCGCCGATATCCAGACAGGTACCTGAAGTCAGTGGCGTCATTGGGTTTACTGAAGTGTCTAAGCCTTTAACAATATATAAAGATTCTTGTTCGCTATAATAATTGCTGCTGCCGTTCCCTCCGGTATCGGCCTTGCCATCTATCACAATGCGACAGGGAATGGTCCCAATACAACGAACAGAACCTTTATTATCCATATTACCCGCTATATGAATCGTACCTTCGAGCTCATACTTGGGAGCATTATTATTGTTCTTAACAAAATTGCCTGATAACTTGCAGTTTTTATAATGAACAATCCCAGGCAGGGGGTTGAGATCAACACAAGCCGTTGAATCCACAGCTGCGGTATTGTCATCAAACTCAGGAATCTCAATCCGCTCGGCTCCGCTGCGGGACCCCTGTGGATCATCAACCCGAGTGGTCACTTCAGCGGTGTCTCTGTTGTCACCGGCCGCACCACTATAGTCATTATAAGGTAGAATAGTATTCTTTACTTTTACATTATTTACAGCAGTCACTTTTCCTTGCACATGACCGTTAGAACCAATATCAATGCTGGTATTGGAATGCACACTGCCTTCTGTAGTGGTATCAATACAAGTAGCTGCGGTAGAAGCAGCACATGGCCCAGCGGTTGTATTGACATTGCCTAAATCAGCGGTTCCTTCAGTTAAGACAGCCGCTTCCGGTAAGGGGGTATTGGGGTTTTGGATTCTGGCCGGTCGGTTGAGAACCACATCGACTGATTTTTGGTAACTTGGATTGGCTTTAGTCGGAATAAAGGTCGTTACACGAACCTTGTACACATCATTATGATTGACATAATTATCGACATCGTGCAGGGTAATATCATTCACTCCCTCAACATCAGTGCCCAACGGCACAATGCTGATATCAAGATCAGCTTCCATGCCCGCTCTGCCCTGCCGCTTGACATGATAACTTGCAACAGCAGCATTGTGAATCGAGTTCATCGAGAAAGGATTGCCCGAATTATAGGTGTATCCGCCACCCAAATCAAGATTAGAGGTAGAAGCCGAAGCATTTAAAGCATCCCAAAATTTTTGTGAGTGTTGGTTATTGTTTTCAATTGAGCTAAAAAGAGTTTCACTTGTATTAAAATTAGAATTTGCCAGGCGGGTAAATTTAAGATTGCTACCGGTATTATTGGCCGTGCCCATAAAATCAGTGCTGGTGGTCATGAAATTGGTATTTGTGATCATTTCTTGAGCCAAATCAACAGCAGTCAAATGCGCGCCCCAGGTATCTACGATACCAGTCGTTTTGCTAGCTGTCGTTTCGGCCATTGAATCCATGACCTGATTCATAATCGCTTCGGAAAAGTTGAGCGATTTATCTTCTTGTTCGCGCTTGACCACTTGCCCTGCTGAATTGGCCGTGCGCAATAAAACAGCACTGGTAATTGTTAAAGCAACTACGCCGACTGCCATAGCACTGACCAAAGCATACCCTTTTTGACGTTTTTTCTTATCCACTGGTATTCTCCTTTTTTATTTTGCTCATTAAGACATGGGGGGAGGATTGGGATCGGCCCAATTTCGAAAACGGATATCTAACTCTTTTTTTGCAGTGATTAACGCACGTTGCTCATTGAGCTCACCCCAGAGCGTAATTCTCACCTGCGAAATATTCGGTAAATTAGCTGCCGTTGTCGGATCCAAAACGCTCCCATCCCGACCGTAATAGGTAAAAAGCCGTCGATTGGCAATGGACCCAACCGCTGTGCCGGCCCCTCCAAAACTAGCCGCGCCAGGAAGATTATCAGGGAAAAGGTACTCACTACCTGCGCCAGCTGGCATCAGATGACGAGCAATGGTCTGATTGGCAATAGACTGACGCTGGCTACCCGAGCCCGGACTTAAAGTAAACCGTAAAAGTCGAGGAACGATCGGTGTATTCCGCGCAATTTTTAGTTGCCCAGCACTACCATCTTGAGCTGCAGTTAGCGTAATGGTATTTTGAACCGGATTCCCGCTGGCATCCGTTCGAATAAAGCCAGCATTTGAATATAAAGGAACCATTACGACCAATTTAGTCGCGGTACTACCTGACGCAACAATACTGCCTTCTAATAGTTCACGCTCCATACGATTCAAGGAAGAGCGCAAGTCTTCTTCCAGAGTTGTTCTGGCCAGATTCTGGTTACCCTGACGACTAAAATCAAATAAGAAGCTGACTGTCAGTCCCATCATTCCCAATAATAAGGCACTGGCAATAATAACCTCAATCAGTGTAAAGCCCTGCTGGTTCTTTGATTTTTTTATATTTGGCTTAATCATATTAATGCTGCGCATGCGTACCGCAATACCATTGCGAACCGTCCTTATGCGTTAGTACTGCACCAGAGCAACAATTGCTTTTCTGACTCGCAGAAATAGCCGTGCCGTTAGTTATGGTGCCGCTACCAACACAGCCGGTGGGGGCGACGACACAAGTACCAGAGACATCCTGAGAACCAGGGCAACAAGCCGCACCACCTGTCGCGGTTTTGGCAATACCCAGGGGGGTGCAAGACGGCGCTGGCTCACAGAGACCTGTTGAGTAATGAGGAAGCAATACGGTGGGACTGGTACAACATGCCTTACCTGTAGTTACCGGGTTTTGTCCTTGAGTAGAGCAAACTCCTGACGGTGCCGTAATACAAGTTCCAGAAGTAGTGTCATAAATCAAATTAGAGCAACAAGCACTGGGGTTAGGCGGAATTAAGCCCAGCGCAATACATCCTGATGTTGGAGTGGGCAAAGGAGCCGGGTCAATAAACTGAGATCGTTGGGCCCGTGTAATATCGCCTTGCCCCACCACTGTGGGCACTTCGACAATCCGTGAACCTTGCCAGGTCAGGCGAGTGATCACATTGATCTTAGTAGTGAAAAATTGTGTGGAGCTTCTCTTTATCGGCGAAAAAATGAGTTCTAATTTGGGGTTATCTAGCTTGCTTAAATCGGCGCCCAATCTCGCCTGAAGCGTAGATGATAAATTATTTGTATAATAAGTTGTGGGAGCATTGTTATCGTATAGGGTCTTCACCAGCGGTGTGGTAGCCAATGTTGCGTCATCGTAGGGGTAAATGTCACCGTTATTGCTAGCCGGATCGTCAAAAGGCACACTCTTAATATATGAAGAGACAACGTCTCTAACAACATCCTGAGCCAGTCCTCTCTCTTTCTCGACAACGTTCAAACGCATAGAAGCAGTCACAGCAGTCACAGTGCCAGCCAGGATGACTAATAAAATAGAAAAAGCGATCATCACTTCGATAATCGTAAAGCCTTTATTATTTCGTCTAAAAACACGCTTGTTATCAGAGCTATAGCTTACTATTTGATTGAACATCTGAACTCTCCCTAGATTCCCACAGACAAGTCACCAACTTAACCTGAATTTAGTTAACATCGGCCCAAGCTGATCCTATCACCTTTGTTTCCTTTTTGTCAATGACTGTCACGGTGCGGGTTTAAGCAGATTGACATCAAGGTTAATTTGGAGTTATCCAAGCATTAACAGCCCACAAAAAGTTATACTCTACAGGAAATATTTTCATTTTTATTTAGATTTAGGATACCCTTATGAATTTTGACCATGAATCCCTTGGATTGCGCTTTACTAACCATCAGATCTACTTATTGGATCAACAAGCGCTGCCCACACAAGAAATTTGGCTCGATGCCAGCGAACCTGAAACGATGGAAGCCGCTATCAAAGCCTTAAAGGTCAGAGGTGCGCCCCTGATTGGTGTGGCCGCAAGTCTTTGCCTGGGTCTTTATGCTCAAAAAATAGGCGATCTACAGCAAATTCAAACCGTCGCCGCTCGCTTACGCTTATCTCGCCCGACCGCAGTCAATCTGATGTGGGCCATTGACAGACTGTTAACAAAAGCCCCTGCGGAGATGCTCGCTGAAGCGATCTCTATTTTTGAAGAAGACGTCGCGCTTTGCCGCTCGATGGGTCAGCACGGTGCTGAATTGATTAATGATGGCGATCAGATCTTAACCCATTGCAATACAGGGGGGCTGGCAACAGCGGGTATCGGCACGGCTCTGGGCGTGATTCGCACCGCCTGGGAGCAAGGCAAAAAGATCCATGTCTATGTCGATGAAACCCGTCCTTTATTACAAGGCGGACGTTTGACCACCTGGGAATTAGAGCAATTGGGGATCCCCTACACCCTGATTACAGATAATATGGCCGCCATGTTGATGCAACAAGGCAAAATCGACAAGGTCTTTTTAGGGGCCGACCGGGTGGCTCGCAATGGCGACTTTGCCAACAAAATCGGTACTTATTCTGTCGCGGTCAATGCCGATTACCATCAGGTGCCCTTTTATCCGGTCGCCCCTTATTCAACTCTCGATCTCAATTGTGCCAACGGTAGCGAGATTCCGATCGAAGAACGCCCGGCTGCTGAAGTGCGAGGCCTGGCTGGTTCTGGTGGACAGATCTGTTGGGCTCCCACGACAGCCCCCACGTATAACCCCGCCTTTGATGTCACCCCCGTGACGCTGGTCAGCGCCCTGGTCACAGATCGTGGCGTCTTTCGCCAGGCAGATTTATTGCTCGGGAAATTAGGCCAGCTCTAGAATTTAGCAAATCAATGCCAGCAGAAGCTGTGTTTTCGCTATACTAGAGATATGTATAATTTTTTGCTGATCCGTGACCGTCAGGAATTCTTAAATCAGTATCCGCCTTCTGGACGAGAAGTGGTGATCCTGATTCGTGGGCTTTCTCGCTCGTATCGCTCCTGGCTGGGCTTCGCCGAAGCCCTTTCAGAAGAGCTGGACGTGATTTGTCTGGATCTACCCGGCCTGGGCTTATCTAAAGACGAAAAGCTGCTGTATCGCGTGCAAGATATGGCCCTTGAATTTATGCGTGTGGTACACCAGCTTAAACTGGAACGGGTCTTTATTGTGGCCCCGAGCCTGGGAGCAGCTATCGCCTTAGAAATGGCCTATCGCCTACCGATCGAAGTCATGCGCGGCCTGATTTTGATGTCCCCCAGTCACAGTGGCCTGGGCATTAAACGCATTACCCGTCAGGGCTTACGAACCCTGCAAAAAGCGAGCGGATCATCTTCTCCGCAGATCAGCCAGGTCACCAGCGAGCTTTTTATCGGTCGCAATGAACTGGGATTATCTTTGGCTGAAGTCAACCCCCAGCGTCTGGCTCACTGGCAAGAAATCATGCAACAAGATAATCAGGAGCTGGGCAAAGCCGGACAATTTGCGCAAACCATTGCAACTTTTGCCTATACTTCTCGCAAAAGCCTGGAACATGTTCGTCATTATCAGATCCCTGTCAAATGCCTGATCCCCAGCGATGACCGCTTGATTCCAATGGCCCATTCGCGGCAAGTTTTTGATGTTATCAAACATCCCCAGGCGGCAGTAATCGAGCTGCACAATGCCGGGCACGATTTGATTGCCACACATGCGGCACAAGTCCAGGATATCGTGGTCAATTTTGTCAAAGATCAGAGCACTTATCGGGTCTATACGGAAATCCGCAATGCGGATCCCAAAGACACACCCGCTTATAAAGAAGCACGACGTCAGGCTTATACCAGCGTCGGTCTATTTACCTTCGCTCTGGTCTTATTTTCATGGCTACTCAAGCGCGATCAAAAGTAAAAGAGCTTAGCCCTCTTCCTGACTTGAAACGGGTTCTTTCAAACGTACCAACGCCAATTCCAAATCCGTCGCTATCTGGTCAATCTCAGACTCACTTAAAGTCCTGGGTGGAGATTGGGTCTGATCCTGGGCCAAGTTCACTTCGCCAGCACTCCAGATCACCGAACGATCGACCTGTTTTTTGAGCTGCTGACCTTTCTCGCTAAAATAGACCAGACGCCCCCCTTTTAAAAGATAATGGCGCTTGACTTGCCCGTCTTCAAAGCGATTTTGATTCTCACGCAAAAGCAGCAGATCATCCCCCTGATAAAAAGCCTGGTAATCATAAGCCACCTGATCTACTTTTAAGGTGCGCTTTTGCTGGATATAATCCGTAGGGTTCTGGGTAATACGCTCAATATCTAATTTAAGCTGTTCTCCAGACAAATTTTTGGGTGCCACTTTTGAAAGCGGCGTTTCCGCTATCTGTGGAGAATCCCTTGATTCAGTATCATCATCCGGCTGACAGGCCAACAAGCTCAAACAACACATACAGATCACAAAAATTGACCGCATCAGACACTCCTTTTTTAAGCCTCTCTCAAAAAGGCTAGCTACTCTGACTACAGCATAATGTAAGTCACACGCTTTAAGCACTGATAATCAGTGTTTAGAAGACCTGAAGGCATTTTTCTATGCAATTCAAGCATCTTTGACAGCAAAGAAATTGAGGTCTGTGCCTTGTTTTTGTACCCGCAGCTGTGCAGGTAGATCCAATTGTTTGGCTCCCGGCCCCTGCGACAAATCCAGAATAGACTCAATATGTTGCTGAGTAAAAATCTGCCAGCGGCCGAGATAGCGTGTCAAAATTTCGCGAATGACACGACGTTGTAAAGCCTTGTGATAATCACAAAAAATGGGTAAATGCAAAACCAAAGTCTCAGAATCTTGCTCCAGGCAAGTTTCTAGCGCTTGCAAAGCTTGCTGCTCAAGCCAGTCTTGCTCCGCTTGCAAAACCTGCCCCTGGCTGACAACTAAGTGTTCCAACTGTGGGTTTTCTTGCAAAAGCTCAGGAATCAGACGCTGGCGTACACGGTTCCTGAAAAAGTCACTGGACTGATTTGAAGAATCTTCCCAGATCGGCAATTGATGATACTCGGCATAAGCTTCCATCTCTGTGCGCGAACACGCCAGAAAGGGGCGAATCAAGTGGCGTTGCGCCCAGTCTCTTTGCATACGCATACCCGCCAGACCACTGATCCCGCCGCGCACCCAATGCATCAGCATGGTTTCTAATTGGTCAGACGCAGTATGGGCTGTGACCAAATGACTACAGTGATATTGCTCAGCCAGATCTTGCAAATAGCCGTAGCGTAATCGGCGTGCTCGGGCCTCAATCGCGCTGACACTTTGCTCTAAATCCAACTCCAGGCGTTGACTTTGCAAATCGAGCCCTTGCTGTTGGCACCAAAGCGACAACTCACTGGCCTGTTGGGCCGACTCTGAGCGCAGCCCATGATCCAGATGCGCGACAAAAAAAAGGGATTGATATTTTGGCTTAGCAAAACGCCGAAAAAAATCGAGCATTACCATTGAGTCCAGCCCGCCTGAAACCGCCAATAATAAGCGCGATCCCGGCGGGATCAGAGTTTGCTTTTGGATCAGTAAAAACAATTGCGAGCAAAATTGGCGATCTTTAAAGGGCTTCACCGGACAATTGATACCGGTGCGCGAGGCTTTAAACTCTGGTTTAAAACCAAAGCCAGACGCTGGCCGGCCAAAATAACTTGTCGTTCAGAGTGTTCTTGCACCGTTTTTAAATAAGCCACACCCGGCCTTTGATTCGGGATAACGCCTTGATAAGCCACCTCAATCGCCAATTGATGTGATTCTTGCAACCAGGCCACAGGATCAATCGGCTGAGTTAAAGTCAGCGGTTTTGCTGGCAATGCCTGCCCCAGAGAACGCACCAAGTCGCGAGCATCTGCTGCCTGAGTCCATTGCAAATAAGGCAGGCGCCCGGCAGCGGCGTCCCAGAGGCGATGCAAGTTTGGATAAGGACCTGCCAGTGAAAAATGATAGCCCCCCTGATCACCCTCTGGATAAGCCGGGGAAAAATAAGAAATACTATGCAAAGGTTGATGCAAGTCCCCTAGCGTATGAATTAAAACCCGCAGCATTAAGCCCTTTTGGAAGGGGGTACTGCGTGGATCTTGCAAAGTATGAATCGCCTGCTGCGTCACTTTTAAGAGATCTCCCTGAGCAGGAGGCAATAACATAGCCAGCGGACTATAGGGCTGCGAAAGATAATGCCAGGTGTCCATTAACTGGAAGCCATCCCCCCAGGACTGGGCATCTAACCAGGCCGAGGCCTGGACAAAGTCAGCAGTGACAGGCTCAGCGGACTGTAGCTCAGCGATCAGAGCATTAGCCACAGCTTTGACATCTGGATCTAACCGTTGATAGGCGATTTCAGCGACCACAAAATGACCTGAAAAATCCCAGGCCTGGGCTGGGAGCGTCATAAAAACGCTCAGCGCACAGCAAATTAAAGCCCAGGCCTTCATGGAATTCGTCTTAGTATCTGTATTTTGAGCGTTGAACACCCAGAATCTCATCCAACTCAGCCATTACCGAACGCAATAAGCGGGTTTTTTTGTTGTGGGGTAAAAACGCCGACTTAAAGCCATTGATAATGATATTGGCCAGATCATTGAGATCCAGGTCAAAAGTTTCCGTCGCCAATAAGAGCTCATCAGTCACGGTTGTATTGGACACCAGGCGGTTATCTGTATTGATCGTGACCCGCAGACCCAGATCATAATATTTACGCAAGGGGTGGTTTTCAAGCTTATCAATCGCCTTGGTCTGCAGATTCGACTTGAGACAAATCTCCAAAGGAATCCGATGATCGTTCATATAGTTCATCAGATCGCGATCTTCGATCAGACGGGTACCATGCCCAATGCGGTGGGCGCCACAATAATGTAGTGCTTGAGAAATACTCTGAGGACCAAAGGCTTCGCCCGCATGGATCGTACAATTGATATTTTTGTTGAGGATCTTATAAAAGGCATCCTGGTGATATTTGGCTGGATTATCGTACTCAGCACCGGCCAGATCGAAGGCAACGACACCGCGATTTTTGAAGTCGATCGTTAAATTGGCCAAGGCCACTGAGTTTTCAGGTGACATATGGCGAATCCCGCAAATAATCACACCAGTAGTAAGATCGTATTGGCGTTCGGCATCAGCCAGACCAATCAAGACAGCCTTGACGATCTGAGGCATCGACAGACCTTCGTTGGTGTGCAGCAATGGGCAAAAGCGCACTTCCATGTATTTGACGTTTTCTTCGGCTGCATCCTGAGCCAACTCAAAAGCCGCTCGGCGCAGGGACTCAAAATCTTGCAAAACAGAACAGGTAATATCAAAGGCGCGCAGATATTCTTCTAAGCTTTGACAATCATCAGGAACCTGCACAAACTTGCGCAACTCATCTGGATCCATCGACGGCAATTCTACGCCTTTTTGCTTGGCTATATCGATCATGGTTTCGACACGCATCGAGCCATCTAAATGCACATGCAAATCGGTTTTGGGGAGCATTAAAATCGTATCGCGGCTGGGTTTTTTCTTAGCCATAGGGTTTTCCTCGGTTTTCGCTTTTCATTAGTTTAACAGGCCTACCCGGCAAGCTGCCATTGGCTAGCAGACGAAAAGCAGGGTCATGCTATGCTGTGGGATAAAAAATAAGGTCGTTTTCATTTATGTTCAAACGCTCAGCCATTAGCCTATCTATACTCGTTAGCGGCTGGGTTTTGCCAGCGTATGCAGTCACCCAAACTTTTTCTCATAGCGAGCAAATTGAAGTACAGGGGTTTCAGCCACTTGAAGACCTAACAACACTGGCCTATTTGCGTGCCAGCCGTCTAGTCCAGGAGCAAGCGGGGCAGTTCTTATATGCCTTACCTCAAATCAAACAGCACTTTAGCCTGGATGAAGCACTGGCACTTTCTGTCGCTTTATATAAAGTCGAGGTCTTCCCCTTGCAAGCAGGCAAAGAAGTCAAAGCTAAAATTTTCCTGGATACAGATACTTTACCTCGGGATTTTGCTGGCTATCTTGAAAAAAACCCAATGCTGCTCGAGTCCATTGAAAAACATGGCCAAAGAAGCCGGCAAATGGAGCGAAATTTAGAGAGCTATTTAGAGCGCTTGCTTCAGGCCAGTACTCAGGCAGAAGCTAATCTAATTATACAAATGCAAGGGACTGGCATCAAAAGCCAGTACCAAAGCAATCGTTTCTTTTTAGAAGGGGGGCAACTCTTTGGCGTTAGCCGTTGGGAAGAAGCTATCGACAAATTTAGCGAAGCAATTAAACTTGACCCCGACTATTCCGGTAATTATTTTATGCGTTCAATTGGTTATCTACAAGAGCGCAAATTAGATCTGGCCCTGGCGGATCTCAATCAAGCGATTCAAATCGATCCCAACTGGGAACCTCATTATTTTATGCGAGGCCTGATCTATGCGATTCAGGGGGCTTTGCCTCAAAAAGCGATCGCTGACTTTAGCCAGGCGATAAAACTCAATCCTCAAAATAGTCAAAATTACTACTACCGAGGCATCATTCAGAAAAAATTAGGTCACTGTTCTAGTGCCAAGCAGGACTTTGCCAAAGCCTGTAAGCTCGGCCACAAAAAGGCTTGTAAACTCGACTGTAGCCCTTCGGTTTCTGAGGATCTCTTTCAGTAATCCTAGTTGTGAAGACGGTCTTTCAAGAACTTTCCCACAGAGTGGATCTAAACGACCCAATCAAGATCTGCTTTGTTTTTAGCTGGCTTTGGCTTAAATCCTAAATTTAAATTAAATTTACACTTCCATTTTATTAAGTGGCTTGTTATACTGCCTGTTCAGACTAAGACCCGTGTTGCCTTGTTTTTTTGGCGTCGATCGGGTTGTGGCTGGTGTATTGAAGTGCTAAAATGCCCACTCTGGAAACTCTGGATCACGGAAACTATTCCGTAGCACTCCACCTAACCCAGCCAAAAAGCAGTTCTCTATCTCTCAGCTCAGGCTGAGCTGAAAGAAATTGAATTAGCAAAAAGTACACAAAGTACGTAAATGAGATATAAGGAGGTCGGCGAAGCTGACTGTAAAGTAGCCCGCCGGAGTCAATATGGCAAAACCCCCAGCCAAAAAGGGAAAAAAAGGTGAAGTCGTCGCAGTAATCAAACTGCAAATTGAAGCAGGGAAAGCAAACCCAGCTCCTCCCATCGGCCCTGCCCTGGGACAACATGGTGTTAACATCATGGAGTTCTGCAAGGCTTACAATGACCGCACCAAAGATAACGCCGGGATGATTATTCCGGTTGAAATTAGCGTAATGGACGACCGTAGTTTCACGTTTGTCACCAAAACGCCTCCCGCATCTGCCCTGATCAAAAAAGCACTGAAGATTCAAAAAGGTGCTTCTTTACCTCAGGAGAAGAATGCCGGAAGCCTGACCGCTGCACAGGTGCGTGAAATTGCAGAAATGAAAATGCCTGACCTGAACGCCCGCGATATCGATGCCGCCGTCACCATGATAGCCGGCACAGCGCACAGCATGGGCGTTGTGGTTGAAGCATAAATTAAGATAAAGCGAGTGACTGTTATGGCACGTTTAAGCAAAAGACAAAAACAGATCCACGAGTTAGTGGGAGACCGCTTACTCTTTTCGCCTACTGAGGCAGTGGAAATGATCAAACAAACCGCTACGGCCAAATTCGATGAAACCATCGAAGCCGCTTTTTGCCTTGGAATTAACCCCAAGCATGCTGACCAACAGGTACGTTCCACTGTGAATTTGCCTGAAGGTACTGGTCAAACTGTGCGCGTTGTAGCAATAGCCAAAGGGCCTGCTGCTGCTGCCGCCATTGAAGCCGGAGCCATTGAAGCGGGTGCCGAAGAAATTCTGGAGAAAATCCAGGGTGGTTGGTTTGAATTTGACGTCCTCATCGCTACAGCTGACATGATGGGTCAGCTTTCTCGTCTGGGTAAAGTGCTGGGCCCTAAAAAGCTTATGCCAAACCCCAAAGCAGGTACAGTTGTTGCTCCTTCACCGGATGCATTAGCTAAAGCTGTTAAGGAGTTTACAGGCGGAAAAGTTGAATTCCGTAATGACCGCCAAGGCAATGTACACGTTACAGTTGGTAAGTCATCATTTGAGAAAGAGCGCTTAATGCGCAATTTGGCAGCAGTCTATGGCGCGATTCAACGCGTGAAGCCTTCTGCCGCTAAGGGTCAGTATATTAAGACTTTTGCCCTGTCGTCCACTATGGGCCCAGGTCTTAGAATTGACTCAAATAGCCTCTCTGAACTGACCACCGTAGAATAATTAAGGAGAAAGCCAAATGGTTACACAGGCGCAAAAACAAGAGCGTGTTGCGACCCTGAAAGATCAGGTGTCTCGTGCACAACTTGCGATTGTCTCCGATTACAGAGGTTTAACTGTTAAAGAAATGACGGCTTTACGTCGTCGGATTCAAGAAGCAGGAGGCGAATACACGGTAGCTAAAAACTCCCTGATTCGCAAAGCGCTAAAAGATTCCGAAGGTATGCCGGAGATTGACAGCATGCTTCAAGGCCCCACCGCTATGGTGTTTGGCTACGAAGATCCTGTGGGTCCAATCAAAGCTTTGATGGACTACCTCAAGGAAATAAAAAAAGAGCAAGACATTCGGGGCGGTATTCTCGAGGGACGTACCGTTACTGAAAATGAACTCAAGCAGATTTCCAGCCTGCCTTCTCGCGAAGAACTGGTTGCAAAACTGATGGGCTCTATGCAGTCACCCGCACAAGGTGTGGTTATCACGCTTTCTGGTGTGGCACGCAATATGGTCAACGTTCTCGAAGCAATTCGCAAACAAAAAGAAGAAAATTCTTAAAGATATTAAAAGGAGCATTGCATTAAAATGGCTACTCTTACCAAAGAAGACATTGTAGAAGCTGTTGGAAGCATGAGTTTGCTGGATGTAGCAGACTTAGTAAAATTATTTGAAGAAAAATTCGGCGTTTCAGCTGCTGCCCCTGTGGCCGTAGCTGCTGCTGGCGGCGGTGCTGCTGGTGGTGAAGCTGCTGAAGAGCAAACAGAATTTGACGTTATCCTGACTGATGCAGGCCCTAACAAAATCAAAGTTCTGAAAGTGGTTCGTGAAGTTACCGGTTTAGGCTTAAAAGAAGCCAAAGCTATGGTTGACGCACTGCCTGGCACTGTTAAAGAAGGCGCTGAAAAAGCAGAAGCCGACGAAATCAAAGCCAAAATTGAAGCTGAAGGTGGCAAAGTGGAGATCAAGTAAGCTGTGTTACAGCTGATTGATACCCATGCCCATTTGAACCTTGGTGAATACACCGAGGATCAGCATGAGATTATAGAACACGCTCTCAAGGCCGGCATTGTCCGGATCGTTACCCCTGGGGTAACCCTTGAGAGCTGTTTGTCGTCTTTTGAACTTAACCAAAAATACCCAGACCTCTTTGTGAGCGCGATGGGTATTCACCCCACAGACGCTCAGACCTGGACGCCTGAGACCGAAGCTGAATTTGAACGATTGAGTCAACGCAGCGATGTGGTCGCAATTGGAGAAACTGGTCTCGACTATTATTGGGACGATTGCCCAATCGCTACTCAGCACCTGTCTTTACGGGCTCAAATCCGACTTGCCAAACGGGTCCAATTGCCTTTGATCCTGCATGTGCGAGACAAAAAAAATTCTCAACTAGCCTATAACGACTTATTGACGATCTTGCGTGAAGAACGCGCCCAGGAATTCGGTGGCGTGATGCATTGCTTTTCAGGCGATTTAGAATTTGCCCAGGCCTCGATTGCTCTCAATTTCAAACTGGCTTTTGGCGGCGTCTTAACCTTTAAAAATGCCCCTGTTTTACACCAGGTCGCCCGCGAAATCCCCCTGAGTGAAATCGTGCTTGAAACCGATAGCCCCTACTTAAGCCCTGTTCCCTTTAGAGGCAAGCGCAACCAACCGGCTTATGTGCACTATGTTGCCCAAAAATTAGCAGAACTAAAAGAAATATCGCTAGAGCAGGTCGCTGAAATCACCACCCAAAACGCTCGTCAGCTTTTTGGTTTTTAAACGGCTTTTAGCCCAATCCTATTGGGACTGTGCCCCGGCTGTGGTAGCTTGATACAAATGAAGGCGAGCATAATGGAAACACGATGGTAGTCCCCACAAACGTTTGGATTTATTTTAATATCTTTGTCCTCTTGATGCTGGCTCTGGATCTGGGCTTGTTTCACCGTGAAAGCCACGAAGTCAAAGTCAAAGAAGCCCTCTCCTGGAGCGCTTTTTGGATTGTTTTATCCCTCTGCTTTAGTGTCGGCATCTATCATTGGATGGGAACCGAAGCAGCCAGTGATTATCTAACCGGCTATTTACTTGAGAAATCTCTCTCTGTCGATAATCTCTTTGTCATGCTACTGGTTTTCTCCTATTTTAAGGTCCCCACTCGCTATCAACATAAAGTCCTTTTTTGGGGCATTCTGGGTGCTCTAGTTATGCGCGGCGTCTTGATCGTGTTGGGCGCTGTTTTAATTACCCGCTTTCAGTGGATCTTATATATCTTTGGCGCTTTCCTGGTTTATACAGGCTTCAAAATGCTTACCAATAACGACGAAGAGCAAATTGAGCCCGAAAACAACCCTGTGGTCAAGATCTTCAAAAAATTCATGTCAGTCACGCCTGAGTTTCATCAAGACAAATTCTTTGTGAAGCTAGACGGCAAAAAGTTCGCCACCCCACTCTTTGTCACCTTACTTGTGGTTGAAGTTTCAGATCTTATTTTTGCCGTCGATTCGATTCCGGCTATTTTCGCAGTCACTCAGGATCCCTTTCTGATCTATACCTCCAACGCCTTTGCGATCCTGGGGCTACGCTCCCTCTACTTTGCCCTGGCCGCCATTATTGATAAGTTCCATTATCTCAAATACGGTCTGGCACTGGTATTAAGCCTGATTGGTGTCAAGATGCTAGCCAAAGATTTCTTGCATCATGTTCCTTCCTGGGTTACACTTTCACTGGTTTTAGGCATACTGATGGCATCGATTCTAGCATCGGTCATCTGGCCCCCCAAAGAAGAAGACCTGCCCGACATAGAAGAGATACTTTCAGCCCCGAAAGAAAAGGACAGTGTACATGGATAAATACATCGGCGTTGTAGGCCTGTTTGTTATGCTTGGAATAGCATTGCTGCTTTGTAAGCCTGCACACCGCAAACAGATTAATTTAAGGATCGTTATCGGCGGAATCATAATGCAGCTCGTATTCGCTGTATTGATCTTAAAAACACCTGTTAATAAGCTTTTCGATTACGCCAATACGGCTGTCAATCAATTATTAAACTTCACCAACAAAGGCTCTGAATTTATTTTTGGCTCGATGATGAATATGGAGCAAAGTGGATTCATTTTCGCTGTTCAGGTCCTTCCTACTATCATCTTTTTCTCCTCTTTGATGACTGTGCTTTATTATTTAGGGGTGATGCAATTCATCGTTAATATTATCGCCAAAGTCATGGTGAAAACCCTGAAAACCAGTGGCTCTGAAACCCTTTCAGCTGCAGCCAATATCTTTGTCGGTCAAACCGAAGCCCCTCTGGTGATTAAGCCTTTTGTCGAAAAAATGACGCGTTCTGAATTAATGGCCGTTATGACGGGGGGTATGGCCACTGTCGCTGGTGGCGTGATGGCTTCTTATGTTGGGCTTTTACGCAATGATATCCCCACTATTGCGGGCCACTTAATGGCAGCCAGTGTAATGTCAGCCCCGGCTGCACTGGTGATGGCCAAAATCATGGTTCCCGAAACAGAAGTCTCAGAAACCGCCGGTGAAGACGTGCAGTTAGCCGTCGAAGTCACGGATGCCAATGTGATTGATGCAGCTGCTCGGGGTGCAGGTGAAGGCTTGACCCTCGCTTTAAATGTGGCGGCAATGCTACTGGCCTTTATTGCCTTGATCGCTATGATCAACGGCGTTCTGGGCTGGGCCACTTCGGCTGTTGGCCTGGGCGTACTCTCTCTAGAGCAAATCTTTGGCTGGATCTTCTCGCCGATGGCCTTTTTGATGGGCGTTCCCTGGGAAGATGCGACCACAATTGGTGCGCTCTTAGGTGAGAAAACAATGATCAATGAATTCGTTGCTTATTCTCATCTGGCAGAATTGGTAAAACCAGACTCTGCCATTCAATTGCACGAACGCTCTGAAATTATTGCAACCTATGCGCTCTGCGGTTTCTCCAATTTGTCTTCGATCGCGATTCAAATTGGTGGCATTGGCGGCATTGCGCCTTCTCGCCGTGGCGAACTGGCTCAGTTGGGCATTCGCGCCGTCATCGCTGGCTCACTGGCCTGCTTTATGACCGCGGCCATCGCAGGTTTGTTGCTATAGGCCCTACTTGATTAAAGCAAAAGCCCCCCAACAGAGTTTGTTGTGGGGGCTTTGTTGTGGGTTGCCCACTTAATAGTTGTCAATAAAAAAGCCCCTTACCAGGTAAGGGGCCGCTAAGCTAGAGTTGTGATGGGCTAACCAGAGTTAACTTATATCTTTATCGAGTGCATCTTTAAAGTAACATAGCTTTTTAACGGGGAGATGAACATCCGTCAAACTCCGTAAGAAATTTCAGCAAAATTTTGGCATCGTCACCTAAGCGGCGTAAACACGACCCGCTTCTAGATCAAAGTTCAGGGTGCCTTGCATTTCAGCCCCATAAATATGTACAGACAGACTTTCTTGTTCGCTATTATTAACGATCTGATGAATTTCATCATCAGGTGACGTTAAGTAAATAATCGCACCGCGTTGGGCCTGGTAAGCGTCTTTTTCAGACACATCAAACTGACCGGGTGTTTCCAGGGCGGTCATACTATATTCAGTCACATATAATTGATTGTGAAGAATGCCCATCACACCCCAGGTATTGTGATTGTGGATCGGTGTTTTGGCCCCTGCTGACCAGTGAAAAACCTTCACAAAAAAACCGTGCTCAGTACTGGTATAAATCCGGCCATTTTCATGATCAGCTTTAATCGATTCCACAAAGTCATCACTGAGTTCCAGACTGCCGATCAGCTCTTGCATCGATTGCGTGATAGCTGCCACCAGAGGTTTTTGTTCACTGTGTTGAGAGACATGATGCTCCAACGCCATAACTAAATTGTCAAATCCATAATGAGACATAAGAATTACTCCAAAGGTTTGTTTGCGGTGCTTACCGGGTCAAGGCAGTTTAACATGAGTGCTCTTGTGGCTTGTCTGCTGAGACCATAAAACCATTGCCCCATGGGCATCTGTTAAAATTAGCTTAGTGTTCAGGCCACATGCCCTTTAATTAAGGAGATCGATCTGCATATGAAACCAGCCCGTGTCTTATTTTTATCTGAATATGATGTTTCAGATATCAACGACTGGTCTGGCTGTCCTTACTTTATGCATCAGGCCCTTAAATCATTATGGGAAGATTTTACTGCGGTTCAAGTTCCCTTCGACAAAAAAAGACCCGTTGAGATTACTTTGCGAGAAGCCGGTCAAGCCGCCAGTGAGGCCATACGTTTACACCAGCCCGATCTCGTCATTTGTCAGGGAACGAGCATGATTCCCGAACTCGTGGCCAATTGCCCGGTGGTCTGTTGGCATGATGCCTGTTGGCAATTATTGGCGACCTTAGCTATTGATGAATTCCGCCTGAACTTCCCCGAATTGCTCGACTGGGACCGGCGTTTTCTAAAACGAATCGATCATTTTTTTATGGCCTCAGAATGGGCTGTGAATACCACCAAAATGACTTATCGCCCTTTTCGCCACAAGATCTCTTTATTGCCCTTTGGATCCAATTTTTTAAGCCTTCCCAGCGACACCCAAATCGAAAACTGGCGCCAAGAAAAAGGCCAGCGACAGAGCTGCCGTCTGGTATTCATTGGCGTGGATTGGCAACGCAAAGGGCTCAAGCTGGCGATTGATTTACAGCAGTCACTGATCGCGCGTGGACTGGATACAGAGCTAGATATTTTGGGCGGCCAACCGGCATTGAATACTCTTGAATTTGCTGGCGTTCAGGTCAGAGGATTTCTGGATAAATCGGATTCGGCACAATTAGGACAGTTTCAACGATTGCTGGGCGAGGCAGATTTTTTAGTCCACCCGGCATATAGAGAATGCTTTGGATGTGTGCTTGTCGAAGCCAACCGTTTGGGCATACCAGCACTCACCACCCCTATCGACGGTATCCCAACGATTATTAAAAATGGTGAAAACGGCTTTCTGGCCACTCACGGAGACTATGTCGAAACCATGTCAGAGCATGTGCTCTCACTTTTCTATAATCGCCAGCACTATAATCGGATTTCACGTCAGGCTGAAATTCGGGCACAGAATCTTTTCAGCTGGGATCGCAGTGCCCGACAGCTCAAAGATTATTGTGAACACTCTATTTTAAACTGAGAATAAAGGGCTTAATGCAGTGAGGGACGCCATTCCAGGCTGGGGATAATTTCCGCTTCACGTGCCAATAAATAGTCTAAGCGCGCATAGATCTCCGCTTCAGTAAAATAATGCTGCATCAAATTGGCAAATAAATGTCCATGCTTCAGCTCAGCAGCCCAAAGTCGCTTATAGAAAGCTTTGAGGCCAGGTTCTGTGAGCGCATCGGCAATCAGCCCAAAACGTTCAGCTCCACGGGCTTCAATAATCGAAGAGATCAGCATGCGGTCTAAAAAACGCGCCTCACTCTCTGAACGGCAATGGGTCAACAGACGATTGACATAAGGGTCTTTGATTTCTTTACCAATGGAAAGCCCGCGCTGCTCCATCAAGTCATAGACTTCGGCAAAATGCTCAAGTTCTTCTTGAGCCAGGCGAATCAAATGGGGAATCAAGGCAGTGCGATCGGGGTATTTCATGACCAGACTTAGAGCCAGGGCTGAAGCTTTGCGCTCGCAGTTGGCATGGTCTTGCATAAAGCTATCAAAGTCATCCAGGATCACCTGTACCCAGCCGGGATCGGTCTGACACTGGAGTTCAAATTCTATTTTCGTCATGGTTGTCTTACATTTCACTTAGTCAAGCGAGGTTATCTTGAAGCGAGAGCCTCAATAACTGGCAGTATAACACTTTGGCAGCGTGTTATAATGCACTTGAATCAATAAAAATGAGGTAATCGCCCATGGCCCGTTGGGAATACAAGGTCACACAAGTTCACTTTATGATGACACCCCCCTTTGACAGCAAAAAGCCCAAAAACGCAGAAGCTTTAAATCAATTTGAAAAACTCGGCAAAAATGGCTGGGAAATGATTCAGGCGACGCCCAACCAAACCGGTATCACCACTTGTTTTTGGAAGCGTGAAGTCAAAGGTCCTGTAGATGAATGGACAACCTAAAAGGCCTAATTTTAGCCTTTAGCTTACTCAGCTTGACTAGCGCCTGCGAAGAAAGCACTAACACCAATAGTCCGACAACGCCCGCAGCCAGTGTCGCTGAGTCAAGTCAAGTCGACTTACCCCCACTGGCTAATGGCGTGATTGATATCGCCGGCTGCTGGCGCCCAAGCCGAGCAGATGGCCTCTTTTCAACAGGACCGGCCTTTTATTTTTTTAGAATCGAGCCCAATGCCTTTGTCTTGGGTAAAGATGCCAAAACTAAATTTGTCGTCGATCGTATAGGGAATTTATCTGAGATCAATCGCGATCCAGAAAAACCCTTTTTCCCGCCAGGTTTTGTGATTTCTTCAGGCACTGTCAACGCTGAGAATACAGCCATTGGGCGGAGCTTTCCCGGAGATTCCAAGCAACGCACTTACCGGCGTTGTCAATTGGTGCAATCGGCTCCTCCTGAGGCGCCTGTGATTTTTGATGGGGTACGGCCAGGCAGCGAAAGCCCGACGCCGGTCCCCACGGTTACGCCTTTGCAAATCAATCCACCCCAGAGCCCGCAAGCGGCACCTGTTGCCGATCCACCTGAGCCCACTCCCTCAGCCATCAGCCCTCCAGCTCCGATACCCGAACCCACCCCGACGCCTCGACCCACGCCAGCGCCTACCGCGACACCACAACCGCTCTTAACACCGCTAGTCATAGCAAGCAAAACCCCGCCGCCAGCCACAGCCACGCCAGAGCCGGATCCTGGTGCCAGCACAGACCCCAACTCAACACCTTAAGGATTATTTCCATGCACAAAGCAGGCTCTGCTTTCCTGATAGCCGCTCTGACAATCTCTCTACCGATCCAAGCGCTACAAGCGGCTCAGTATATCGAACTCAGTCCAGAAGCCCAGGCCGATCAGGCCAGTGGGATTTTTAAAGCCCTCGATCAAATTGAAACGATCTTAGAAGACGTCTCGAAACTGCGTCAACTGCCAATCAAGCGTCCGGTCAAAATCTCTACGATCGATCGCAAACAGCTCAGCCAGGAACTGGAAAAACAAGTCAGCACCGAAATCCCTGCGGAGAAAATCGAAGCCGAACAAGCTTTATACCAACAACTGGGCATGCTTTCTGCTGATTTCGATTACCGCCAGTTTCTGCTGGATCTCTACACTGAGCAAATCGGTGGCTTTTATGATCCCAAAACCGGGGATCTCAAATTAATCAAAGGCACCCCTCTAACCGGCATTGATCAGCAATTGCTGATCGCACATGAACTAACGCACGCCCTGCAAGATCAGCATTTTGAATTGCAAAAAATGACCAAACCCGATAGCGACAATGATGATCAAACCCTGGCACAAATGGCCTTAATTGAAGGCGATGCCACGATTACTTCTAGCGAGTATATTCAACAGCAACTCAGCAAAAAACCTGCCTTTGGGATCTTTGAAGTCTTTGGATCCGTGATGAATCTGATGAAGGGCGGACAATCTTTTGATAAGTTTCGCTCAGCCCCGGCTTTTATTCGCAATTCGCTGACTTTCCCTTATGATCAGGGCGCCCAGTTTATTAATAGCTTTCGCCAGCAGGGCTGGTCCTGGGACAAAATGGCCGCGTTTTATCACGATCCCCCCCGCTCGACAGAACAGATTTTACATACGGCCAAGTATCTGGCCAAAGAACAACCCAGCCCGGTTGATCTGAGTTTGCAAGCAGCTTTGCCAAAGTCCAAAGTCATCAGCGCCAATACCTGGGGAGAGCTAAGTTATCAACAATACTTAGCGCACTATTTAGACTGGCGCACGGCCAAAAAAGCAGCTCAGGGCTGGCAAGGGGATCATTATGAAGTGATCCAATCTGCCAATGGATATGTCTTTGGTTTTTATTCCCTCTGGGACAGCCCGGCTGAAGCCCAGGAGTTTGCCGCAGCCTATACCCAAACCCTGAGCAAACGTTTTCCTAAAGTCCAATCAGAATCACTTTTAGGCGGCCAATCTCTGCGCCTGAAGAGCAAAAACAGCATCTGGTGGCAACAAAAACAGTCAGGGGTCTTGATTGTTGAAAATTTACCCTCAGGGAATCAGGAAGCCCTCAAAACCCTGCTCAAACAATGGCCGGCTCAGCTTCAGTCCGGGAAATAGCCCCAGCACTTTAAAACTTAAAGAGCCGGATCCCGCTGGGAATACTGGCGATAATCCTGCACCAGGATCTGATAATCACTGTCAAAGCAAGTCGAATGCACCAGGAAGTCAGCTGTCGAGAGATTGCAGGCTGTCGGGATATTATAGACCACAGCCAGGCGCAATAGCGCTTTGACATCGACATCATGGGGCTGCGGCTGCATCGGGTCCCAGAGAAAGATCAGCAGATCAATCGTTTGCTCAGCAATTAAAGCCCCCAATTGCTGATCTCCGCCCAATGGCCCTGATTTCAAACAACGAATCTGAAAGTCTGGTCCCAGATGCTCTTGCAAGAGCCGTCCGGTCGTTCCCGTACAGACCAGCTGATAAGGCAGAAGCCTTTGCTGATGCAGCTGGGCCCAATTCAACAAGTCCGGTTTGCGGTGGTCATGGGCCACCAAAGCAATGGTTTTGCGTGTCATGATAAACCCCTTAATTGGTCTTGTAATTCGCTGATGCGTTGCTGATGTCGTTCAATTAAATCTTTGAGGTGTTTGAGCCCTGGCTTGGCTTCCAGACGTTGCTCGGTTTTTTCGATCAGGCCTGTCAAAACCAGAATCTCACGTTCCAATTGCAGGCGCTGACTTAAGTCTTGCTCATTTTCCGGGTCACTTTCGGCAGGTCTATCGTCGGCCACCGGCTGAGACTGGGATTGCTTTTCGGCTTTCTCAAGCACCCACTCAGTCTCGGGCTCAGGCCCCTGCAAATGACGCGACTGCTCTTGCAGGGATAATAAGCGGGCCTGATGCTCAGCCAGCAAGCGCATCAATAAAGGATCGCCAGGGCGTTTGCGTAGGCGCTCACGGACCTTATCAATCATCTCTTGCCAGGTTTTTTGCTGATGCAGCAACTGGGCTTGTTGGGCCTGTAGGTCCGCGTCTGCTGGCTCCTCTGGCTCTTCTTCCCAGTCCTGCAAATAATGAGAAACCAGCCCATCTAAATCGCCATAACGTGCACTATGCTCTAAATTGACCTGTTTCAGCTCAGTCAATAGCTCTTGATAGGCCTGCTGGTGCAGCTCAAAAATAAAGTTTTGATGCAGATCAGCAGGCTCAAGCACCAGACGCTCCTGAATCTGTTCTAGCAAACGCTGACGGACTTCCAGGCGACATTGCAAGGCCTCTCTTGGGTCAGCTAAACGCTGCAAAAGCAGATCGTGTTGGCGCTGCAAAGACTCAGACGCCTCAAAAGGATGGGCTGAAGCAGGCTTCATTTCAATAAATATTTCTCCCAAAACAACGACATGGCGTACTCATAATAGTCGCGGTTTTTTTTCTTGGCAAAGCCATGGCCTTCGTCTTTGGCCAGCATATACCAGACCGGAACGCCCTGAGCAGAGACGGCTTTGACGATTTGCTCAGCCTCAGTCGCAGGCACCCGTGGATCATTGAGGCCCTGGGCTACAAACAAAGGCTTGCCAATTCGATTGGCCTGATTACTGGGCGAAATCCGTGTCAAAAACTCACGCATTTTGGGCTCACGCTCGTCGCCGTACTCTACCCGGCGCAGATCCTGGCGGTAGGGATTGGTGTTTTCAAGGAAGGTCACAAAATTAGAAATACCAACCGCATCGATGCCCGCTTTGAGCCTATCGCTATAATGCACCAGCGAGGCCAGCACCATATAGCCCCCATAAGATCCGCCATAAACAGCGACCCGATCCGCATCCAGCTGAGGCTGGGTTTTGATCCAATCCAGCAGCGCGCCAATATCTTTGACCGAGTCTTCACGCTTGAAGCCATTGTCACTATTTAAGTAAGCCTTACCATACCCCCGCGAACCTCTGACATTGGGGGCAATCACCGCAATCCCCAATTCATTGAGCCAGTATTGCACCCGCGACGAAAATCCGGGGCGGTACTGACTTTCAGGGCCGCCGTGAATATAGATCACGACCGGCGCTTTTTTGACCTGATTCGGATGAAAGTAAAAAGCCGGGATCTGTAATTTGTCAAAGCTGGGGAAGTGCACCAATTTGGCCTCAGGGAACTGAGACGTATCCAGGCCACCCACTTCAGAATAGGTCCAGCGCTCGAGTTTGAGCGACTCCAGCTTAAGGGTATAGACATCAGCCGGGGCTCTTGAGGTCGAGAGATTCATGGCCAATTGCTGATCATCAGGGCTGAAATAAATGCTAGAGACCTGACCAACAGGGAACTCAGGCAAGGCCAGGTATTTACGGGTCTTGAGATCCATCACACGTAGCTTACCGATGCCATCTTCGTTGGTCACAAAGGCCAGCTGACGGCCATCGTGTGAGAGCTCCATCTCAGTTACATCCCATTTGATCTCAGGGGTCAAATTCTCCATTTTGCCGCTTTTGAGATCCCGGAAATGCACCTGTTTAAATTCAGAGCTTTGATCAGAAGTATAATAAATGCCCTGGCCATCAGCCGCAAAAAAGGCTGAGCCAAAAGCCGCTTTGGCATTCAGTTTCGGAAATAGTGGCTCGGTTTTGCCGGTTTTAAGATCCAGCACCAGATATTGTGAGCGGGTCGCTGAAAGATAGCTATACAAGAGTAAGTGCTGATCGTCAGGCGACCAGTCTCCCGGCGACCAATAACCAGCGCCTGTATAGACCCGCTCAAATTTTGAAGGGTCTTTGTGGCTGGCCAGATAAACATCATAGTCTTTTTGATTGCGCTGGGTGCTGCTAAAGGCAAAGCGATCGCCTTTATTTGACCAACGGGGACTGCCATAACGCGACTTGCCGTCGGAGATCATTTCACTCTGGCCTGTTTGCAGATCAAATTGAAAGATTTGATAGGCCTCGCTGCCGCCCACGTCTTTGGTAAACATGATTTTTTTTGAGTTCAGGGGAGCGACCACGCCGTTATTGACGGGCTCTTTAAAAAAGGTCATCTGCTCTCGGCGTGCACCCGGGAAGGCCACCCGATGCAATTGGCTGGTCTCGCCAAAACGAGTCGCCACCAGCATACCGCCCTCGAGCCAGTCCACAAAGCCTGCTGAGCGCACATTGCGATACTGCTCTACTCGCGCTTGCACAAGATCTGGGATCGTCGGAATCCCCTGAGCGATCACTTGATCCGGTACTGGCACTGCCAGAGCGGGCAAGACGGATAGGGATGTCAACAAAACGCAGCTCAGACTGGCAGTAAGCAAACGGCGAGAGAATAGGGAACGCAACATAGAAGACCTCTTCGGTAAATAAGCTAAACCTAGTTTACCTTGATCCGATTGCCGGACCCAAAACACGAATTTCTCGAATATCCACAAAGCCACCGCTCTCAGTACTTAAAAGCAAGCGTAAAGCATCGGTTTCAATCCCGGTCCACTCAAATAAACTGTCTTCACTGACGACTCGCTCTGCTAGCAGTGTATTGCTGGCCTTATCGCGAACCTCCAATTTAAACGAAAAGCCCTGAGCAGCCCAGTGTAAGCCCTGTACGCGCTGTCCAGCAGGCAGCTTCAAGTCAATTTCAAGGGGGCGATGCTGATTGAGATCCAAACGTGCTTTGCCTTCCACTTGAAAAGACTGATCAAACCAGGAAGGATAGTCTTTGCCTGCCACCTGTGCCTTTTGGATCGCCACAGCCTGCAAAGGCAATCCCCCTGTCTGCAAACTGCGTTTTTCTGAAAAGGCGCTGTAATTGTCACCTTCGGCTTCGATTTGCCAGCGGTAGCTGCTTTGCGGTTCAAGTACTGCCGTCGGCAGATCATAAATCAGACTCTGGCCTGGGGTCTGGCTCTTCCAAACCGTGTCACCGGCCGGATCTTCAATCCGTACCCGGTAGCGCTTGATCTGCTGACTTTGCTGGAGCGGGGATTGCCAACTCAAGCTCTGGCGAGCACTCGCGATCAGCGCCTCGGCAGCAGGCGCTTGTAAGTCACTCCAGAACTGCATCTCAGGCAGCTGAATTTGGGTTTTGAGGGCTTTGAAGTCTTGCGTCACCGCCATGCCATTGGCTTGCTCAGCTTTGAGGGTCAAGTCCACGGCCAGTCCCGCCAGTGTGGTTTCGCTGGCTTTTAGCTGGAATTGATAGTCACCGGCAGCATTGGTGTCGGTCTGGCGCTGCTGAAATAAAGGCAGACTCAGGCTCATCCGTTGATCCAGAACTGGTTGGCCACTCAGACCCACAATCCGACCCGTGACTTCAACTTCACTCTCAGAAGACAGAGGCGACGGCGTCAGGCAAGCTCCCAGACTCAGGCTGATTAGCAATCCACTTAGAACCTTGATTACATCCCGTTGATACATAAGCACCTCTTCATACTGATCATACCGACGCAGAAACCCAAACTCGGGTTCCAGCTCTTTGAGTCATTCGTTTTTGCTGAATGGATTGAAATCGAGTCAACAAAACATTTGTTTTGGGGTTAAGATTGTTATATCCTTAGTTCTTAAATATAGGTACCTTTGTAACCATTAAAAATCTAACCCTATGATTTCAGAAAATAAAATTGTAGCCACTATCGTGAATAATCAAAGAAATTATGAAAAAAAGATCTTTGATTGGTTTCAAAATAGATCCTATGCAAAAAATCTTGATTATGAATACTCATTTGAAGACAATTATTTACAAACAGATTTTGTTAAAGATATAGAATACAGATCCCATGAGTTTTACTATGGTTTTTGGGATTCAGCAAAAATAAAATTAATACTTCCAAATATCACATCCACCATTATCAATATTGATTCACATATAGAACTAAACAGGCATGAAGATTACTTAGACTTTTTATTTAATTTCAGAATAGAAAACCTCCATCCTGAAAATTTCAGGCCGCACATCACGATTAAACGAGACCAGGCATTTGTGGGTGATTTACAAGCTTATTACGACGAATCACTAAAAAACGCATTGAAAACAATTGCAGAAAACGAACATTTTTTAACAGTAAGTGGAACTATTTATATAGAGGACTTTCATAAAAAGGCTGACCTAGAGCACTAAATATAAGCCTTAGAATCCACAGAACTTACCCCCAACACTTCAGAATACAGACTGCTATAAACTCACTGATCGTACAAGGCCCCCAAAACCTCTTGATGACTATCAAAATAATCGCTTAAATCGGGAAAGCTTTGCTTGAGTTTCTGGAGGTCATTGGGCTGGAGGTAACGGGCATACGCTGAGATAAAAAAGCTTGCCATGGCAGGATGAACCCTGATCACATCGCACAAAGCGATATACATCACTGCAGAGTCATTGTCAGAGGCACATTCGTTTAAATAGCCCACGGCATAGCTCTTGTTTGTCAAACGCACTTTTAAATCAAGCTCGTAACTCACTGACTTAGCCATTTTTATAGTCCTCCCAATAAATGCGCGCTTTTTCAATATCCTTTTTCTGTGTGGATTTGTCTCCAGCGCATAAGAGAATAATAAGCTTTTGTCCTTCACGAGCGCAATACACCCGGTATCCGGGACCAAAATGAATCCGAAGCTCCAAAAGCGCTCCCCCCAGGCCCTTACAATCTCCCAGGTTACCCGCTCGAACTTGAGCCAAGCGTTTATCAATTTTAAACTGCGCCTGGCGATCTTTGAGTCGATTAAGCCAACGGCTAAAGGGGCGTTGTCCCTTTGCACTCTGATAAATTTCAATTTGCATATTCTTATTCTAACGTCTCGATTGATGACTCACAACACATAAATTCAGACCCAACGATCCCAGCCCCCACACCCTTGTTGATTAGTAAATCGTGATTTATGCCATAATACACAGATGCTGAAAAACACATCTTTTACTCAAGATTTAAACATCGAATTGCCCCTGATTTGTGGACCAATGTACCCCTGCTCGAATAAAGAACTGGTCGCTGCAGTCTCCGCTGCTGGTGCCATTGGCGTCGTACAACCGCTCTCAATGGTCTTTGTTTATGGCGACGATTTTCGCGAAGGCCTGCGTTGGATTCGCCAGCAAACCGACAAGCCGATTGGCATGAATGTGCTGATTGAAAAATCATCCAAGATCTACGAAGAACGCATGCAAAAATGGGTCGATATCGCCCTCGAAGAAGGCGTGCGCTTTTTCTTGACCTCATTGGGCAATCCCAAATGGGTCGTCGACAAAGTCCGGCCCCACGGCGGCAAAGTTTACCACGACGTGACCGAGCGCAAATGGGCCCTCAAAGCAGTCGCTGCCGATGTCGATGGCCTGATTTGTGTCAATCAACGGGCCGGTGGCCATGCCGGTCAACGCTCGGCTCGGCGCTTATTGGCAGATCTTAAAGATCTGGGCAAGCCTTTGATTTGTGCTGGTGGCGTTGGCGATCCAGAGACCTTCCGCGAAATGCTCGAGATGGGCTATGACGGTGTGCAAGTGGGCACGCGTTTTATTGCTAGCGAAGAATGTGCAGCCCACGCTGACTATAAGCAGGCCATTCTGGAAGCCGAAGCCAAAGATATTCTGATGACAGACCGCCTCTCAGGGACACCCTGTGCCGTAATTCGCACACCGGGTGTCGATAAAATGCGCACGCAAAATAGCAATCTGGAGCGCTTTTTGCTCAAAAATAGCCGCACAAAATATATGATGCGCACCTTTTATGCCCTCAGCTCCGTCTGGAAACTCAAAAAAGCTTCTCAGCAAGGACTGTCATATAAAGATGTCTGGCAAGCTGGCCAAAGTGTCGATGGTATCCAGACAATTGAGTCAGCAGCCACGATTGTCGCGCAGTTTGCAGCGGCCTTAGAACAGCCTGTCAAAACAACTGTTGCCCCTGTCGCCACAGCACCTCCATCTTTGAGCTAAGCCATGGACCTGGGTTTTTGGATTTTTGTGGCCTTTGTGATCAGCAGCGGACATTGGGGAGGCCGCTGGCTGAGTCAGAAACTGATCCAGCAAGATCAGCTCTCCGCTGCCTTAGCGCCTCAATTGCTGAGCTTGCTGTGTTGGCCTTTCTCCAGTAAAAACTGGACGCAATTGGGCAATCTCCTCGGCGACTTACACTATTGGCCCCAGGCCCAGCGCTGCTTTTTGATTGCTCGCCGCTTGAATCCGGGCTGGATCGAGGCCCATTTGGGCCTGGGCACTGCCGCCCTGATTTTGGCCCCTGCTCAGGCTCAGCAGCACTTTCAGACCGCTTATCATTTGCGCCGGGGGGAGCTACCTGAAAGCCCTGACGACGTAGTAAAAGCAAAGCCCATAAGCGTGAGCCAGCCACGGGATCCACGTTTATTACAACATGAAGTACTGCAATTGGAATGGCTGCTCAGCCAGGAGCTGCTCTCGACAGAATGGGGCCGGCTTCTGCCAGGCTATCAGCAGGCGCTGCAGAACCCCCAACTCGCCTTACCCCCAACTTACCAGCGTGCGATCTATCTGGAGCAACCCGTCTGTCTCAGCCCGGTACTCGCCAGCCAATCGGCTCAGACCCTCAAAAATCAGGCTCAGAATTATCAGGAAGCTGGCTTCTGTGTGATCGACAAAATCTTGAGTGAAGCGGCCTTACAAGACTTGCTCCAGCTCTGTCAGCGATCAACATTTTGGCACCACGCCTATCAGAATGGCTATTGGGGTGCTTATCTGGATGACGGCCTGAATGCACCGATTTTATACCAATTGGCTGAAGCCTTAAAAACCCAGTTGCCCGCTATTTTTGGCCAGACCCAATTGGTATACCTCTGGGCCTTTAAAGCCGAGGCCGGTGGGCAAGGTGTGGCCCTGCATCATGATTCTGCCCTAGTCAATCTCAATCTCTGGTTGACCCCTGATCACGCCAATCGCAACCCGCAAACAGGCGGGATCTGCATCTATCCAGAGTCGCCCCCTGTCAGCTGGGACCTGGAACGCTATAGCCTGAGTCCACAGCAAATGCAGGCTTTCTTGACTGCCCGTCAGGCTCAAGTACTGTCTGTTCCCTATCGCCAAAATCGGGCTGTGATCTTTGACTCGCGCTTTTTACACCAGACCCAGGATTATGACTTTAAGCCTGGCTTTTCCAATCAGCGCATTAATCTAACGCTGCTCTTTGGTGAGCGGCCTTTGCGCTACGCACCTCGCCAAGATTTACCGCAAATGATTTTCGAAAAAGCTTTGCAAAATCAACAAAGGCAAACACAATTTTAGAACGCCAGTGATTCGCTTCGTTTCTATTTCAGCCCACTTTCCGTTAAACTATAGAAAACAGGAGCAGCTGCAATGAAACAGGTCCTTTATTCTAAGCGTGTGGTCTTACCTGCGGGTATTCAGGCCGCCAGTATTTTTATAGACAACGGTTGCATTGCTGCCATTGAACCAGGCAAAGCAGCCGATGCTGAAGATCTGGGCCAGGCCGTGATCATGCCTGGCCTGGTCGATCCCCATGTGCATGTCAATGAGCCAGGTCGTACCGACTGGGAAGGCTTTTATACAGCGACTCGCGCAGCTGCCGCTGGCGGTGTCACAACTCTGGTGGATATGCCACTCAACTCAGACCCGGTCACGACTACCCAGGCTGCCTTTACACAAAAAATAGCCAGTGCCCAGGGTCAGTGCTGGATTGATGTCGGCTTTTGGGGCGGGGTGATTCCTGGCAATCTTAACGAACTGGAAGCGATGGCCGCCCAGGGAATTTTAGGCTTTAAGGCGTTTTTAGTACACTCTGGCATCGACGACTTCCCGCAGGCCAGTGCCGAAGACCTGCGTCAAGCCATGCCCCTACTGGCGCGACTCAAGCGCCCCTTGCTGGTACATGCTGAGCTCGAAGGCGATGCCCCTGAACATTCTGAAACAGATCCGCAGTCTTATGCTGCTTTTTTAAATTCACGACCCAAGCACTGGGAAGATCGTGCAATCCAGCTGATGATCGATCTGTGCCGCGAAACCAGCTGCCAGACGCATATTGTACATCTCTCTTCGGCCACAGCCCTGCCCATGATCGCCCAGGCCAAAAGCGACAAGCTACCCTTTAGCGTGGAGACCTGCCCCCACTATCTTTACTTTGCTGCCGAAGAGATCCCTGACGGCCACCCAGAATATAAATGCATGCCCCCGATCCGCGAAGCCGAAAATCAAGACGCTCTCTGGCAAGGTCTGCACGATGGCCTGATTGATTTTGTGGTCACTGACCATTCGCCCTGCACCCCGGGGCTAAAATTATTAGAGCAAGGCGATGTCTTGCACGCCTGGGGCGGTATCGCCTCGCTGCAATTGGGCTTGCCATCGGTCTGGACTCGGGCTCAGGCCCGTGGTTTTAGCTTGAGCGACCTGACCCGTCTGATGTCGACAGAGCCAGCTCGTTTTGCTGGACTCAGCAAATACAAGGGCAGTCTGGAAGTCGGCAAAGATGCCGATCTGGTGATCTGGCACCCTGAAGAAAGCTTTGTGGTTGATCCTGAACTGCTACACTTCAAAAACAAAGTCACACCTTATGCCACCCAGGAATTACTAGGCAAAGTTCAACGCACTTATTTGCGCGGACAATTGATTTATGAAGCAGGTCAAGCGGGTGAACAACACAGCCAGGAGCCTTTAGGGGAGCTGATTTTGCCATCATGAAATATTTCTCTTTTCTGCTCGCTCTCAGCTTAGTCGCTTGTCAGACCCACCCTGGCTTGAGCCCCAATCTGCAGGCCCTTCGTTTTCAGCAGACAAGCGCAAGCAACCCCTGGCAAGCCTATGCAGAACTCGCTCCAGCCCAGCAAGCGCAGCTAGAACGCGTCCTGGCCCAGCCAGAACTGGCAAACTCAGAAGCCAACACTGAAGGTCTGCCCCGTGAACTGGTCCAAAAACTCTTGCCTTTGCTCAAAAAACAGTACCAGTATATGTTGCACCCGCGCACAATTCACAGCGATCGTCTCCCCCCTGGCGCGCAAGTCGTCAGCTTAGCCAGTCATGACGGTATTGCTCTACAGGGTTTCTGGTTAGCCGCCCAACGTCCCACAAAACAAGCCTTGGTTGTCGTGCATGGCTATCAACTCAATAAATATTTGGCCTGGGAAAAATACGGATTTTTGCAGGCCGACTATAATCTACTCTTTTTGGATCTGCGCGGCCACAATAGCCAGAGCGGAGCCGTGACCCTCGGAATCCTTGAGCAACGGGATCTCTTGGCTTCCATTGAGTGGCTAGCGCAGCAAGGACAAAGCCAGTTTGGCCTCTTCGGGGAATCCATGGGTGCCGCAACAGCAATCGTCGCCGGAGCAAAGTGGGCCCAGTCCCCACAACAAGAGCAGTTCCCCTTGATGGGCGTCTGGAATGATTCCGCCTATGCCGATTTAAACCATGCGATCGAAGAGCGTGTTTTCCGCAAGCTCGCCGCTGACAGCGGCATCACCCCTGAGCAGCTCAAGCACTGGGCTGCCCAATTAATTAGCAAGACCTACTTACAGTGGTTAGCCCAGGATACAGGCGTCGCCAACGCAGAACTGGCCGCTGCCCCGCGTCGGTATCTGCCCCAACTGCTGCAACGCAGCGCCTATGGACAAGTGCATAGCCGTGAAGACGAGCAAACCAACTATAGCAACGCTGAAATTCTAGAACAGCAAGCCCAAATTCAGACGGCCTTTTTTAGTCAGTTTTGGCCCACAAGCGGCCGACATGTTGAGTCTTATCGGCAACCTGAATATGCGCAGCGAGCGCTGGCATTTTTCAAACAAGCCTTTAATAATAAGATTAAAAACTAATTAAATTCCGCACAAATATTGATCTTCCTTAGATAAAAAAGCTAGCACTGATTCTCAAGGAGTTCAATCCATGCCTAATTTAGATGGTTCTGTTCATTACCTAAATACCGACGTTTTCAATGCGGTTAAAGAGGTCAAAAATCCCGCTTCGATGACCCGCACAGAAGCCCAAAATATCAAAACAGCGATCTTAAAAGACGGCACCGTAGATGCTGCCGAGCAAGACTTAATCGATGAGTTAAGCAATACAGCAGCCAAAAGTACAGACCCGGCAGTCACCATCACCTCTCAGGGTACTGCCCAGGCTGACGGCGAGATCACCCAACTGGCCGTTTTAAACAAAGGCATCAGCGAAGTGCTTGATGTCGGCTTTCTCGAGCTCATGAATAGCAAAGCCAAAGTCAATTATGTCTTCATCGAACAAGAAGTCAAAAAAGATCTCAATATAGCGCTGCAATGGACTGACGAAAATATTGTGCAGCCAATTAATCAAAACGTCGTGCAACCGCTCAAAACAAATGTGATCGACCCGATTAACGAGAACCTCGTGCAACCCGCCATGGAAATCGTCGATGAAGCCATCGAAGACGTCAAAGAGTTTTTCAATCATGTCTGGCAATACGACCCCAGTCAGGGCACGGTCAGTGAAAGACGCGCCAATTGTGGCCCGGCATCAGCCGCAGCGGTCGGTGAAAACCTCGGACTCGATATGCCTGATCTAGACGATATCCGGCGCATGGTTGGCGCCCGTCGCGGCAGTGGCAGCGGCGCTTTTGCGATCAGCACCAATCAGGTGATCCAGGCCGTTGAAAAACAAGGCACAAAAGAAGGCCGTGAGATCGATGGTGGCGCCACCAATCTCTCAACCAATGTCGACAGTGTTTTAGAAGAAATGCGTGAACGCTTAGAAAACGATGAACAACTGATTTTATTGACCAGTAATATCGCTATCAAAAGCAGAAGCAGTCTGGCTTCAGGCAGTGGCAAAGGTCACTATGTCGTCGTCAATAAGGTCAATGATGACGGCTCAATCGTGATTACAGATCCTCAAAAAAAGGATGGCGCTGAAATCACCCACTCTCGTGAGCAATTACAAACCCATTTACAACGTCGCAGACGTTTTGGACGCGCCAACACCCTGATTCACTTTGCAGACAAAAGCGTCCCTAGCTAAAGCGTCTGATAGACAAAAGCCCTTGCCAAGAAGTTTCTTAGCAAGGGCTTTCTTTTTCAGGCGAAAACCGCTCAGAAAACCAACGTGAACTCAAGCAGCCTGGATATCTCTTATCGCTTGCCGATCATCTTCTTGCTCAGGGGTCGCAACGGCTGCGCCCAATTGCACAATCCGCTCCATCGCTCCCAACAATAATTGCTCAACCACCGGTGCGATCGGCAGACCCGCCTGACGTGCCGCCGCCATAAACTCTTGACCACTGGCTTGTACTGCTTCTGATAGGCCAGCCGAAACCTCACTCTGACTGACACGTCCCGCCAGGCCAGCAATGCTTTGACCACTCTCAGCTCCCGAAACCAGGGTGGTTTCCAGAGCGCTTTGCATACGCTGCTTAAAATTATCTGCGATTAACTGTAATGCATCCTCGTGATAAGCCTGACTGTCGTCTTGCTGTTCTTTATAAAAGGCCGTAATCGTCTGATTTAGCATTTGCTGAGCCAGCATTGCCATCGTAATTTTTTGAGTTTCGAATTGCTGGTTTTGAATGGTTTCCAGAAAATCTCTGACCAGATTCGATAATGAACTGTTTGCAGAACCATCTGAGCGTGGGGCCAAAATCAAACTCTCGGCCAATTGATTGGCATCCTGGATCAATTGATTGGCACGTTCTGCCAGAGAATCGCCTATGCCTAGCGCTTGTTTTTGGATCGATCCGATTTGAAGATTATTGCTTTTGATGGTGCTGGCAGACTGATTCGCCACCTGAGCATAAGCCGCCAGGGCCTGATTAACTCGCTCGCAAGAGCGATTGATCTCGGTTTGTGCAATCGCCGACTCTCTAAAGTAATTAGAAATTCCCTCTGGACCAGCCGTTCTCGCACGATTAATATTTGTGATCACTTGATCAAAAGCGGTGTCTGTTGCTGCCATATTCTCTTGGCGTGAATTCAGATTTGAACGCGCTTCAAGCAACTCAGCTCGCTCCAGGTCTGTTACACCATCTGCGTTCAAACGCGCATCCAGCTCTTGTTGTTCTCGTGCGACGCTGCCCAAACTCGGAACCCGTACAGGTATATATTTGCCCGATGTAAAGTTACTCGCAAAAGAGCCATTTTGAAGGTCTGTCAGGATCGTCTCAAGCGGCCCTCCAGGAGGCGTCACTCCGGTTTGACTTGCCCCCGGAATACTTTGCGTAACACCCGATTGCGAAGTCTGCTGAGTTTGCTCTCCCGCTTCAGAATTGGCTGCCTCAGCGGTAAAAAACTGATTGAGCAGTGCAGGCCCCTGCGTCGTCAAAATCGTTGTGACCTGCGCTAATTTCTCACCAGTTGCGTTTATTTGCTCACCCAGGTTGGTTTGTGCGCTAAAGGCTTCAGAAACCCCTTCCGTTGTCTGAAGGGTCTTATCGACAGCCTGAGCAGTTGCAGCGTTGCCCAAAACACGGGTAAAACTACTGGTAATAGCAGCAATATCCACTGTTGCATTGGGATCAGAGCTATTTTTTGCTGTTTGTATTTGTGTCCAGGCATCGGAAATAATGCCCAGAGCCTGAGCTTGTTTACCAGCAGGAAGGCTTGCAGCCTGAACCGACAAATTTCGAACCAGAGAAATCGATTGATACAAATTGACGTCAGTCTCTCTGAGATCCCCTTTACCGATCCGATCGATTAAGCCTCCCAACTCATGAATCGCCAGATCATAATGTGCCCTTTGCGGCTCAGTCGCCGCATCACGCAAACGCATTAAGCTGCTCAATTCTCCATTCATCGAATTGAGTGCGACTTGTTTGGCTTGATTGGCAGCATCAATGGCGTCTAATGATGAACTAAATAAAGTCTGTAACTGGGCTCTTTGTGCCTGAGTAAAGTCACTCTTAGCAGAGCTAAGCAAACTGGCAATCGAGTTTCGTATCTCGCGTGTGTTGCCTCCTTGCAGTTCCGCATTAAAAAAGCGCTTGAGATCCGCTGCCGATTGAATATTGGGGACGGGTCTCCGATTTGGAAATGCGGCTTGAAGGCTTGTACTTAATTGACTCAAATATTCAGCCTGATTATCCCCTCCCAAACTCTCTAGCTGGCTCTCCAAAGCTTGCTGTGCTGAAGCCGCACTGGTAATCGCCTGTGAAACACCGCTGACTCGCGTTTCATAGGACTTTTTCGCCAGAATACCCGCATTATCGCTCAAGGTCTCTTGTACTTTTGCGTGAACAGGTTCTCTCGGCCCAGCATCTGCTGCTTTCAGCTGCTCCGTAACAGCATCTAACTCAACCGATTTTTCAAAAGCTCCCATATCTTTGGCCCAGGTTTGACTCAGCAGAGCTAAGTCCTTGGCCCGCTCACGGGCAGGGACCCCATTTTCGGTAAGCGTATCTCCTTTGCCCTGATCAACCAATTCCTGAGCAGCAATTGCTTCGTTCAAATAGGCTTTGGTAGGAGCCGTTAAATACTTAGAATCCAAAGCCTCTGTCAGGTTTTTCTTTTGGGTATCATCCAGCCCACTGAGCCGGCTCACCCGATTAAAGTGAGAAGCCGACGCTGCATTTTTCAGGAGACTACTGCCCAAAGACGGTGGAGCCTGAATATTATTAGACGAATTTAGCGGTACACTTACCCCCAATAACGACGGGATGTTAGGCAGCTTAGAAGCAGCTGAAAGCCCTTGATTGTTAGCATCGAGACCCTCGCCGATGACAAAATTGGTCAAACGCAAAGGACTTGCCTCTGAGTTTGAGCCAATGCTCGCCCCCAATTGAAAGCCCCCGGGTGGAGTCGTTTCTCCGTCCAGATTGGCACTAAACTGTGAGCGAAGCTGTAAGGTCCCTGACTCCACCTGGCTCAGGTTCTGATTAAAGACCTCATCAACAGATGTGGGCTTAAAAAAGGATTTGTTTGGAAAAATAGGGAAAAAAGGAAAGCCCAGGCCCAGACCAAAGTTATTGAAAAAACTCGTATCAATACTGTGATCACTCGCATCATAGAGAGACTGTAGCACAGGCTCCAATTGTTTTTGCTCACGCTCGCTCAATTGGGGTTCTTGCCCATTTTCAATCGCTGACTGGGTTTGCTGAATAATCCTGAGCTGCTCAGTTAAAGTGCTCACCAAAGTCATGTCGGTTAATTGCGCACTCTTGTCTGCTGGCTGTAACAAATCATAAATAGCATCACCCGCTGTTTGAAGCTCAGCAACCAGACGAGCCTGAGACCTGAGAGTCGATTCCACACTCGAAATGCTGTTTTGCAAAGGCTTGCCATAATCAACTGATTTATTGATCGATTCGCGCAGTGCCTGTACAGCCTCTGAAGCCCCTTCTCCCAGGGGAGAAGCATTTAGCTTAAGTGACTCCATTTGTTGAGCCACTTGATTCAGTTTAAGCAAAATTTGCGCATCCGGCTGAGCTTGTCTCTGGTTCGTAGCGTCAAACGCAGCTGCCGCCGCCTCTAAATCAGCCCCGATATCCTTAAAGCCACGATTAATTTGTTGGTACGCTTGTTGATCGGCTTCAAGAGGACTGTTTTTTAAGGCATTGATCTGGCTGGAAATGGTTCTGAGATCCTGTGAAACCAATGGCAGAGGACCCACTTCACTTTTGCCGTCACTGCCTTTTTGGGTATACAAACTCCTACGCTGAGTATCCAAATCAGTAAGCAAAGTACTCGCACTGAGCGGGGTCGAATACTTTTTGGCTCCGATATCACTCTCAATATTATTGGCGATTGAGTCTAAGTTAGTCGCAGTCTCAATCGCAGCACGGGTTTCTGTCAAAGAACGTGATAAGTCTGGATCTGCAGCCTGAAGCAGCGCTGGGTTAAGCAGAGCAGAGCTCAGGTTATCTAAGTTTTCTGTTGAAGGATTTTGTTTATAGGCTTCAATATTGCTGATAATATCATTATAATCCTGGTTAATCACGCCTTCTACAGCCGGCGACGGAGATAGCGCTCCCCGCATATTTTCAAGAATAGCCACCTGGTTCCGTTGAAGCGATGATTGCAGTGTATCCAGGTCGACTGCGTTCATTGTCGACTGCGCCTGGTTGCTTAATTGACGGGTACTGGTAAAATTTCTGACCGGAGCCTCAGCGGCTTGTCTGGGGGTTGCTTCAGCCGGTGTGTTTTCGCTGACAGCAATGACCGGAGCTTCAGCCTCAGGCGGTAGAGAGACCAGGGGCTTGTCCGGAATAACTTCAGCAACGGCTGTCGCTGGGGGCGGTACGACCAGGGGAGCAGCTGGCGGCAACACGACCGGGCGGGCGATGGGGAGCACCAGGGGCTTCGTATCCAGCTGAGCAGGCGGTAAAATAGGGGCTCGCCAGCCAATATTGTCTAAATCAGCCTGTAATTGCGAGGTATCCACCGGGCAAAAATCTAGCTCTTCCTGAATAACCAGGCTATGAGCAGTGGTACTCAAGAGCCCTTCCGTTTCAATTTTGACATCTTTAAACGAAAGCTCACTGGGATCCATCGTTTTGTATTTCTCGTTGAGAGCGGTCAAGTTTCTTTGGACGATGTCTTTGTTTGTCGCTCCCATGCCCAAAAATCCACCGGTTGAATCAAGAGCGTCTATCAGGGTGAGATCATCATCATTGCTAGAAACTGCTGCTGAGCCTTCTAAATGCGTACGCAATTTTTTGAGGTTTTCGTTGTCTTTGCTATCGACTTTGCCGTCAGCTAAAATATCACCGATTAATTTTTTAGCTTTGTCGGTCTTGAGGGCATTCTGGACGTCCTGGGAGATCTGCATTTGTTTGCCAACGCTGCCATTGATGTCAACCATGGGAACCTCTTTATCGCTATCGTTTTGGGTCAAGGTGTCTTAGGATTACTTGTACCCGAATGGCACCTATTTTATTCAAACTGATTAAAAATTTAGCCTGAAATTAACCTTTTTGAATAAAAACCCCTCACTTGAAACATCACAAACTCAGCTCTGAAAATGGGCCCGGATTATATTTAAAGCGCCTTGTTTAAAAACTCTAAAATAAGGGTATATAGTTTAGTAAATCAATAGCAACCGATAAGGGTATATAACAATGGCAATCGATGCAAGTGGACCTAACATTAATTCTGGAGCTGATCTGGTCGCTTCGCGTAAATTACTAGAACAGATGCGTCTGGCTGCCAACGATGGAGTCGTAGACGAAACAGAAATTGCAGACCTTCAAGCAACAGCAGAGACCGACAACGGCGAAGGTGTCAGTGATGAAGAAAAGCAATTAATTAATAGCATCAATGTTGATAAAACCGACGGCAAACTAGTTGCCGAAAACATCAAAAAATTACAATCCTATACAAGTAGCGAAGCCAATGAAGTTGATTTCTCTGGCTTGACTTTAAAAACAGAACAAAAATCGACAATTAATCGCTTCTCTTTTGGTTTGTTTGGCGGCAAAGAAACCATATCCCATAATATTCGGATGCAAGGTCAAAGCACGGTAAATACAGGAAGCGCTGAGTCGCCTGTATTAAACAATCCCAATACCGTTACCAGCATGCAAGACAGAGAGCCTATAGAGCGAGACAATCTAAACTCTTTGCTTGGCGTGATGGACAACGAGCTGGCACAAAACACCCCCGAGGTTCGTCAGCGCATCGCTGAAGCTTATAATCTAACACCCGACTCTCCTGAAGTTAACAGTAAGATCCAATCTTTACGTACTGAGATTGCTGGCCTAAAGTCAAACCCTGACCAAAGTGTCTCTAGTTCTTCTTACCAAATACGTCAATTGTTAAATTCTTATAGCAGCAATCCACCTGCTGAGGGTAGCCCAATGACTGCCGACTATATGGGACGACTACGGGGTGCCATCGATAACGTAACAGATGCAGATAGCATGGCCAGTCAGGAACAACAGAATATAGCCAAAGGGAATATTCAAACCCCAGACACCATAGAGAAAGCCAATAGTCAACTCCAAGAAAGCGACACCAAGGCACGTGCTTCGCTCGAAAAAATGGTAAGTTCTTCAGAAAATCTGGTTCAGGCCATGGAAACCTTAAATCAAAAAGATCCTGCTGCATTTAAGGAGCTCATGAAAGGCTATAGTGCAGCAGATATTCAGGGCTTAAAAGATCAAGTAGCACAACTTAAAACCAATTTAGCATCAGGAGAACCGCTTTCACCCGCTCAATTAAACCAGGCAAATACGCTTTGGGGCATGGTCGACCAGGTCGATAAAAGTTTTTCACCGGCTGAAAAACCAGCCAGTCCGGAAGAACTCAACGCACTCCGTGAAGGCATTCAACATCTTGAGGGCACATTAACTATTTTTGAACCGGGTTCAGCTGAGCACCAGGCCACAACTGCTGAACTAGAAGGCAAGCGCACCCAACTCGCTGCTTTAGAAGCAAAGGGATCTTCTTCCCTTAGCCCTGAAAGCCAAAAACTAACAGAAGCTGTTAGAAGTACTCAATCTAGTGCATTTTCAGATGTACTAGACGGGTATTGGGATACGCGCGAGGCTGTACAGGATCGCTCTGGCATGGTCTCAGAACTAACTCATGCAAAAAGCACACTGGATCAATTGATCGCAAATCCAAGCCTGTCAGCAGCAGGTAAAGAAACCTTGCAAAAGCAACTGAATGCTGTCAATCAAGGCTTAAGTTCACTTCGTGAAAGTGGCGACCTGAGCTTCACTTCAGACGAACAAAAACAAGATTTTAATAAAGTACTCACCAGCTTGCATTCAATGAAAGCACCACCAGCAACAGCACCAATAGTAACAACACGCCCTCCGAATATGGCACTAGCGACGAACCTATCGGCTGGGGGAGTCGGTCTATTACCTGGAAGCACGAGAATCGGCACGGGCAACTTGAGCCTCACAGGCAACGCAAACAACACCATGAATAGCTTGGGTATCAACACAAGTTTCGCCACAGGTTATCAACCTTCATATGTAGATCCAATGGGTAGCAATGCATTTAATTTAGGCTTAGATCCAACGCTTGACATTGGCTCAACACCTCTAAGCCTGGGCTCAAACATCCCTTCACTCGGTTTTAACTCGGGTCTTGGCTTATATCCTTCATTGTATGCTTCAGATCCACTGGGATTCAGCGATCCCTTTGGCTTTGGTGGTCTTTATAGCCCTGTGGGTACATCTCCTTTGGCATATGGCGGTAGCGGCGTTTGTGGTCCCGGCATGAGTACGGATTTTGGGTTCGGATCAGGTTATCTGACAGGCGGTGGCAGTAGCGCTCCCGCCGGGTCTGCTCAAACTCGCTCACTTGAATCTATCATGCTAGAAAGCATTGGTGAATCTCATCTAGCCGGCTCTGGTGATACTGCAGCTTTTGAACCCAGCGACGAGGTTCGCAATACCATCAATGAACTTCAGACAGAAAACGGTGCTGGAAAAGATGCCTCTTTAACAGCACGCGCTCTGGCCGCTGGCTTAAGTCAGGCAGTAGATGGCCCAACAAGTGGAGTTACCGTTCCAATCCAAATCAGTCAAATGACTGAAAAAAACCCCCAGGCAGCAGCTGATCTATTAACACAATACAGTAGTCTTAAAGATAAGTTTGGGGCAGATTTTGCGAATGAATCTTTAGAAGTTGTGATGAATGATAAACAGATGTCCTTAACAGACAAAGCTGTAATATTGGATAAATTAAGCCAATCCGATAAAATAGCCAAAGCCTACACCCAGGCCAAATCAGATGGACTAAATTTTGGCGCAACACTGCTAATCAAAGAAGCTGTAGATGGCATTAAACAGCTTCCAGAAACAACAGATAGTTCAGATCCAAACGCGTTAACATTAGACAGTGTTAACGCACGGATTGAAGAACTTGCGAAAAGCCCGACCTTTGCGGCAGATTCAGAACACCTTGCCGGAGGTGCTGCAACAGCGTCTGCACAGGAAAGTCAAGCCAGAAGTCAAAGTATAATCAAAACAGGCGCAACAAGTCTGGTCAGTGATATAGCGGGCAAAGCTAATATCACCCTGACAAATGGCGATCCCACTCCACTGATTACATCAACGGATCCCAATGTCAATGAACTATTGAGACTCTCGACAAACACAGCTCTCTCAGGCCTTCATACGGCACAAAGTGATATGCTCAGCGAAGCTATTAGCAATGGCTATAAAAACTCTGCTGTGACAGCAACGACACCTCTCACGGCAGAGCAATTATCTGAGATATCAAAACATGTGAGTGCAGACACATTAGACTCTTACAAAGAAGCCAAAGCCAGCCTGATTCAGTTGAACGATATTTCATTTTTACGCGGCAGCTCACAGAGGCAAATCCAAGCTTTTGGAAATGCTGCAGTAAGAACAAGAGCTCAGACACCTGGGGCTTCGGAGCCTTCACCAGAGGCACAAAATGCGATCGAAGCCAGAGCAAAAATTTATGATGCTGCCCAAATTGCACTTCAGGAAAAAGGCTATCTAACACCAACTGAAAATGAAGCCATCACGTTTGCTTCCGTGACCATGCCGCGTGCAGAAGCTTTCTTTGCCAACTCTGCAAGTCATAACTCACCCAATGCTTTAAACCCATTTAGGGCAGAGTACAATACTATTCTAAATTCTGGCCCACCTTTTACAAAAGCGATGTCTGACAATGTTATTTCATTGATCGCCAGAATGGAAAATCCGGAAAACGGATTGGTTCAACTTAGTAGAAATGAAAGAATTGAGATAAATACAAGCGGAGATAAAGATGTATTAGTTGCTTTAGGTACTGGTGTTGATGGCATCACTAATGCAGACGGCACCATTAGCACAGCTGGCACCACTAATGCAGATGGCACCATCAGCACAGCTGGCACCACTAATGCAGATGGCACCATTAGCACAGCTGGCACTGTAGACAATTCAGGCTCAGTCTCTACCAATTTAGCTGATAACGTTGAGGGCACCAGAGAAACTCTCAATTTAGCGACCCTGGCCTATTCCAGAGTCGCTGTGAACACAATTCCTGCAGAGAATTTGGATCCGGAAATTGTCTTTGCAGCTCAATTTGAAACTGCAGCAGAATATACCGAAGCCTTGAACAACCGTCCTCCTGTTCCTGCTGCGAGTTATACCCCATCGGCATTAGATCTATCGATTAGCAATAGCGGGAGCACTGATCAAGCCTTATTTACAGCAACAAATAATTTAGGTGAACCCCAAAGAAGCCAAGCATTTGGCAGCCAACTTGAAAGAGCAATTGAAAACATTTCAATTGGCACGCAACTTAACCGCACGATGGGTGAGATAGCAGCCCAAACACTCGACTATAGCATCAATAGAGAATCAGATCCTGGTAAATATGCCGTAATCTCACAAAATCAACTTACCCGATTAGACGCAGAAGGCAGTAGGCTTGCAAAAGAGCATGCGGCAGTCGCACAGGATGTAAGGAACAAGAGCGCAATCGCAGACGATTTAGAGGCAAATAATCTACTTGCTCCCCAGGGTAAAAACTCTGAAACCTTTCTCACGGATATGATCCAATCCTGGCAGGATACTTATAATAAATATGGTGTCGAAGCATTAGCCGCCCAGATGTCTGAAACCATTAACAAGGCCTTTACAGCGGCTCTGTTGGCTTTTTATAAGGATAATGGTGAAAGGCGAGTTGAAGATCTTAACGAACTGCTGACTAGCTTAGCTGATACTTACAGCAAAACAGTCAGCCAGGACCTACAAAGCAGCTCTCTTGAATCAGCCGGTAGTGCACAAGCAATCGCAGCCTTGAGTGTGGGCTCATCAGATAACAAAGCTGGTTTTAACTCTGCTATTTCAGCTGCGGGAGTTAGAGAACATTTAAGTGGCATGATTGACGCCGCTGAAGGCATTAGCTCTGCAAGATTTCCTACACAAACAAAAGAGCAGTTAGTCAATCAAGGCGAGCTGATCATGGATATCATCCAAAGAATTGGTCTTCAAAATGCAGAGCGTGATGAAAACCGCGAAAAGGTTCTACATTAACAAAGGATCAGAGTACTCAAGCAAACAACTTGAGTACTCCAGGAAAAAGCACTGACAAGCTAAGAAAGCCCCGACTCAGATGAGTCGGGGCTTTCTTTTATTATTTGCTAAACTAGAGTCAGTTCAAAGTGATTTAGATAACACCACCAGGGCGCACCCAATTATAAAAGACATCAGGAATACGGTCACCGACATTTTGGTCGACTTGCTTGAGAGCCTCGTGCAACATATTACGCCCGTCGGTATTGGCCTGACCTTCTAAGGCATTGACACCAGAGTAAGCCGTTGCAATAAACGTGCGCAGCGGCTCATAACGATTCCCCAGGCTACTAGCATCCCAGGCCTTGCCCGCTTTGCTAACCAGAATATCAACAACCCGTTTGGCATCAGCAGGAGAACGAGAATAAACTTTGGTCAAGTCTTTGAAACCCTGAGCCCCATTATCAATCATTTCCTCAATTTTTTTACGGGGAGCCAGCGTTTCTAGTAAAATGTTTTTAGCATTCCCTTTGGCAGTTCCAAACGTCACCTGATTGGGCGCACTGTCTGCCGAACTCACTGACACCAATCGACTTTTGTCTTGTGTCAATTCAATCAATAAATCTTCTTCAGCAGTATCAATTTTGCCATCTTTTAGGATTGCCTGACTGAGTTCCTTTGCTGCATCCGCACTCAAAACACCCGTACGATTAGTTGAAACGTTGACCTTCTCAAGAGCATCAAAAGTTGTTTTATTGAGACCTGTTACCCGACCATTGATATTTCCCACGGTAAATATCCTTTCGAAAAATCATCTTAATTATCTTATACCCAGTTTAAGAGAGTTCTATGCCTGTATTAGAGAAACAAGACAAAGAATTTAGGCTTTATTAGCTTCTGCTGCCAAATAGTTTTTCAGCACCCGATCACCCGCTTGATAACCCAGATCCAGATAGCGTTGCAACAAGCTCAATCGATCGTGGCGATACATACCCGCAAAAGGATCGCCTTCGAGATCCAAAGCCGGTTCGATAATTTTGATCTCAACTGTACGCTTGGAGAGAAAGTCAGCCATGCTCTTAAAGCCGGCCAGGTCAATCAAGCTCAAATTATGCGGACTCTCAATAAATTCTCCGTCAGGGTCCCGCTCGAGAATCTTATGCAGTTTCTCAATGCGTTCATTGATCTGTTGAATTTTGCGGAAATCATTGGCCAGATCTTTGTTGATCACAATCTTATAGACCTGATCAATAATCGTGAGCATATTGTCGACACGACCTGAGGTCGGTTGAGTAATCGGTGTGCAAGAGACCAGGAAGATCGTGCGCACTTCAGGATCTAGCTTAACGGCTCGACCAAAAGGGGCATTTTTGACCAGTCCACCATCAATGAAGTGGTCTACACGACCATCTAAGACCAGTGGTACTGGCGGGAAGACCCCCGGAAAGGAGCTAGAAGCTCTGACCACCGCACGCATGCTCTCAAAAATATCTTCCAGAGAATCTGGATCTTGATCCGGGTGTAAATGAAAGGAAACATAATCGCCGTAAGAGATTAAAGGCTGACCGGCATAAGTTGCTACTCGGCCAGTTAAGCTGGTGATCGAAGCTGCAAAATGTACTTCGCGCTCCACTTTACGAGGTTTGGTTAGAGAGGCGTCCATTTGTTGACGAAAATGTTTGGAGCCCAAAATTGAGGTAAAGCGCAACTTGAGCAATTCGCGTAAGCGCACCGGGCTGATCCAATCCATTAAATTGCGCAGCATAAACCAGTTAAACTTCACATCGCCCACAAGTGAACGCAGGCTATTTTCTTTGGGATCACTATCGCCCCAGAGTTTTTGCAGGCTGACCTGATGCAGCCAGGTTTGATAGAGTAGCTTTTCGATCCAATACGGTGTGAAGCGTTCTTCGGCGATCAGCTTGGCTGCATAAGCGCCATTCATGGCTCCAGCAGATGCACCGACCAGAACCGAAGGGATCACGCCGCGTTCAGCAAAGCTTTTGAGAACGCCAGCATGAAAAGCTCCTTTGGCAACGCCTCCAGTGAGAACTATTGCACAAGGAGCAGGCATTACCCGTTAATCCAGGCAAGCATTTTGCGAGGCGCATCCCATTTGGGTTCACGCTCGATCGCATCGTTCAGGTTTTCAAGCACTTCGGCATGATCTTCTTCTGTGGTCACTTTACCCATCGCACGTTGGAACTCAGGGCGAACGCCACCGGTACCATTCGTCAGCATGGCCAGTACAAAATTGACATGGGCCTGATAATTACTGGGATCCAGACGGATAGCTTTTTGAGCCAAAACCAGTGCTTTGGTGGCATCGTCGTCGCTATTGCGCAACATATACAGCCAGGCCAAGCAGGTGTAACCCACGCTATCTTTGGGGGACAAAGTCACACCCTGTTCAAACAAAGAGATAATCTCGCTATAATCGCCTTTTTGTTCATAGAGCTCAAGACCTTTGGCAAAAGGATGTTGAACTTCTTCGTCTGCAGAAACGGTTTGTGCAGCTGTTTCTTCTGTCATGATGATTCCTCACATTTTAATTCTTGTTTGATCTGGGCCAAAGCTTCTCCAGCCACTGATCGCAGCGCCAGACCAATGGAATTGATCACCGCAGTCGCATTGGCACGACCATGGGTTAAAACCACTTGCTGGTTCAGTCCCAGCAACAGGGAGCCGCCTTGCTCAACATAGTGAAAGCGTTCTGAACCCGGCCATTGAGACAAGGGGGGACAGACTCTCATAAAATACTCACTCAGACCTTCCGTTAGCTTTAAGAGCAAATTGCCCACAAAACCATCGCAAACGGCAACATCCGCTCGCTGTGTCGGCAAGTCCCAGCCTTCAATATTGCCAATGAAATTGAGATCACTAGCCGCTAACAAAGCATGCGTCTGGCGAGCCAGGGCATTGCCCTTGGTGGCTTCTTCACCAATATTAAGCAAACCCACTCGCGGGGAGTCCAATTGCAGTGCTGCTTTAGCAAAAGCCGACCCCAGGCGTGCAAATTGCAGTAAATGTTCAGGGCGACAGGAGACCTGAGCGCCCACATCAAGCACCAGAGTTTCACCTGCCTGGCCAGGAAACAAAACAGCCAGAGCAGGTCGCTCAATACCGGGTAAAAGATCCAGGTATTTCAAGGCAGCAACAACCGTGGCTCCGCTATTGCCAGCCGTAACAAAGGCATTCACCTGTGCTTCGGCCAGACAGCGCACGCCCATCACCAGACTAGAGTCGGGCTTTTGACGCACAGCGCGCACGGGAGAATCGGCCATATCAATAACTGTAGCTGAAGTTTGATAAGTCACACGTGGGTGCCTTAACAAAACAGTGGCCAGCTCGTATTTCCATACTTCAGCTGGCCCAATCAATAATAATCGTAGCTCTTGGAATTGTTCCAGAGCCGCTGACGCTCCCGTTAAAATGGCTTCAGGGGCAGCATCGCCGCCCATGACGTCCAGAGCAATCATTTGATCTCCTGTCGTTACAAACTAACCTTCGAGTACCTGAAATACTTCGCGGCCTTTATAATAACCGCAGCTAGTGCAAACCATATGACTCGGTTTTTTTTCATTACACTGAGAGCAGGTGACCAGAGTGGGCAATTCTGCTTTAAAGTTTGCAGCTCTACGGCTGTTCCGTTTGGAACGGGATGTTTTCTTTTTAGGTTGTGGCATACATCAGCTTGGCGAACCGAAATTCGCCAACCTCCTTCAATTTCACATTAATTTTCGCTGGGTGGTTCCCAGGATTCTACCTTTTGGCGAATCGCTTCCCAGGTCGGGTCTATCAACGCACGACTACCGGGTAGGTATTTGGTCAACTCTTCATTATAACAGTTTTCAGGATCAGTTTTTTGCATCGGCAAGCTTAAAATCAAATACTGACGTAAAAGCTCAAAGAGATTGATAGGCTCTTCTTCAGTCACTTGATCGACGGCATCCTCTAGACTGAGCTCCAGCGTGTTCGCCAACTTACGATCAGCAATCACTTCTAATTCCTCTTGAAACTGAACCTTAACGTCCGTTTCAAAAGGCTCCAGGGTAACATCACTAATCAAGCGTACCCGTGTTATCAGATCACCGATACACTGTACGGAGTTCAAATATCGCTTGAGGGTCAAAGTGCCTTCAATCTGTAAAACGTCCATATCGTCGTCCCGAAGAGCATCTGCTGGCAGGTCAACCTGCCAGACATAAGTCTGATCGCGCATATGCGACAGTTCTTCAGGAGAAACGCTTAGGTGTTTTTGGGGATTCATCACTCTTCAACTTGCTGATTTAAACTGTGTTTAATTTAACATTAAACCCTTTAAAGCACAAGTGGATCCAGCCTCAGGCCTCAGCGACCTGTCTCCTAAAGATGCTTGCCGACAATCGCAATCACGGTCACTTTAACCTGATCTTTCATATCTTCGTCCAGAACCGTACCAAAAATCACGTTCGCATCTGGGTTGACCGTATTGTAGATCACTTCAGCTGCTTCATTGATTTCATGTAAGGAAACATCCTGGCCGCTGGTAATATTAAAGACCACGCCAGTCGCTCCATCAATCGAATACTCCAACAAGGGGTTTTCGATCGCCAATTTAACGGCTTCAACAGCCGGATTTTCGACATCACTAGAGCTTATGCCCACACCCATCACGCCCACACCAGCATCAGACATGACAGCCTTGACGTCAGCGAAATCGACGTTAATCAGGCCCGGGATATTGATAATATCCGAGATTCCCTGAATCGCTTGCAATAAGACATTATCGACTTCTTGGAAAGCATTTTTGACAGCCAGGCCGCCTTTGCTGCTTTGCAGCAGGCGATCATTAGAGATCACGATGAGAGTATCGACCGCATTTAACATACGTTGAATACCGGCATCGGCTTGCTCTTTGCGACGCTTGCCTTCAAACATAAAGGGGCGCGTCACCACGCCGACAGTCAATGCACCCATTTTGCGGGCCATCTCAGCCAGAGCAGGTCCAGCGCCGGTGCCGGTGCCGCCACCCATACCGCAGGTCACAAAGACCATATCCGTATCGGTTAAAAAATGTTCGAGATCATCTTTACTTTCTTCAAGGGCTTTGTAGCCAACTTCAGGGCTGCCGCCAGCACCTAAGCCGCGGGTTAAGCGAGAACCAATTTGAAAACGCTCTTCTGCATCAACCATCGAAAGGGCCTGAGCATCTGTATTCACAGCAATAAACTCAACGCCTTCAAACGATGCAGCACGCATATGATTAATGGTATTACCGCCGCTGCCACCGACGCCAAAAACCTTAATACTGACCAGTGGTGTCATCTGTTTTTTGTCCTTATTTCGTAACTATTTTAAAATTATTTTCATGAATTTTGGGTTTACTTTCAGTGTAGCATTCTCACCTTTTTTTGCTGGTGTCCAATGCACACGCTGAGCCTCTGAAAAGGCTTTATCCTGGCAGCGGGTTCACCCTTACGGGGCTTCTTGATCCCATTTCCATTTGATGCTACAACCCATCGGGGTCGTGATAGGCTCAGCAATAGCATCGCCGCTCAAAAGAGCCTCTAAAGCAGCCTCTAGATCCGCCTGCTGAACGGCAGCTGGATCACGCCAGTGATCATCAATCCGGCCACTATAGGCCAGGTTTTGTTGCTGCACCACAAAAACATGGGGCGTACAGATCGCACGAAAGGCCTGAGCCACATGCTGATTCTCGTCATAAAGATAGACAAAAGGAAATTGTTTTTGCTGGGCCCGTACTTTCATCGCTTCAAAGCCATCAGCCGGGTAATGCTCAGCATCATTGGAATTAATCATTACAAAATCAACTCCCCGGGGCTGAAAAGTCTTGGCCAAAGCAATCAAACGATCTTCATAAGCGACGGCATAGGGGCAGTGGTTACAGCTAAAAATGATCACCAGGGCTTTGTCGCTGGCAAAGTCAGCAGAACTATAAAACTGACCATCTGTGGCTGGCAGCTCGATAAAACCAGGTGCGGTTTCACCGATTGGAAAGGGCTGCTTAGAAAAATCTTGAATCGAAACCATGATCGAGACTCCTTAACTTATGCTATTTGGGCATTTCGAAAGCCATAATCTGGCTTTGAGCTTCGCGAATAAGACTCAACAAAATCGCATCTCCTGGCTTAGACGTCGCCAGAGCAGCTGTCGCTTCGGCCCAGGAATTGACGGGTTTCTGATTGATTTCCGTGACCAGATCACCCTGACGCAATCCCCGCTTATAGGCATTGCTGGCGGGTTCAATTTCACTCACAAGCAGACCTTTAAGATTTGCAGGCAAACTCAAAGACTGACGCAATTCGTCATCGATTACTTTGAGAGCAAAACCCAGACGGGCTTGCAAAGCATCTTCAACTGGGTTACTTAAAGAAACCGCACTGGCCTCTCTTAATTTGGCGGTTAATTGCTGAGGCTTGCCCTGGCGTAAGATATCGATTTTGACTTCAGTACCCGGTGAGGTAAGTGCAATTTGGTTGCGAAACGGACTGACATTGGTGACGGCCTGGCCATTAAGAGAGGTGATCACGTCATATCTTTGAAAGCCAGCTTCAGCAGCCGGGGTGTCGGGAATCAGGTTCATTACCAGAATGCCTTGCTGACTGCTCGATAGCTTCAGAGCGGCCCGCAGATCTTGATCGATCTCACCGATATAAATCCCCAATTGAGAACGGGTCACTTTGCCATTTGTAATCAGTTCTTGCATCACTTTTTGAGCCATATTCACAGGAATAGCAAAACCGATCCCCATAAAGCCCATCGTGCGAGAAGCAATCGCTGTGTTGATGCCAATCAACTCACCCTTGATATTCACCAGAGGCCCGCCGCTGTTACCTGGGTTAATCGCTGCGTCTGTTTGAATAAAATCCTCAAAGTCTGCGACTCCGACTTCCGCGCGGCCTTTAGCAGAAATAATCCCCGCGGTGACCGTCGAGTCTAAGCCAAAAGGGCTGCCGATCGCCAACGCCCATTCGCCAATTTTGAGTTGAGAAGAATCCCCCAGCACCGCTGCTTTCAAGCGCGGCCGACGAGTAAGTAAACCAGACGGAAAATTAATTTTTAAAACAGCCAGGTCAGTGGGCGGATCTGCCCCCACAATCTCAGCTGTGTAGCGCTTGCCATTTTGTAAGCCAACCCAAATCGTACTGGCGTTTTCGATCACATGGTTATTAGTTAAGACATAAGCAGACTCGGCGTCAACAATCACCCCAGAGCCGAGACCATCGGTTTCGCTATCGCCACCTTGAAAGCCACGATGAATATCATCATCAGGCAAGCTGCCTTTGGATTTTGCCTGGGTACTGATACTAACCACAGAGGGCAATAATTGCTTTGCAATTTCTTGAAAATCTTGTCCGAGCTCACCGGCAACCTGGGTACTAACGGTTTGGGTCGTCGTGGGGGAGCCATCGGCATGTTGGGTAGTGGCTGTCGGACAGGCGCTTAATAAACAAATCAGCGCCAATAAAGCAGGCGTGCTGGCTTTCATGATATCGCATCCTCAATCTCAGTAGGGTGTAAGCATTATACTGCAAGACCATTGCTGCTATGCAGCCTTGAACACGGGAAAGAATGAAGCCAGAAACGCCAGAATTTATTAAATAGTGAAATAAGGGCTGCTATACTAAATATGAAACGGAATATAAGTATTGAGTGGGGAGCGAGTCAGATTAATGAAACCAGAAAAAAGTGTCTATAAGCAGGATCTCAATTTTTTGGCCTTTCCGCTCTGGTTTCAGGTCTCTCGTTCGAGTGGCCAACTCGATTGGTATCATCCTGATGGCTATCGCTATCAGGCGAGCTATCGTGCGCCAGATCAACTCGACATGCTTTATTTCGGTTATTTTTTGATGCGGGCCCAGCAAGAAAACTACGCCCACCGGCTGGAATTTTCGCGTTATGAGATCCTCAAAGGCTGCGGCTGTCCGATCAATCCCCAGTACCTCAAGCGCTTAGAAGACAGCCTCAAGCGCTGGCAGTCAGTGACAATCCACTTTGAGCAATCCTTTTTTTATCAAAATGCTTTACACAGCAAGACTTTCAAACTGCTAGATGGCTTTAAATTGCGGGACAAAGATCGCCGCCTGGAAGTCCATCTCAATGCTGAATTTTTACAGCAGATCAAGCAATCACGGCATTTTAAATATGTCGACTTTAATTATTACCGTCAACTCAAGCGCCCGGTATCGCGCCGACTGCTCGAAATCTTGACGCCGGCCTTTAAGCAAAGCAGCCAGTACCGCATCTCGCTACTCGAATTGGGCAAATTGCTCACACTCTATAGCCGCAAGCGCAAAAACAAAAGTGGGCAAATGGAAGACGTCTTGTATCCGAGTGATGTCTTAACGGCCATTCGATCTGCCGTCGATGAGATCAATCATCTGTCAACAGATGCCGATCAGTTGCGCGAGCTGGGCATGGATCCCCGTGAGATTTATGGAATCACCTATGATCTCGATAAAAACCGCAAGGTGATTTCTTTTCACAAGGCACCCTTGACCCATTTATTTGATCAATTGACACAAGAGCCTCAGCATTTGCAAAATGGTGCTGATGCGATTGAGCCCCAACTCAATGAATTGCTGGCCTATCTCAAACGTCAATCTCGGCCTTTGCAAGAGCTGGTCACCAAATACTTCCACAGCCATGACTATGACTATGTCAAATGGAATATCTTTTATGCCAATCGCAATGGCTCACGCAATTATGTCTCGTATCTCAAGCTCTGCCTGCAACACAACTGGGCCCAGGAATTCCGCGAAGAATACGAGCGCATGTTTGATTCCAGCGAGCATCAGGTCGACGAACGCAAACTGACCGCCCTGATCAAAGTCGCCAAGCAAGCCGATCATCTCTTGATGGCCAACGGCAAACGCTTCCGCATCAAGCGCATCTTCCCCAATGGCGCGATTGAAATCTCTAGCCGCCAGTACAAAATGGACTTTGTACTCTCTCCGGCCCAGGCCTATGGCTGCCGTTTTGAACAGGCTCAACCCGAAGAGCCTAACCCGCGTCGGCGCAAGCCGGATTAAGCCGAAAAAAATGCCCTCCACAAAAGGGACCTAAGAGTGTAAACTCAGGCGCTTATTCAGTGAAACCCAGATTCAGCTAGAGTTTCTTAGCCATCAAAATCAAGTCTGGCTCGATTAAATGGGCCAGACCCGGTCCGGCATAACGCTTGATCGCCGCAGGCTCTGTAGCAGCCATCTGGTAGCCAATAGACTGATAAAAAGCAAGCGCCCATGTCGCCTGGCGGTGTACTAGCAGCACGATCTCCTGAAAGGCTTTGTTTTTATAATTGCTCTCTACTTGCTGCATCACAAGCTGGCCCAGTCCCTGGCGCTGATAAGCAGGCAAAAGATAGAGCGCTGACAGATAAGCCATGCGTGGCGATAAAGGCCCCAATGCCACAAAGCCCACGGATTCGCCCTCGATTGAGACGATCGAGGCACTTAAGCCTGTCGCTGAGAAATCAAGGCCTTTTTGGGTCAGGATTTTGAGATTGTCGATATTGGCTTGAAAACTGTGGGCCATCAAATGCTGATACTGGGGCAGCATCGCTTCAAACACCGATTGAATAAAGGCATTGTCCTCAAAATTGGCCAGACGCAATTTTACTGAAGCTGGCTTCATGCTAAATACGGATTATTCTTTTTTTCGTTCCAGATCGTAGTCATTTGACCATGGCCTGGATAAACCGTGGTGCTGTCGTCAAGGGTCAGCAAACGCTGCTTGATCGAACGCAAGAGATCCGGCTGAGAGCCGCCCCAGAGGTCCGTGCGTCCAACGCCCCCCTGAAAAAGCGTATCACCAGAAAAAAGATAGCTCTGCTCGGCATGCAAATGGAAGCAGACCGAACCGGGGGTATGCCCTGGAGTGTGTAAAACCAGAGAGCCCTGATTGCCAAAGCGCAGCTGCATTTCATCTTCAAAATTTTGATCCACAGGCACGGTCGGTTCTAAGTGCATGCCAAACATCTGCCCTTGCATTTGAATCTGGTCATACAAAAAGAGATCGTCAGGATGCAATAAAATCTCGGCACCCAGATCGCGCTTGAGCTCAGCTGTGGCCCCAATATGGTCAAAATGGGCATGGGTATGCACAAGATACTTGACCGTTAAGCCCAGTTCAGCCACTTTTTGTTTGATCAAAGGCGCATCACCACCAGGGTCTACAATAATTGCCTCACGGGTTTCGGGGCAGGCAATAATACTGCAATTGCATTGCAGAGGCCCCACTGGAAAGGTTTCAATCAATAAAGAACTGGGCATCCAAACACCTCTTCAAATCGATACTTTGCTTACCCCTATTGTACCCATACTGCTTCACGATTGTCTTCCGCTGCCAATAATGGCGTCGATTCTGAAGTCTCTGAATCCCAGACAGCCAGTGCAAAGCGCTTCTGTTGATAATGGCTATAAAGCAATTCCGAATTGTTTTTCCAGCGGGGAATCCCGACCCATTGTTGATCCTGCGTGATGATCTGACGCTGGCCTGTGGCGAACTGTAGCAGGACCAGTTGCCAGGTCCCAGCAGGCTGGCGTTCAGCAAAACAAATCACTTTGCCATCGGGAGAAATATCCGGTGAGCGTTTCTCAGCAACACTCTCTGTCAGGGCGCTTGTTTCTGCGGACTTTAAGTCATAACGATACAGATTGGCCGAACCTGAGCGTTCAGAGACAAACACCAGCGACTGAGAGTCAGGAAACCAGGCCGGGTCATAGTCTGCTGCCGGGTCTTCGCTGATGCGATGGGGTGTTTTTGTTTTGAGGTCAATCAGGTAGATATTCTCGTTGCGATCGCTGCGCTCGGAGACAAAGGCAATCTGCTTGCCATCGGGTGACCAGCGCGGCGTGGTATCCGGGAAGGGAGATTCACTCAATAGTCGTAGGTTTTGCCCGGCCAGATCGACCAGATACAAATTAAATGAGCCCGCCCGATCGGAAGCAAAAACCAGATCTTGGCCTGTCGGTGACAGATCCGGGTAACGATCACTTGACGGATAACGGGTCAGATTCAAAGGTGCCTGAACGGCCAGATCTGAGTTTTCAGCTTGCGCTTGTGCATTGTCAGGCAAAAAATAGAGTTCCCAATTACCTGAGCGTGCAGAAGCAAACACCAGCCCCCTGGGTTTGCCCGGTAAGCTGCAAGCAGACACAAGACTCAGGCCCAGAAGCATCCATCGGCCCCAGCATTTTTGTTTTGGCTTGCGTTTCAACTTAAACCTATCCCCATTCTCTTTTGTAACTTATTCGACAGCATGATTGTGTGGCAAATCGATTGCTCGTGATAAGCTTTTCCTTTATATTAGGTTACAATACTTTTAAAAACAAAAGCCCATCTCATTTTCATGTTAAAACAAGCAACCATTCTAATCGTTGATGATGATCTCCAAATCAGAGAGCTCTTGCGTGATATTTTAGAGATGACGGCCTTTCATGTGATTGAGGCCGAAAGCGGACAGGCTGCCCTGACTCGGCTCAGCCAAACCCACGTTGACCTCGCTCTCTTGGACATGCAATTGCCCGATACCTTTGGCATCGAACTTTTCAAAATAATCCAGGCCCAATATCCCGACTTGCCTTGCTTGTTTGTCAGTGGAATGGATCAAGAAACTGATGTCGTACTTGGCCTTGAGCTAGGCGCTGAAGACTATATAACCAAACCCTTTCGCCCCCGAGAACTGATAACACGCATCAAAAAAGTCCTGGCCCGCCGCCCTGTGCCCAGACTGCAAGAAAAATCGCCAGAGAGCCAGCCAGGCCACGTTCTCAGTTGCGGCGCTCTAAGCATCGATCCCCAGCGACGTCAAATCGTCTGGGAATCGCAAGCGATCGAAACCACCAAAACCGAATTTGATTTACTTTATTTGTTTTTAAAACATCCTGAGCAAGTCCTGACACGGGCCCAGATTTTGGAACACCTTTGGTCACATGATCTCGAGATTAGTGAGCGGATCGTAGATACCCATATCAAGCACCTGCGAGCCAAATTCACGTGTCACCCCCCGTTCATTAAAACCGTTCGCGGTGTCGGCTATTGTTTTATGCCGCTTCTGGCTGTCTCCACACAAACGCCATAATCTACTTATAAGCTCCACACAGAGTCTTCTGGCAGTCCATCAAACTTTCTTATGCTGAAATCAGTAAAAGAAAGCAGGCTTGAAACAAATGAAACCCACCTGGATCGCCCTGTTGCTTTTACTGCTAACGGCCTGCCAAGCCACTCCCCCTATTAACTCCACTCTGAATTTTCAAACCCTGTCTCAGCAATCCCAAATACACGCTGCCGATCAAGCGAGCCCCAGACAGCTCTCTATCCGGCGCATACGTCAGACAGCACCCGCTTTATTTGGTGTTAATTATTATCCTCAGACAACCCCCTGGGAAGCCTTTTGGCAACAATACCAGCCTGAAGTGATTCAGCAAGATCTGCTCAAGGCCAAACAATTGGGCTTCAATAGCCTGCGGATCTTTGTCTTTTATCAACAGTTCGGGGGCTCACAAGTCAACACTCAACAGATTCAAAAACTGCGTCACTTTCTCGACCAGGCTCAACAGCACGATCTCAAGGTCGTGGTCACACTTTTCGATCAATTCTCAGATTATACAGACCTCGAAAGCAGCCGCCAACATATTCAGGGGCTAGTTCAAAGCCTTTCAGATCACCCGGCCATTGCAGCCTGGGATCTCAAGAACGAAAGTGATCGGGATTACCCTCATTACGGTCAGCAAGTCGTACGAGACTGGATGCGTCAAATGAGTCAGTTCTTACAATCACAAGTCCAGCAGCCTGTAACGGCCAGCTATGCCGCAGCAGCTCAAATGGGTTCAGAGGTTGAGGGGCTGGACTACCTGACCTTTCACTATTATGACTACGAGAGCAAATTTAACCAGACTGTCTCCGATTTGAAGCAGCGTTTCCCTGGACATGAATTGGTTTTGGGAGAGTTTGGCTTCCATACCTGGGAAAGCAAAGTAGGCGACCCTCACTTAAGTGCGCACCAGTTTAACTATTTTAATGCAATTTTGGCCGCTGCACGTGAAAACAATTTGGCTGGCGTGATGGTCTGGAGCCTCTACGACCACAGTCCAGATTTGAAGCAAATCAAGATTTTAACTCAGGAATCACATAATAACTATATGGGCTTACTGGATCTCAAACAAGAAGCCAAAGCAGGAGTCAAAGCGCTCCAACAAGTGGTGCAGGCAGTGGATGCCCAAAGCGGGGCCAGCCTAAGCCTGGAGAGTACCCAGATTAAGCTGGTGCTCAAGGCAGCGGTTTCAAGCCAACTCACCCTCTCATTTAAAAGTAAGACTGGGCAGCAGCAAGTCGCACAATACACGCTCAAAGCAGGCGTTAATAGCCTGCATCTGCAAGTTAGTTCTGCGCAAATGAAAAAGCTGATCCATTTAGAGGATCAGCTTTTAATCGATGCCATTCAGCTACTTGATCATGCCAATCAAAGCCACTCCTTGAAGCAAGTCGCTTTAATACTCAGACAACGTTAGGCCCAGCCTAGCAAGGCATCTATTTTATCTCTGACGGTTTTAGGCAGCTGGTTCCAGAAAGACTGATTGCCGTCGGTCAGGCCTTGCAAGTCTGTTTTCATGCGTTTGAATGGCTCTTCGCGATCCCAGTAGGTATCGTAAGCACTGACCGTTTGTAAAATCAGGTCTTGCGCTTTTTTACCCTGGGCATCATTTTTCGTGGCCCGTTGCCCCAGGTTAGAGAGCAATAAGAAAGCCCGATCATCATCAATATCTTTCATAAAGCGCTTGCTATCAAAACCAGAAGCACTCATCAAACTGACCGTATCATCAGGACTGACTTGATTGCCAACCATCATCAAGGCCAATGCTTGTGACTGCCCTTGATTGACCAGGGTTTTTGCCATTTCTTCACGATTGCTCTGAGTACCCCGATCCCAAATTTGTGCAATCAGCTGATTCATGGTGGTTTTGTCTGTCACCCCACTGAAATATGAGGTATTACTCACGACTTGCTTCAATTGTTGCAACTGAGGCCCCATATTGATCTTGCCGCTTTCAGGCTGCGGAGCAGTCTGTGCAACCACAGAAGGCGCATCAGGCCCTGGCTGCACTGGCGCCACTGGCGCAGTCGTTGACGGCTTCACGGTAGCCGCCTGGCTGCCACCAGCACTGCGCAATTGGGTGACGACCTTTTGAATCGCAGCTACAGCCTCCGGATCAGAAGTCACTTCAGGGTTTTGTAAAGCCGCCTGGAATTGCGCCAGAAAAGTGCTTTTTTGCTCAGCCGGGAAGCTCTTGACCAGAGCAGCCAATTCGTCCGTTTTATTCGCCGTTTGAGTCAATTGCAATAAAAGCATAGGCTTCACTTCGTCAGGCATTAATTTAAAGACATCAGCCATCAGAACCGGCTTCAGTTCAGTAAAAGACTGTAGCGCCGCGTCAGGATCTGTTGAATTAAGCATCTGCTGGGCAATCTGTTGGGCAGAAGCTTGAGACGCTGGCTTAGGTGCCGCTTGCGGTGTGACAACGCTTGCCGCTGCTGGCTTAGCCGTTGTAGGGCCTTGTTGCTGAGCTGGCTTGGAGGCCAGAGGCTGTGCCACAGGCGGTTGGACACGACCACCCAACTCGCTAATCAGAGTTTTAATGGCTGCTTCCATTTGGGGATCTTCTTTAGCTGCAGGCAAGGCCAGATTGTATTCAGCCGCTAGACTTTGCTTAGTGGCTGCACTCAATGAAGCCAGCACAGCCTGGCGATCTGCTTTGTGTTCAACCGGGAAAGCAAGAGAAATCAAGCTTTCGACTTGCACCTGCTGGGGCAGTTCGGCAAAAACCGCGACTTTGGCATCTGTATCCAGGGCCACGAAAAAGCGCGCCCGATCCAGAAAGCCCATATTCATCATTTCTTGAGCAACTGCTTTGGGGTTGGCTGCTTTAGGCGCCTGGGGCGTCACCGGTGTCGGTGCAACGGGAGTCGGCTTCGATTGGGTCTGAGGCTCGTCAATTCGTACGGTTGGGTGCTCATCATTGACGACCGCTGGGGGAACCTGAGCTTGTGGCTCCGGTTTAACTGGACTGCCTGGTGTTGGGTTGACTGCTGGATTGACAACAGGCCCTGGAGCAGTTGTTGCCTGAGGCGCAACGCCCTGCTGAGCAAAGGTGTTCAAGAGTAAATTGTTGGCAGTCGTCATGGGGTGAGGTACCCCTTCGGTTTCTTTTAAGACCTGGGCAATTTCATTGACCAGGGCCTGTTTATCAGAAGCTTGCATCAACTGTGTCAAGCGCTCCAGGGTCTGGGTATCCCCATTGGATTGATTGGCAGTGCTTTGTAAGAGCAGACCTTTTTCGGCCAGACTCAAAGAAGTAAAAGCCAGATCTTGATCAATGCGATTCAGAGCCGGAAAGTGACGGATTTTATCGGCCACTTCTAAGCCCTGGAAGGTACGTAGATCGACGGCGCGAGGGGCTTCTTCTGTGACCGGTGTGTCTGGTGTCGGTATCGTGACGGTCCCGTCATTGGCAGCAGGCACGGGCTCAACTGGATTATTGGCGGGTGGGTTCACGCTCTCGGGAGCCGCAGGAGGCTGTCCAGCCAGAGAAGCTTCTAGCTTGGTTTTAAAAGCAGCAGCCTGAGCTTCTAATTGTTGATCAAAACGGTTTTGGCTAAGATGTCCCAAAATCTCTGACTTCGCCCGTTGATCGACACGTGACAGATACTCATCCTGAGCGCTATCACCAAAAGCCAATAAGGCATTCAGGCGGGTGGCAGCGATTTGATCGCGCGCTCCGCTATATTCTTTGAAGTCAGCAGCAGGTAAATTAAAGGGGTTTTCCGCTTCGCCAGCACGTAAGTAATTGTCTGCCAGATTTAAGAAAGCACCCTGCTCAGCCACCGGAACTTTAGCTAATTCAGCAGCCTGTTGGGTTGCAGGCAAAGCCAAAATTTGTTGTAACTGGGCTTCAATAGGCGCCATTTTTGCACCTGTTGGCGCTGCCGGAGTATCAACTTCAGGAGGGACATCACCGGGACCATCACCGGTGCCAGGGGGCAGTTCTGCTTCAGCAGAAGGCGGCGGGGTTGCACCCGGACGCTTCGCCCCTTGTAGATCAGAAAGGCTAGCACCGGCTTCAACTTCGCGACGTTGATTGCGGGCGTCTTCCCAATGGGATTTTGCAAGATCAAAATCGGGCTTGTTTTGAGTCAGAGCCTGCTGGGCCTGCTCCACAGCCTGATTGGCTTTTCTTAAGTCTTCGAGGGTGCTGCCTCCACCGACAAAGCTCCAGAAGCCATGCTTTTCAGTCAGATCTGAGCGCAAGCTTTTTTGTTCTTTTTCAAGATCTTTTTGCTCAAGCTCCATGCCACGAATCATTAAGCGCAGTTCGCGCTTTTCGGTATCGGGGATATGTGTCTGGGTCAAGCGAGAGCGAGCAGCGCTCATGTCTGTTTTTAATTCACTCAGTTGGGTGCCAACGCCACTTAGGCGTTCCTGGGTTTCAGCCAGTTTCTCGCCTGCACGGCCACCGATTCGGCTGGCAATTTTGTCGCGCTTTTTGACGGCGTCTTCGAGTTTGGTTTCGAGCCCGCCACGCTTGGTTTGCTCGGTTTTAAATAGGCGCTGACCACGCGATTCGGCCTGGCGTGCTTCACGCGAGTCGTAACGAACACTGGTCGCATCCACAAAAGAGACTTCGGGACTGGAGGTGCCTTCGGTAGGCTTATAGTTCATGGTGAAGCTATGGCGAATATCTTCTACTTTGACATCATCATCATCAAACAAGCCCAACTGGGGATCACTCAGGTCAAAGGTCATGCCTTCGATATTTTCAGCATTGGCAGCAGCAGCCTGAATAAAGGCTTTGACTTCTTTAAACTCTAAATCTTTGCCGCCCCAACCCAGGCCAATGCCACCTAAGAAACCAGATTTGTTATTAACGTTTTTTTCAATAAAACGCTCAATGCCTTTATCCGAAAAATCATTCAGGTATTTTCCATCAATGTGAAAACGCACATTACTATTTTCAAAGACGTTTTCTTTGGGCGAGTTCATCGCGTAGGATGGAACATTCCGATTTTGCCCCGAAAAATGGACATTACCCATAACAGTACACTCCAATTGCTCTTGCTTTAGATCCTTTATAGACAAAAAACAACAGCGCCATGCTTAAAGTTTAGTTTAAACATGGCGCTATTATTCAAGCTTCTTAAAAGCTATAGGTATTGAGACGTTGCTGCAAGTAAGCGCGACCATTTTGAATCACTGAAAGGGTTTTGCCTATTTCATCTTCCAGGTGGGCCAGTACTTGATCAGCAAATTGTTCTGTTTGATGGCGAATCGAGAGCGCATCTTTATGCTCACCACTGACAGTCGCTGAGACCTGTTTGGGTTGTGGGATCATTGTATCTTCCATCTGTGGACCTTCTTCCGGTTCTTTAAATGCTGCCAGAGTTTGTATGCTGACACGCCCCCGCGATTGGGTGATCACAGGAGAGAAAGTCGATTCAAATGACTCCCCGTGCTCGCTCTGAAAACTCTCGTATGTCTGGCGTTCAGCCTGATACAGCTGTACTAATTGAGACTCATCCAAGCCCAGGACTCTGGCGTATTGACGAATATAACCAGAAGTATAGACAGGGGCGGGTAAGTTTTCGAGTATACCTTGCTCTAAAGCTTGCAAATAGTGCAGTTTAATAAAGGTTTTGGCTGAAATATCTTCGATGCTAACGCCTCGGTTTAAGCGTTCGTTTTGCAGGGTCTTGCCAACGGACAGCGATAGGGCCTGACTGGCCTCTGATGTAGGGGGAGGTGACATTACTTGACTCACGCGCTCACGACTCCAATTAAGATAATAATAAATCTTGATTTGCACCGGGTGTGCAATCGATCACATGTGATTATAGCACAAATGAACTATCGTCAAAACCCCTGTTTGCATCCCCATCTGTGTGGCCGCTCACACGCTCCAGATCGTGACAACAAGCTCTTACTTTGCAGGAGTAGGAGCTGCTTCTGTTGCAAACACAGGATTCCAAACCCGCAGTTCATCCAAATGCAAAGTCCAGAGCTTTTTTTGGTAAATCACCGCATCCAGAACTGGTTTTTGCAAGGCCTGCAAAATAGTCGGCTCTTGAGTTGCACCGCTATAAAAGCCTAAAAAACCGGCAGTTTGATCGGGAGGCTGAAAAAACAGATAGCTTTGCTCAGCGTCAGTCACCAGGCGCATTTTTAAGCCTGGCAGATCTGGCCGAAAGGACAAGTCTTTGGGCCACAAGAGCAGAGAATGGAATAACCAGCCCTCGCGATAAGAAAAGCGCAACAACACAAAGCGGCGCAAAGCCAGATGGAAAGTACTAAAAACAAGATCGCCCTCAGGACTTAGAGACACAGGCCGCAAATTTTCAGGACGAATCACAGCCCGAATTTCCTGGGGCAGATAAGCCACAAATTCCTCTGGTTTTTGAATCAACAAAAAGGGAATACCCTCAGGGTCCAGGCCCGTGACCAGACTCTGGCCCCAGGCACCTTCGGACTCACCCAAAACCAGCAGGCCAGCAGGGATTTTGGCCATGCCCAAAAAATCGTCTGGCTTTTGAAAACGCAAGAGCGTCTGAAAGTGCGGATAAGGCGGTGTCAAAGGCTGGACTGCTGTCAAAAACCAACGTTTTTCGGTTTCAGACAAATAATAGACCGTCAGACTCTGCCCACTTTGATCCGTTAGCAGCGAAAAAGGAACCGCTTCCAGAGGCAGACGAAAAGTCAGGGGGTCGCTCTGGGGGCGATTCAAGGACTCCGGATATAAAACCCCAAAAAAGTCAGGGGCCAGCGAAAGTCCGAGTGCAGACTGCTCAAAACTTTGCACCGTAGTATAAGTCATGCCCTGGGGACTCAATAGCTTGAGATCTTCAGCATGTACCCAGCCTTTTTGCTGGCCTGGCCCATATTCAATATAGAGCCATTTGCCATCGGTGCTGGGGCGCAAGACCTGGACTTTATCTGTTGAGTTCAGGTAAAACAAAACTGAACAAGTAGAGATCGCTTCCGTGCACAAAGGTGTACGTTTCAGGATCTTACCTTCAGAAGCGAGGGCTGGCCCTGCCAGAGCCAGGGCCAATAAACCAACCCCGCTCAGGAGCGCCTTGTGCAGTGCCCAATCCTTATGAAATAAAAGCATCCAGGATATCTATTCTGAGGCGCGTAATACTGCTGATATAGTGCTTGATATAAGGCAGTTTTTGCGCTTCGACTTGCCAGATCAACTCATTATTTAAGTCGTCACCTGGCTCTAATAAAAAGACAACACCTTTGGCTTCTGAACCCAAATGGGTCAGACTTTGCACCCATTTGGCCTGATGCTGATACTGTTCAAGATGCTCACTGAGCTTATCTTGCCAGCTGGGGTCAGGGGTTTGTTGAGAGTAGATCACTATCGTCGGCTCAGCGACAACTGCAGTTTGGGTCTCAACCATAGGTTCAGCTGCAACGGGACGCTCACTGACACCAGGAACCGGCTCTAGCTCAGCCCCTAAATTGAGTTCAGATAAAAGCGAAGAAATCTGCGCCACTTCCTCTGAGATCGTTTGATCCAGTTCGCTGTCGATCCCCGGACTGGCTGGCAATGGGCTACTCAAGCGATCATCCTGGTGCGTTTGTTGCTGACTTTGTAATCGGGCCAATTGCTGCTGCTCGGCTTCGAGTTCTGCATTGGTTTGCGCCAGTTCAGCTTTTAAAGCTTCCAACTCTAATTGCGAGCGGCTCAGACGAGATTGTACCTGTTCTAGCTCAGCATCGCGCTCCTGCACCACCGTCTGCTCTTGCATATTTAGAGTCATGACTGGCTTCGCTGTGGAAATGCGATCGGTATCGATCTGGCCAAAGGCTTCAATAAACGCTTTGAGCTGTTCTGCTTGCTCCTGATGGTTACGCAATTCTTGCCTGGCCAGTTTGACGTCCTGATCTTTTTCACGTACCCCTTCTTGTTGTTGCTGCAAGGCATCTGCAAGGCTCTGCACTTCAGTTTCTAATTGAGAAGACTCCGCTTTAAGTTCAGCTTCCCGATCTTCAACCTGCTTCAGCTCTTCTAATAACTCTACCCGTGCAGAGCGTAAAGTATCTGACTCTTCGCCATAGTTTTCGAGCTGATTCAACAGTTTCTTTTTGCGCTCTTTTTCAGCTTCAGCATCACTCAGATTCTGACGACTTTGTTGAAATTCCAGACGTTTGGCCTCTAGCTGAGATTGTAAATCAACACGAGACTGCGTCGCCTCTGCTAAAGCACTCTGCAAGGGCTCTAACACTTGCTCACTGTGGCCCAAATCATGTTCTAACTGGGCATAAGCTTCTTGAATATCCTGCAAACCATTGGTATAGGTTGCTATCTGGCTGACATGACTGGCCAGATCTGCTGAGAGAGAGATGTTTTCATTTTTGACGCTCTCCAGGTCATTCTGCAAGGCCTCCAGGGTCTCTTCGTGTTCACTCTGAGTAAGAGTTAGGAACTCTTCATGTTCGCCCTGAATTAGAGCCAGGGCTTCTTTGTGCTCATTCTGAACAGCAGCCAGGGTCTCTTCGTATTCAGTCTGAGCAGCAATCACTGTTTCTTCATGCTCAGCGCTAGCGCTCTGATGCAAAATCTGCAAAGCAGCAAACTCTATTAATTGCTCAGCCTGAGTTTTTTGAATAGACTCAAGCTCCTGGCTCAGGCTCTGTTTACTTTCTTGCTCGGACTGCAATTGCTGACTCAGCTCAGTAACCTGCATTTGCTGGCTTTCACGCTCAGTTTCCAATTGCTGTGTTAGTTCCGCGATCTGGGCCTGACTGCTTTCCTGCTCGGACTCCAGACGCTGGCTCAGCTCAGTGACCTGCGCATGATTGCTTTCCTGCTCGGACTCCAATTGCTGATTTAGCTCTGTCAACTGTTCTTCGTGGCTGGCTTTAAGAGCCTTATCTTCTTCTAGCAGCCCTTGAATATCATCTTCGTAATTTTGCCTATCTTGCTCAAGACCAGCGATCGTTACTAACTGAGTTTCAGAAGCTTCTCTAAGACTATCGCGCTCTTGCTGTGCTTCGACAAGCTCTTGCTGCAGCTCAGACATATCTGCGCTTTGGCTGGCTAAAGCCTGCTGCAGCGGTGTCAGGCTATCTTGCAAAGCAGCCGTCTCAGCGTCTAGCTCGGCATACGCTTCTTGCAAACTCCCAAAGGCTTGCTGTGCAGATTCCAGCTGGCTTTTAAGCTCAGCTTTTAAGCTTTCAAACTGGGATTGCAATTGAGACAGTGATTGATCTTTTTCAGTGCTTTCTGCCGTTAAGCTTTCGTGATTGATTTGCAGCGCTTCGTAATCCTGGCTTAGGGTTTCAAGCTGATTATGGTAAGCCTCTTGCTGATCCTGGGCACGGGATTTATAAGTGTTTAGCTCTCCAAAGAAATTTTGCACGACAGATCCGAGGTCACCAAAGCTGGTTTGTAGCTGACTTAACTCTGAACGCAAATCATCAACCTGACCCGACTGGGCCATTTTTTGAGAGTTGAGATGGTTGAGGTTATGTTGCTGTTCACGGTATTGGGCATACGCGCTTTCAAGTTTTTCTTGTTGTTCTTGAAAACGTTCAGACAAAGAACTTAGCTCTTGATCTGAATGCTCTGAATCAGCAGAATATTGAGAGACACTTTGCTGTAAAACGGCTAATTCCGTATTGAGATCGCCAAAGCTGTGCTGGAGATCTGTATAAGACGATCCCAATTCGCCAAACTCTTGCTGCAAAGAAATCACATGCGTAAAATACTGGGACCAATTCTGGTGAAAATCGCCCAGATTCTGGTGAAGATCCCGCACATCGGTTTCCAGCCCCTGGTTTTCTACCTTGAGGGCATGAAACTCAGTTTCTAACAATAATTGTTTTTCATCCAGATAATGCTGGGTGCTCTGCCATTGCTCGAGCAAATTCTGGCGTTTTTGCTTGAGTTCCAAACAGAGATTCCAAAGGGTCCGCATTTTGGTATTTTCCATGCCACGTCTCCAACTTAGTTTATTTGCCTGCCATCACAGAAAGCGATGCTGTGAATAATAGTGCCGATACTTAATTTTACCGCTGTGATCCAGGACCATCACTTCCTGGTTGACTCCACGCTTGACTAAATGCGCATAATCGATCACAAAGGCTCCTTGTGAGAGAGGATACGCCTGTTTGATATCCGCATCTTCTAGTTTGGCATAATGCCACAGAACTTCACCTCTCTCAGAGATCTCTATAATTTTATCAGATGTTATCCAAATACTCCCGTTGGCCAAACGGGTTGCAAAATTGATCGCAGCCAAAGGCAGGTGTTTTTTATCGGGATACATCCAGAGCACCTTGCCTTTGCGCGATAGCTCATAGACCCGACCATTGCCCTGATCAGCAATTAAAAAACGGTCTGAAGACAATGCAAAAGCAGACACTGGCATAAACAATTCTGGACGAATATATTGCTGCCAACGCCCTAGATTAAAAGGTAATTTACCATTAAAACGCCAGTCAACCTCCCCCCTGGCGTTCACCAGCAATACCTGACGTAAGCCGACATCGACCACCAAAACCACTCCTGAGTCTCCCCCATCACAAAAAACCGGCTGAGCCTGAGCCCGCTCCTGTGGAGAAAGCTGTGGAAAAGTATATTCCCAGAGCAATTCTTTCTTGAGATTGAGTCGCAAGACCCGTGCATCACCCGGATCTGCAATCAGCACTCCACCCTCAGAGGTGAATTGTGCCATGCGAGGTTTAATCAGTTTTTCACTGGCACGCTTGCCATAGACCCAGACAGTCTCACCTTTGCGATTGAGGATAATCACCCGCTTGCCACGCTCATCGGCCATAATCGAAAACTCACCCCAGATCATCGGAGCTTCGCGCTCACCTGACAATTGTTTGAGTTCAGGAGGGTTTTCTACGAGCAACTGCGCTTTGAGTTGGGCCTGTTTTTTGGCTTGCTGACGCGCTTGCAATTTTTGTTTACGCAATTGCTCCTGTCGTTGGGCAATCAGAGCTTGTCTGCGTAAGATTTGCTGATCATAGTGCTGGCGTTTTTGGGCATCGATTAAGACATCATAGGCCCGGTTGATATGTTGCGCCAGACGCAAATCCCCACCCCGATCGGGGTGGTTTTTTTGCATCAGAATATGATAGGCCTTTTTGATAACTTCAAAACTGGCCCTGGGGTGCACCTGAAGCAGCGCATAGTAGTCTTCACTGTTGTCAGGTTGCATCTTAGCTTAGAGCTGAGCGTTTTCGATCACCATCGCGATGCCTTGTCCGCCGCCAATGCAGAGGGTGGCAACGCCCAGGCGTTTTTGCTGTGCTTGCAATTCAAGCATCAGCGTCAGTAAAACCCGTGTGCCTGAAGCACCCAGCGGGTGACCAAGGGCAATCGCACCGCCATTGACATTGACCTTGTCCCGGTTGAGGCCAAGGGCTTTTTCAACAGATAGATACTGAGCAGCAAAGGCTTCGTTGACTTCAAACAAGTCAATATCGCTGACACTCAGATTGGCACGTGAGAGCGCTTTCTGAGTCGCAGGCACCGGGCCAATCCCCATTTTTTCGGGAGGCACGCCGACAGAAGCCCAGGATTTAATCCGGGCCAGGGGCTCAACGCCCAGGGCTTTGGCTTCTTCAGCGGTGGTGACCACCACGGCACCGGCGCCATCATTGATGCCACTGGCATTACCGGCAGTAACGGTACCATTTTTGCTAAAAGAAGCTTTCAGGCTATTCAGTTTTTCGAGAGTCGTTTGACGGGGGTGCTCATCCTGGTCAATCACGGTTTGTTTTTTGTCATTGAGATGCACCGGCACGATTTCTTTGGCCAAACGACCCGAAGCCATCGCTGCAGCAGCCCGTTGCTGACTCAGATAAGCAAACTCATCTTGTGCTTCGCGAGAAATACTGTATTCTTCAGCCAGGTTTTCAGCCGTCTGAGCCATAGAGACATTGGCACAGGAGTCGACCAGAGCAGAAGTCATCATGTCGCGCACCTGATTGTCGCCCATACGATAACCCCAACGGGCATTGGGCAAGACATAAGGGATTTGGCTCATATTTTCAGCGCCGCCAGCAAGCACGATCCGTGACTCACCCAGCAAGACCTGTTGGGCAGCCAGTACGACAGACTCCAGACCAGAACCACATAAGCGATTGATCGTCAGTCCAGGAGTTTCAACTTTCATGCCGGTTTTCATGGCAATATGGCGGGCCAAATAAATCGCATCCGGACTAGACTGCACGACATTGCCAAAAATCACATGGTCGATTTGCTCAGGGTCTACTTTGGAGCGCAGCATCGCTTCTTTGGCAGTCAGGACACCCAAATCTACAGCAGATATATCTTTGAGACCGCCACCAAATTTACCAAAAGGCGTGCGAGCGCCATGAATAATAACGAGTTCCATATTTTCCTCTTTCTGATATGGCCGGTCGAAAGCGAGTCTCAAGCGTCAGCCAAAACTGACAACAGCTAAGATCTACAAACTTCAGATCCGACGGCTATTTTAATTAATTATAACGTGGAAAATTCAGGAGCTTAAGCCCAGCAGCCTAAAGTTTTGTCAAGTCGCGATTTAAGTCCCAAAACAGAGACAAGTTTTGCCTGGATCTGACTACAAATATTAAATCAAGGTTAAATCAAATGAGAATTTCGTTTAAAGAGTCATTTATCGCAGCGGCACAAGACCAGCTGATCGATCGACGTGAATGGGCTGAACTCAAGCATCTCGGCCAGCAAGCAATCAAAGAAAAAGCCCCCGACGCCTATATCGCCAAACATGCCCTGCCTTATTTGGATCAGTTTCAGCAAAAAACCCGGATTCAATACGGGATTCCCGGCCAGGCGATCACTTTCGACTTTACACCTGCTTATAGCGAACTTGACGGCGTGCCCGGTGCCACGGCCCGCGAACAGGTGCAGTATCTCTCTCAAAGCGATAATCTACCTCAGACCAAGAGCGATGCCCACCGCTGTGGCACAGGTGCTCTGGTCAATAGCTGGCTGCTACTGGGTGGCAGCTTTGAATCTTTGGCCCAAAAGCTAAACTTAAGCCCTGATCAGCAAAGCCTGAATTATCAGAATGTGCATCTGGCTCAGGACGCTCTGTACACCCACGCCAATACCAACGGTCAAGATGGCCTGACGACCAGCTACCAATACAGCTACCGGGGCGATCGGATCGTGACCCCTCAGTTTCAGGGCGAAATCAAAGCCGCGATCGATCTGCTGGGCCTGGAAGCCAAGGTCCTGGTTGGAGATCATGTCAGCCAGGTCTACCAGCGCCGCGACAAGGTCGAGCGCTTCTGGCAAGAGCAGCCCAACGGTATTTTGCTAACGGGTGTGCATATGAATACCCAGACTGGTGAATTATCGCCCCCTGGCAGCACCGCTGAGATCAATCATTTCGTCGCCATTTATCAGCACGAAGGCGTCTATACCCTGGTGGATACAGGCGCCTCCGACAATGGCCTGGGCAATAGCAGCCAGACCCTGAGTGCAGAACAATTGGAGCAATTTGTGCATCAGGCGGCCACCCATGTGATCGCCCTACATCGTTAAATAATCCCTATGGTCTCTGTCTAAGCCGCGCTGACTGCAATGATAAACTCAACTTCAACAGCGGCATTCAGTGGCAGCGCATTAACACCGACAGCAGCACGGGCATGGCGGCCTTTTTCGCCCAGCAATTCGCCTAAAAACTCAGAGGCGCCATTGATCACTTTGGGCTGGTCAAAGAAACCTTCAGCTGACGCCACAAAGCCACCGACTTTAATAATCCGTTCAATGCGCTCTAAGCTACCCAATTGATCTTTTAGAATGCTCAGGGCATTTAAAGTGCAGAGCTTCGCTGCTTCATAGGCTTGCTCCAGCGAGACATCCTGGCCGACTTTGCCGACACAGGCCAATTGGCCGTTGCGCATGGGCAATTGGCCTGAGATATAAAAAAGCCCCTGGTGCAAGACCGAGGGGATGTAAGCGGCCACGGGTTGGGGGGGAGAAGGCAGGGTCAGATTCATTTCAGCAAGTTTGGCTTCAATTGTAGACATAATTAGCTCCTGTTTTTAATTCGTATTGTACTGAGTTTTGCTAGCAATGGCGAGGGATTGCTTTCCAGTGCTGCGCTCTTTCTGCTATGGTAGGCCACATGCGAATTTTAGGCATCGATCCCGGCAGCCATACAATAGGCTATGGCCTGATCAATTATCACGATGGGCGCTATACAGCTGAGAGCTTCGGTACGATTCAGGTGCCTCCCAAAACGCCTCCACCCGAGGCTCTGGCTTCGATCTATGCTGATATGACTGAGTTGCTAGGCCAGATCCAGCCCGATGTGATGGTGGTCGAGCAATTGTTTTTCTTTAAAAATGTCAGCACCGCCATGACCGTCGCTCAGGCCCGCGGTGTGATTATCTTAACTGGCCAGCAAGCAGGCTTGATCCTTGCCGAATACACGCCTCTACAAGTCAAAATGACCTTAACGGGCTATGGCCGTGCTCAGAAAAAAGAAGTCCAGGAGATGGTCAAAGATCTGCTTGAACTCGAAAAAATTCCCCGCCCGGATGATGCGGCTGACGCTTTGGCCGTGGCGATCACCCACGCCCATTATTTGCCCAGTCTCTAAGCCGAAGCTTAGTCGGCGTACCAGCCCCCAAAGCCAAACTCAGCTTTAGATACACTCTGGCTGGCTCCTTCACGATCGGTCTGAAACTGCTGACGCAGCAGACGCCCGTACACGACCAAATCGCGGCCCATGCGCTGCAGTCTATCGACAGCTTTGGCATTGGTGATCTGGTGCTCAGCATCAAATTCAGATTCTCTGACCGCCGCCTGATAGGGCAAAGCCCAGCCATGACAATGCTGAATCGCAACCCGCATTTGGGTATTGCAACTCACCCCCAGGCTACCGCCAGTCGAAGCGGCAATCGCAAACAGTTTGCCTGCAAATTCATGATAGTGAAAGTCTAAAAAGTTTTTGATCCAATTGCTCATGCAGCCATGGTATTCCGGCGAAACCAAAATAAAGCCATCGGCATCCCGGCACAAGGCCCGAATTTTAACGACGTTCTCTTCATTATGAAAATTTTGGTCAGTGCGGAAAGGCGGTAAAGGGGTATGCAATAAGTCAAAGTGCTCGACTTCGGCCCCGTGCTGTTGGGCAGACTGCCCAATCAATTCTGCCAAAATACGAGCATGGCCCTGCTGGTGGGTGCTGCCATAAACGGCGAGTATTTTCATGATGAGCATCCTTTTTTTAGCTTCATCATAACAGAGGCTGGGCTGGGGTTTGCTCAACTCCCTTTGAGTGGTTTTAATCCAGTAACGGACAAGTTACGTTTGTCACCAGACATCAAGCTGATGCTGGATTGCTTCCTGAACGATAAAATCAGAATACGGTTTTAGCATAATAGTCGATTGCTTCAGCAACCCCATGCTCTAAATATCGCTTCTATTTTTTCTTGAGTTCCCATGTCCATCTTTTGCCGACAACGTTCCAAGACTTGCCATTCATGAACTCGCCATTGATCGTCCCCAGGTAAGTCGAGTAGTCTGACAATAAAATAATCACAATCGCTCCATTTTGAGCCCAGACATCACCAAGATCCTCGTAAGTAACGGCTTCTTCACCAGGGATTTGTACCGTGTAACGTATCTGGCCGCCTTTAAGAAAAGTAAACTCGTACTGATCACCTTCCGAATCATTCCCTGTCCAGGTCGTACTCTCAAGCATTATCTGGACTTTGCTGGGTGACTGCTGCTCTACCTGCGCTTGTGCCTGTGGTAGAGACAGATCCAACGCTAAGAGTGAAAACAGGCTGAAACAAATTAGCTGGAATACTTTCATAGAATAGCTCCTTGTTTATCTTAATCATAGGGCCCGTTCAAACAGTAACGTATCTAGAAAAGAATTGCTTACCCAGCAGATTACGCCAATGTCTGGTTTGATGAACAAGCAGAGCCCTGATCGGATTGGGCAGCGGCTCAAATTTAAGCTGAGGTTCTGACTTATCTCGCAGCTTTCGCCAGGTGAATCAAATTTGTGACCAGGTCTGCGGGCACGAGATAGCCTTCCAGATGCAGCGGGGCCGCCTGAATCCCGGCCGCTTCAAGTACAGGCAAATACTGCAGCAGCTTATCCGGTTCGACCAAGCCGAGGGTCTCGGGCAGCTCCGGGTAAGCAGCCAGCAGCAGAGACTCCAACTGGCAACCGGGCAAACAAGCGGGCAACGAGATTTGCGTTAGAGCCCGTTGCAAATCTGGGTGGGGCAGCGGGAGATAGATCTCTTTCTGACTGTCCGGCAGATGCAAAAGTCCGCCCCCCAACACCAAAACATCGCTTTGCTGCTGCATACGGGTGATGGCAGCCTTAACATCAAAGCAGTGCGGGAAGGAATCATCCACCAGCACCGTGCCGGGGCGCAAATTCGCGATCTCAATTACCTGGCGAGCACTGACCGCAGAAATAATTAGATCCGCCTGATAGACTTCCGGGGGCAAGCCTTGTTGGCTCTGCAGCACTTTAATCGCGCCTGAGTACTGGTGCTCTCTAGACAAGCGCTCGGCCAGATCTTTCAGGCGCTGCACAGATCCCATGCGATCGACCAGGATCAAAGAGGCGGGATGTGCCTGCGTGGCCAACAAAGCCTTTAGAGTCGCTTCACCAATCGATCCCAGTCCGACCACGGCGAGGTGACAGCTATCCAAAGGGCGCTCCAAGAGAGTCAGAACAGAGCGAATCGTATACAACATCGCCAGCACCGTCGTACTGTGACCGGTGGTCAGGCGTTGGGCGGACAAAGCGGGTGCAGCTTCAATTGCAGGTAAATCCAAGCCATAAGAAGACAGCGCTGGCAAAAGACCCGCCAGAGAAACCACACGTGCCCCCAGAGCCTGGGCTTGCTGGCGAGCGCGCTGGATCGCAGGCAAGATCTGTTTGGCCTGACCCGGTTGAATTTCATTGGCAAAGAAAGGCAAGACCAGATTGGCACTCTGCCCCAGAGGAGTCTGAAGCCGCTCTAGCCAGAGAGCTTGCTGATCCGGGAAGAGACGGGCTTTGAAGGCTTGAATCTGGTCAAGGCTCAGACTGGGAGCCGCCCGTTCAATCTGATCAAGCGACGGTAAATAGCTAATTAAAGCCGCATCCAGGGACCCGGCTTGGGCCAAGTCAAAAGCCTGAGTCTGCACACGGGGGCCCTTGCTCTGAGCGAGGGGTTGAGGCGGTGAGGGTAAGGTTATTGTCTCTAAGAGCTGGTCTAAAAACGCTTCGGCCTGAGCGGGTGAACAAGCGGCCTGATGCACATTCAGCGTAAAGATCCAGCTATCACCCTGTTGCTTGAGGGCCAAAAAGAGATCCGTGTCTTGATTGGAAGGCTGAAAATGGGTGCTGGAAGCTTGCCAATCCAGACGCAAACCGGGCACTGACTCACGCTCTAAAAACAAATTCATATCTACATAGCTCATAAAAAATTGACTGCCCAGCAGGTTTTGCAAACGTGATAGATGCTTCAGATGTCGCAGTAGACGAGAGGATTTCCTCAGGCGTCGCAGCAAACGAACAGGGTCCAGCGTGTGGGCTGCTGCCCCCTGATAATGGACCTGAGCAGCCTGAATGCCGAGACCATCAGCGGGAGCCGGTAAACGCAGAGGCAGGGTACGGGCAAAGCAGCCAAAAATCTGATCAATATCTGCCAAAGCATAATCGCGCCCATGGTGAGCCACACCAATGATCAGATCGCTTTGTCCGGTCAGACGAATCAGAGCCTGCTGGTAAGCGGCTAAGACACCCATAAAAATCGTACTATGGGCGGCCTGACAGCTCTGCTTAAAATCGGCCAGGGCAAGCTGAGATAGGCTACGTTCGATCACAAAAAATCCGGAAGTTGAGGACCTTGCGAGAGGCTGATGCGCTGCGCTGCGCAAATCAGGCGCCTGATAAGGGCGCGTAAATACACTCTGCCAATAGTCCAGATCTGCTTGCGCCTGATCAGCATCTTGCGCAAGCAGAGCGATATAGTCTGAAAACTGAGCACGCAGAGGCGGCCTGTTTGAGAACAGATCTGTCGGCTGCTGCCCGGCGCTCAAGAGCTGGCGATAAGCGCGAAAAATATCGCGCCCTAGAATCAGGCCACTCAAACCATCGGCCAGAATATGGTGGGCCTGAATCACCCACAGATAGCGGTTCGAAGCTTGTTTGAGCAAATGGCAACGCAAGAGGGGATCCGTAAAAATATCCAGGGTCTGCAGACGGCTGGCAGACAGATAATGGCCCTGTGCGGCTGCGGGATCTGCTTCGGCACTCAGATCCTGATAGTGAAATCCCAAACGGGGTACTGAACTGGGCACAAAAACAGGCGGGCTTGTGGGTTTTAATTGCACATTAAGCATTTGGTGGCGGCGAGCCGCCAACTCAAGCGCTTGTTCAAACAAGTAGGGGTCTAAGTCGCCTTCCAGTTGAAGCCTGGCTTCCCAGAGAGAGTCATCCGTCTCAAGATGCTGATGCCAGAGATAAAAACCGATTTGAGACGGGCTCAAAGCAAAACCTGAATCGACTGGCTGTGGAAGTATTGGCACCAGCGGAGTGTTCTCAGGCTGTTCTTCTGGTAGATACTCTCTCAGTAGCCGGACCCAATCCTGCCAACGGCGCTGACTGTGAAATTGAGCTATTTTGGGTAATTGGGGCCAGTCTTGCTGCAGCATCAAATAGGCCTGCATCAAGAGCAGAGAATCCCCTCCCAATTGAAAGAAATCAGCGTCTTCAGCAAAAGTATTTTGTTTGAGCAGCGTTTGCCAAATCGCGCTGACCCGTGTGGCAATCGTGTCCTGCAAATCAAGCGGAGGAGACGCTGTCGTTTGTGTGTTTGACTTGAGCAGCGTTTGTTTAAGCACTTCGGTATCCAACTTGCCATTGGACAGACGCGGAAAGTCTGAAAAACAGTGAATTTGCTGGGGCAGCATATAGTCGGGTAAGCGCTGAGCCAAGTAGGCCATCAGCTCAGCTTGCTCAACTGTCTTTGCGCTTCTGACACAAGCGACCAATTGCAGGGAGCCCGAAGGCCATTGCAGCTGATCGACCCAGGCCTCAAGCAGTTCAGGGAATTCCAGCAGCACTTGCTCAATTTCAGCGGGCTCGATACGATAGCCCCGCAGCTTGATTTGACGATCCTGACGTCCGAGATAATACAAAAGACCTGCAGCATCCTGGTAAACCCGATCTCCCGTACGATAATAACGCTGCCCCTGATAATTAACAAAGGGAGATTTTGTCGCCGCTTTGGGAACCAAATCAATTAAACTGGAATCGACTGTCGCCGAGAGATAGCCGGGAGTTAAACTGGGACCACTGACCCAGAGTTCGCCGGGCTGATCAGGGTGACAGGGCTGCTCGGATTCAGACATCACCAAACAGCTCAAATAAGGCAAAGCCTTTCCGATCGGTACGGCGTGGCCTTCCGGGTGAGGGCCACGTATCCAGTGGCTGGTGGCATTTAAGGTCGTTTCAGTAGGGCCGTATAAATTAACCACCGGCAATTCGGTTCCCATGCGTGCTTGCCAGCGCTGCAGCCAGTGGGGAGCCAGGGCCTCGCCACCGACTTGTACCAGGCGTAGGTCAGGCAGTGGATTGTTTTCCAGAGGAGCGGGCTCTAATTCAATGGCCTGAATCAAGCCTTGCCAGAGACTAGGGACAGAGCTCCAAACCGTGATCTTGACTTGACGGACCCAGTTCAGAAGCACTTGGGGATCCCGTTTGGACTGATCAGTCACAGGGCACAAACAGCCGCCGCTCATCAGCGTTGCTAAAATCGGGCGTAAACAAGCATCGAAAGCCAGCGAAGACGTTAAAATCACCCGATCTTGCGGCGTGTATTGGAAGCTCTCTAGCGCCCAATCTAAATAGCGCATCAATGCCGAATACAAAATAGGCACGCCTTTGGGTCGCCCACTGGTACCAGAAGTAAAGATAATATAGGCCAGCGAATCTTCGCTGCGTTCAGGCGAAGGATAGACAGGATCTTCGTTTTGTTCCGCCTGGCTCAACAACTCAGACAGAGAAAGAAAAGGGGCATCGATTGCTTCTGTGGCAGGCAGCGACTGGCTGCTGACAAGTAGGTCTACTTTGGCCTGACGGCAGATCTCTATCACCCGCCGAGCCGGAGACTGAGCATCGATCGGTACCCAGGTCACGCCCAGGTCCAGACAAGCCAATAGCAAGCAGATACTGTCAGGGCTAGCATCTCCCCGGAAAGCCAACACCGAACCACAGCTCAGCCCCTGAGAAGCCAATTGCTGAGCCAACTCCTGAGACGAGCGCCTGAGTTCACTGTAGTTTAATTCCTGCTCTGGCGTTTTCAGAGCCAAAGCGAGATCCGGTGCAGCTTGAAAGCAAGTCCAAAAATCGGCTGGTGCTACTGGAGTGCTAATCTCGTTTAAAGCCGTTTCAAACAGCGTGCTAAGTCGCTTGAGTTCCATTTCTGAAAAAAGCCCTTGCGGGGTATTGAAGGAATAGTAAAAACCGCTGTTATTCTCTGAGATCAAGAGTCCCAATTGGGTTTGGGCATGATGCCCACGCATCTGCGTGCTAATCACCTGGGCCTGATCTTCAGCAGGCATCCAGCCCCTGTCAAAATGGGCAAAGCTAAAGGAGAAGGGCAAAGAAAGCCCCATTTCCTGGGCCAGACGGGCTATCTGATCTGAGCCCACGCGCTGCAAACTCTGATTTGTATTCCACTCTTGCCGCAAAGATCTGGCCAGAGCCAGGCCCCTATCTTGACTCAGATCAGCATAAACCGGAAAAAGCTCTGCAAAACTGCCGATCAGACTGTGAATATCTGCCAGGGGCCAATGTCGCCCCGCACTGGCCACTTGTACCCAAAGCTTTGATTGATCACTCCACTGGCTCAGCGCAGTAAAAAAGGCGCTGAGATAGAGCATTTGCAAAGGGGTCTGACGGATTTCAGCTTGCTTGATCAACGCCTCACTGCAGGCAAGTGGCAATTGTCGCTGCAGGCTCTGGGCAGCTGCAGAGCCCAGCTTGGCATAGCGTTCAGCCAATGCGGTCAAAAATGGCGTGGAAACAGTGGGTTTGCTTTTAAGATATTCAGAGAGCAAGCCCACTGCCTCCTGAAAAGCCTCAGAATCTCGGTATTTCAGTACCCCCTGGACATAATCTTGATAAGTCACAGCCTGTTGTGCGGGCACAAAAGGAATCTGCCGCTCTAACGCCCGGTAGCGCTGCCAAAACTCCTGCAGCAGATTTCTCATACTGATGCCATCAAAAATAATATGATGGAAGAGCAGCAATAAATGGCTGCCCTGAGGGCTCTCTTGCAAGCCAATCCGAAACAGAGGAGCCTGAGCGAGATCAAAGAGGCGGTTAACAAAGCCATCTTCAGTATCAAGCAGATTTTGCTCAGCAGGGAGCACTTCAATCAGGCTTTGATTCGTCTGCCTTTGAATGTCAGCCTGAATCTGCTCTCGACTCCAGATTTGATACGTCAGCCTGAGACCTGATGGATCCAGTTCCTGCTGAAAAACAGCCCGCAATTGAGCATGGCCATTGAGTAATTCCCAACAGGCCTGCTCCAATAGTACTGGATCCAGAACGCGGCTCAAAGAGAGCCTGAAATACGAGTAATTGGGACGCTGATAAAGGGTCTGGGCCACAAAGAAAGCGGCCTGAATCGGAGAGAGCGGGTTTTTTTGTAACGGGTCTTCTTGAAGAGGCCCCGATTGTGGCGCAGCCGCAAATGCCCCCTGAGCAGAAGGGAGTGATATCAAAGGAATCAGAGTGTTAGGCAAGACCGGCTCTGGGTCTAAATTGGGCCAGATTGCTTCTGGTGTTATGTTTTGTTGACTCTGACTGAGTAAAAAAGTGGCCAGTTCTCGGATGCTCTGTTGCTCAAAGAAAAGCTCAAAAGGCAAATCCTGATAGCCCCAGTCACTCAGGGTTTTAGTCAACTCAATCGCAGCCAGAGAATCTATCCCAATATCCATCAAATTGTCTTCGGGCTGAATCAGCACCGCTTCACCGGACTCAGCCAAAGAGCCCTGAATCAAACCTTGCAAACGCTGCTCCAGTTGTGACTGTGTCAAATCTTGATTTTGAGAAAATGACTGGCAGGAACTGCCTACAACTTGTTGTACAGCTGGTTTCCGAGAGGAAGCGCTGATTTTGGGAGCAGCAACAACAGGCAAACGTGCTTTTAAATCCTGCAGGCTGTAATTTGTTTTGAGAATCAGGGCCTGCTCATATCCACCGTCAATGAAAGCATGAAAGGCGGTTATTCCTTCAGCCGGACTTAAGGCATCAAGGCCCCAACTGGCCAATTGCTGCTGAAGTACCGGGTGGGCGGCCATACCGGATCCTTGCCAGGGGCCCCATTGAATGACTTGAATCGGTAGGGGAGACTGGGCCACAGATGCTGCATAGAGATCCATAAAATGATTGGCAGCGACATAATCGATTAATCCCCGGCCATAGCCCGGCAAAGCCGCTGACAGAGAAGAAAAAGCTACGAAAAAATCAGGGGAAATAGCGAGCTCTAGCAGGGATTCTCGGAGATAAGGCAAGCCCTGAACTTTGGGAGCCATTAGTGTCAGACGTTCCTGATAAGGCGTGCGCCGCAAGTCTCTGGGCGCAACCTGCCCGGCCGCATGAATTACCCCATGCAGCCCGCCGTATTGGCGTAAAATCTGCTGACACAGCAAACGGACTTCTGCTGACTGGCTGATATCCAGCCGATAATAGTGCAACTGTGAGCCCTGAGCCTGGATTTTGTGCTGGAGAGTATCTAAGCCAGGCACGTCTTCAGCGGCCCGGCGCCCCACTACAATCAGCTGAAGTTGCGCCTGAGTACCCAGTCTTTCTACCAGGCTCTCACTGATCAGCGCGCCGATGCCAGAGCCTCCACCGGTGATCAGATAGACTCCATTTTTACGCAAGCGTGAAGGCAGTGGAGGCTCTTGATTTAGACTGACCTGACGTTGGCTGCGTTGCCACAGATTAGGCCCACGCAGTGCCAGCTGTGACGCCAATTGTGGTTGAGTCAGACACAGAACCAACTCAGAGACTTGTGCCTCCAGCGTGAGCTGTGGCGCCAAATCGATTTGCGTCACTGGCAGACTAATTTCTGAAGCAGCTCCCCAGAGCAAACCTGAATCAAGAAAAGGCTCTAGAGACAGCACACCTGGTATTTGCTGACCAGCAGGTTCCAGCGGAAGCGCCCCCTGAGTGACGACGACTAAACGCTGGCAACGGGCCAAAAATGCTGATTTAGCCAGGGTTTGAATAAAATCATAGAGAGCCTGTGAGCTAATAGGCAAGAGCAAAACCCAGACATAAGACTGCGAATCGTGACTAAGCTGAGTCTGAAGCTCAGGCCCAGTTGACGAGCTGAGCCAGCGCTGCCCGGCTTGCGTAAGCGCATCAGTCAGTCGCTGGTGTTCGTTGCCAAGCAATGGGTCGGCGATAATCAATAAGGGCTCCCTTGTCGAACCAGAAGCTACTGGTGCCGGCAGCTCCTGAGCAAACCAACGGGATTCAAAGCATCTAAGTTCTGGCCCTGGCGAAGCCAGCTCTAATGAGGCCAGACTAGGCCTTAAGTCCGGTTCTTTTAGACCCACCCAATAGGTCTGTTTCTGATAAGAGGGAACGATTTGCCGAAATGGCATCTCTGGCACGGCCTGGCTCTCAGCCTTGAGAATAATATGGGCATTGGTCCCGCCAAAACCAAAACCATTAATGCCAGCTACCATTTGCTCCTGGTCTGGAATATCAAGCAATTCGGTATTTAAGCGAAAGCCCTGGGCTTCTAAGTTGAGCTGTTTACGGGTCTCAGCATAATGCAGTAGGGGCGGAATTTGACGGTGTTGAAAGCAAAGCAGCACTTTGATAATACTGCCCATACCCGCCGCACTCAGCAAATGGCCGATATTGGGTTTGACAGAGCTCAGCACGGGCTTAGGGCTGATCCCGGCGAAAACAGCGTTTAGAGTTTGGGCTTCAACAGCATCTCCCAGAGGCGTGCCGGTGCCGTGTGCTTCGATCAGAGTGATATCTGCCGGGCTCAGCTGAGCATCTTCACAGGCCTTGCGCAGCACCGTCTGCTGGGTTGTACTGCGGGGAGCCATCGGAGAAATCGCCCGGCCATCGTTGTTGACAGCAGTCCCTGACAAAACAGCCAAAATCGTATTTTGGTCAGCCAGAGCCTGGCTGCGCTTTTTGAGCAAGACCACACCGCCCCCCTCGCCCATAAAAAAGCCACTGGCACGGCGATCAAAGACATGGTAATGCTCCCCGGCTGAGAGAGCATGGGCAGCCGACATACCCAAAAATGCCGGCACATTGAGGTTGAGATTGATCCCGCCCACCAGGGCCATTTCGCAATCGCCAGCTAAAATACTTTCTTTGGCCATATGCAAAGCCACCAAACTGGACGAACACGCCGTATCAAGGGTCAGAGCTGGCCCTGTCAGATCAAAATAATGGGCGATACGAGCAGCAATCAGGTTTTCGAGAATACCGGTCACGACTGTTTTTTGGGTCAGCTCCTGGCGAGCCAGAGCTTCTGCGATATTGTTTTGATAATCCGACTTGGTTATCCCCATAAAGACGCCTATTTTTTGTCCGGAAAGGCTGTCGCGGCTGTAGCCAGCAGAATCGAAAGCTTCCTGACAGAGTTCCAATAAAATACGTTGCTGGGGATCCATGACTTCGGCATCTTCAGGCTGAATCTTAAAAAACCCGGGATCAAACTGACGCACATCATCCAGAAAATAGCCTTTGGTCGTCGCACACTTGCCCACAGTTCCGGGCTTGGGATCATAATAACGTTGTGCATCCCAGCGTGTTAAAGGGATCTCACTTAAAGCATCATGCCCCTGCTTGAGGCTTTCCCAAAAGTCTTGTGTAGTCGGAGCAGCCGGAAAGCGACAGGCCATGGAAACCAGAGTGAGTTCTTCGCGCATAGAGTGATTCGCCTTGTTTCAGGATGAACTCAGTATACAGTCCTGAAGTTCAGGGCTTCAGGACAGGCGCTAAAAGCACAGTATCCGAAACAGGCCTATTGTCTGGCAGGCTTAGCACTTTAGGTCTTAAGCCAACTCCCGAAGCTGGTTCAGCAAATCCCGTTGGTGACCGCCCTGGGCCCAGGCCAGCTGATCGACTTGATCTAGCAACAGCAAACGTTGCACAGAACGCTCACGGGCCGCTAGCTTCTGGGATTGGAAATCTTTGATCAAATGGGTGGCTTCGCAGCGCATTTTTTCGAGACTTGCTTTGAGTTGACTGACGTGCTCTTGGGCTTGTGTCAGCTTGAGAGCTTGCTCCTGAGCCCGTCGCTCTATCTCAGTTTTAGCGTGCGCCAATTCCAGGTGTCGGGCCTGTTCTGCTTCTCGCTCTTGCTGCACTGTGCCGGGATCTTTGCCGCCAGTCAGTAGCAAGAGCTGCTGCTTTAAGCCAGCCAGTCTTTCCTGTTGGGCCGCTAAAGCGAGCTGATGGACTTGCTGCAGCTGAGTATTCTGGGCTTGAAGCTCCGCGATCTCCTGAGCCACTCGATCTGGCTGAATCAGAGTTGACTGAATGGGCTCTGGCTCGAGCTTGAGACTGAGGGAGGGACTAATCTGCTCGGCGACTCTCTCTGCGATTAATTTGAAAGGGCTTTTCTCGGCTCGCAGCTGAGCAGCCTGCTGCAGAGCACTTAGAGCCTGGTCGTCAAATAAAAGCTCGCTCCGTTCGCCCTTCGCTGTATGCCGTTGCTTGAGCTCTGTGACACTGCGCATCAGGCGACGGATAAAATCAGGGTCTAAGCCTGTGGACTCTCTCAGGGCTGCATATGAATGCTGGAATACTGTCATCTAAAGGATCTCCGAAGGTGGCATAAAATAGGGGGCAAGCTTTAATTTGAGGCTGAGACAACGACTCACGCATGAGGCCAGCTTTGCCTAAACTCAGCTTATCAGCAGCGAGAAATTTCGTTTGTGATATTTTTGCATTTCTGCACCAACCCCGACTTAGGCTGCATGGTAAAATTCTGCTTAGCTATCAATCAGCAGGAGCACAGCAAATGCCCAAACAGTGGCCAGCCTTTAAACAGATGCGTAAGCAGCTCAAACGTCAGCAACACAAGCAGCAACATAAATTTCAAAGACCCAAACTGAGCCTCAAAAATGGACTTTTCGCTCTAGCCATCTTGACTGCTCTGCCGCTGGTCGTGCTGGTGCTCTTGATCGTAAAAACCGATGCCCCCCTGAGTGACCGGCCCGGTTTGCCAAAACGCATCAAGCGCTACCTGAGCCATAATCAAGCCGAGACATCCAATAGCTCGCCCTACCCTGAACTGCACACGCCTCTCTATATGGAGCCGCCCGAGCACCTATTTGAACTGGTAAGTAGCGCTGTTGAAGAGCTCGGCTGGAGCCTGAGTTTCAAAAGCCAGGAGCGCATGGAAATCAAAGCCCAGATCATCGCCCCTATACTGCGCCTTAAAGACGATATTTTCATTAGTGTCAAAGCCGGTGAACAAGGTCTGTCTTCGCTGCATATTCGTTCTGTATCACGGGTCGGCAAAGCCGATATGGGTGCCAATATTCGCCATATTATCGATCTCAAAGAACAAATTGCTAAGCGACGTCTAAAGTATCCGGCTGTCCAGCAAACAGATGCAGCCAATACCCACCCGCATTAGCCCGGCCCGTTTCGAAACTTAATCACGATGCAGAAGTATTGCTATCTTCAGACTCTTTTTTGAGATCCTCCTCAAAAAAGAGCGGGACCAGATTTGTGCTTTCGACTTCGGCCAGATTGCCCAATTGCGTGTTAACGGTCTCCGGATCCTGCCCGGCATCTAAAATCAGCGTGATAATCAGATTTTTGCCAAACTTGGATGCCAATAGTTCTTCTGGAGACGGAAAGGTTTTTAAGACCGTCCCAAACTGTTCTGCCCGCATCAACATCAGCGAAGCCCGCACCGATTTCATTTGCACGTTTTCCATAAAGCAAATATGCGCTTCGACACCCTGGGTATTGCGCGTACTGGCCGCCCGAATCAGACGTTTTTCGATCGGATTATAGTACGGAATCAGTTCTTCAACATCTTGTGTCAGGCCATGGGTACTGCCGGTGACCGGCTGCAAAAAGACATCATTGCCCATTTTGTACCACCACAACAGCTCTCCTGTGGCCGAAACCTCAAGCAACTCGCGGCTATTATTATAGGCAATGCGAGTATTGCCGTTGTCCAGTCGCTCAGCATAAAAAGGGTTTAAAAGCTGACGTTTGCTTTCCGCATCGCCTTCATACGACCAGATCTCTTTGCCTGTTGCATCCGCTTCTATCACGCGATTATTGCGTGTATCAGCGATCAGGGTGTGTCCGTTGGCCAGGCGGGTCGCAAACTCGGGTGCAAAGAGTTGATTGGGGCCTCTGCCTTTCAGACGCGTGCCGTAGCTCCAGTGGGTCTGGCCCTCACGATCGATTTCTCGCACCATATTTAGCATGGCATCCACGTAAAGAATATGTCCATCGCCCAATTCTTCAGCATATTGAGGTGACTTGACTTCGCTAGAATTGGCGTACTCCCAGACCGGCTGGCCTTCAGCATTCAGAATCAGCAAACGCTTCCCTCGGGTATCGGCGATCAGGGTTTGTTCGTCACTGATACGTCTGGCCGAGCGGGGTCCGGTCAGCGGGCTTCCCCCGTCAAGCTTAAACTCTCGCACCATTTCACGTTCAGTTTTGGAAATTTCTGCAATCCGATTATTGCTCGTATCACCAATCAAAAGTGTGGTGCGGGTTTCACTGATATGATGAGGACGCAGTAGGCTCTGCCCCATTTCAACCCCGTAACTCCATTTGACCTCACCCTTGCGATTGAGGCGCAAGACTGAATTATGATTGCGATCGATCAGGTAATAGCGCATTTTTTGTAGCTCGGCGCCCTCTTTTTTGTAGATCTGCGAGGGTTGAATACTGTCCTGGCTTAACATACGCCGCAGGCTCGACTTTTGCAGCAGCTTACGTTCTTCGATCAAAGCCTGCAATTTATTGGTTTTATTGTCCTTTTTCTCACCACTACTCGTCTTGGCCTCGAGTTTCAATCGAGCTGTGATCAATTGCTGCATGCGCTTAAAATTGATTTTTTGCGACAGGCGCACCGGTCGGTTCGTTCCGTGATCAAGCACCTTATAGACCAGTTTTTCAACGCCGTTCTCGTCGGTAATTAATTGCGGGGCATCGACCTTGGGCTGAAAAGCCAGGTTTTCAAGCTTACTAAACCAGACCAATTGGCTTGTGCGCAGATTGACCTGAATCAGTTTGTCCTCGTCCATCACCAGCACGTCACTATTAAAGAGACGAATCATACGGATCGGCGAGACGATATGGAAAGCAGGATCAATCGAAGAGTTAAAGTACAAACATTCATTGACAATCTGCCCCTCTGCATCTAATTCTAAGAGGCGATAATTCCCAGCATCGACAATTAAGGTGTGCTGATTAAGCAAGCGCTGCATATTTGTTGGCGATTTCAAGCCCAGTTCCGGGCCAAAGATCCGAGCTATTTCACCCGTCTGCTGATACTCGATCACCCGATCATTGCCCGTATCCGCGATCAGATAGGTTTGTTGATGGGTAAATTGCACGTCCTGGGGCAAATCCAATAAATGGGGCTCTGCGCCCGACTCAGCCTGAATGCCAAAGGATTTGATAATCTCGCTGCGGTTATTGACTTCCAGAACCCGGTGATTCCCCTGATCCACAATCAAATAATGACGTTCGCCACTGTTTTCGGGGATATAAAAAGTAGCCTTAACTGGCTCATTCAGTCGGTGAGCTGCTGATTTTTGAGTATCAAAACGCCAAAACTGCTCTCCCCGCAAACTGACTTCAACGACCGCATGGCCATCTTTATCAGTCACCAGCAAGTTTTCATTGGGCAGCCAGATCAGATCAATCGGGTACTGGGCCGGGACTTTGTCTGGCTCTAAGTTCCAGGAAATATATTTAAAAGGATTGAGTTGTAGAAGACGTAAGCCCTGCGGATCAGGCAAAGCAAAATGACCGTGGGGTAAATTAGAAGTGGCCGTGGCTGAATTGGTCATGTTTTTGCGACGACGCTCTGGGCTATCCAACTCATAACCGCAGCTTTCACAATCCCAGCTTTCGAGACGGGCCTCACAATTGGGACAACGGGCCGGCGGAGCCACTTCGCCTTCGCTGCTGCGACGGGCTTCCCAGGCTTTTAAAACGGCTTCGCGCAGAATCACTGTTTTAAGATCATACTGCTGATAAATTTTTTCGACCTGTACAATCGTGGAGTCAAAGGACTCCAACTGCTGGCGAGCCTCATCAGCAGGCGCTTGTAAAGCCAGTTTCAATTCCGTTCGATCGGCGAGGGACTCACCGCATTGACTCTCAAGGGTGTTGATCAAAAGTGCGACGATTAACACAGTCATTTCTTTGTTAAGACTGATCGGGCTGGATTTTTTGGGGGTCAAATTGAGGGTCTCTGACTCCGGATCATTTTCAAGCAGATTGCGAGTATCGATCGTTCCAGGCTCTGTTTCTTCGGGTCTGAGCTCAACAATTTCAAGCACTGCTGCAGGCTCTTCCGCAGCATCCAGTTCCTCGACAGTATCACTTTCATTTGCGTCTTGGCCCGGCATTTCAGCAAGGTCTTCAATCAGCTCCTCGCCCATTTGTAATGCCAGTTCACGCTTCAAGTTCCACATTGCTTGCGGGCCCACCAGACCGGCTTTCACGGCCAGTGTTTCCAAAGGGCGAGTATGCTCAAAGACCGGGTTTAACAGGCCGTAGGCCAATTGGATCGGCTTGACCCCATCTTTGAGAGAATAGCGGCGAGTGGTTTTGGTTTGCCGGGTATCAATCACCGTCAAGACTGGGGTAAACGGCTTCGGATCATTCAGATAAGTCATGATTAAGAGGTGTTCACCAGTAGGTGATAGACTCAGCAAATCACAGGGAGCCGAGCTGTCTGCTTTGAATAAGCCTCCTTTGAGCTTAATGCTTTTCTCGGCTTCCCATTTGGCGATATTGACATAATGCAAGGCCGCATTGGGTTTGACTGAGATCAAATAAAGATAATCTTTTTCAGGGGCCATCACCAGATTGCCTAAAATACCCAGCCCTAGACGTTGACGTTCGATTTGCAAACTCTCAAAATCCAGCAAATACAAGCCCGCAGTTTGGTTATCGGTAATCAAGGCACGCGCATTGGCTTCATCAATGGCAATATTCAGAGTCGAGGTCCCCCCTGGCGATCTGACTTGTACCGGGCCTTGCATTGCACGAGTTTCTAGATTGAGAAGGCTTACGCTGCCAGCTCCCCGATCTGAAATACACAACCACTGCTGATTGGCTGACAGATAAAGGTCGAAAGGACTCGAAGCCGGCTTCCCTTTATAAACAGCACCATACAGAGCTTGTTTTGCCAGGCCCACGTGTTGGGTATCTAGCTGGCCATTATTATAAAGGTAGACTTTATCTGACAAGACCACCAAGCCATAGGGCTCACTCACGTCAAAATCAAAGGTTTCGAGGCGGCTGATTTCGTCCTGAGAGGCCAAAAAAGCATGACTGCCCCAGGGATCCCACTCATCAGCGGCAAAGCGCGGGCGTTGTTCCGTACCCAATTCAAAACGGGCAATTTCTTCTCCCTGCGGATAGCTTTGCAGTATCAGTACCCCCTGAAGTGGATCGATCACATAAGCGATACCTGAAACCAAATGCTGATGTGCCTGAAATGCTTCGTTCTGCTTATCTAATAGCTCCTGTAGGTCAGCTTCGCTAGCCAGACCTTGCTGAACCAGAGCAGTCAATAAAACCTTGTCCGTCATTTGTGATTTTGCCATAATTGACCGTTTACACTCTCTCTATCAAATTTTCTCCCACTCAAAACACTCTCTGTATCAGTAATTATACTGAACTTTGCTAAGAGCCTGCAGAAACTGATTTACAACAAAAATCAACAGCCGCGATCTTGAATACTCAAAACTAACCTGTAAAACCCATAATCGGACTAAAAACAATCCAAAACCCCAGCACCGTAAGGGTCAATAAGACACTCAAGCCCATATTCCAGCCCCGGTGAGGATCACTCATAGTGTCTTTTGGGGTCTCAAAGATACTCAAATTAGCAGCACTGGGCACTTGTGTTGTCAGGCTCACTGTCACCAGTACAAGGGTTGAGATCGCAAACAATAAGACTGCAAAATGCAAAAAATTTAGGGTCGCATAATCATAAAAGAAGCCCTGGGTCAGCACACCTGCTTTGACAGCGATTTCCAAAACAAAGCGCGCGCCCCCTAGCACAAAGCCTGTCAATAAAGCGCTCAAAGCGCCGGTGCCATTAGCCCGTTTCCAGAGCAGACCGGCCAGAAAAACCGCTGCAATCGGAGGAGATATATAAGCCTGCACTGACTGTAGATAGAGATAAAGTTGATTGCTCATCAAACCGATCAGAGGCAACCAGGCCAGACCCATGCCTACCAGAATCAGGGTAGAAACCTGACCAGCCCGTACCAACTCTCGGTCTTGTGCTTCTGGTTTCCATTTGCGATAGAAGTCCATCACCACCAGAGTCGAAGAGGAGTTGAATACACTCGACAGAGAACTCATCAGTGCAGCCAATAAACCGGCCATTACCAGGCCTTTAATGCCTGGCGGTAAGATCTCATTCACCAGGGTGACATACATTTTATCGGCAGCCAGGTCTGGATAGAGCAAATGCCCAGCCAAACCTGGCAGAACGAGTAAAAATACCGGTAAGAGCTTAAGGAAACCCGCAAAAATAGTTGCTTTACGCGCATGATCCAGGTTTTTAGCCGCCAGAGTACGCTGCACAATCATTTGATCTGTACACCAGTACCAGACACCCAAAATCGGAGCACCGAATAGAATTCCGGTCCAGGGGAAATCGGGGTCTGTGGCTGGCTTCCATAAATTAAAATAAGACGAAGGTAGCTCAGCAAACAAAACTCCGATCCCCCCCGCCTGCGAGACAGCCAAAAAAGTCAGCAAGGCACCGCCACCAATCAGCACACCGGCCTGCAAAAAGTCCGTATAGATCACCGCTTTCAGACCACCAAAGATCGTGTAAATACCCGTGGCAACAATTAAGACGGTTGCACCAATCCAGATATTCCAGCCCAGAATCGTCTCTAAAACCAGAGCGCCAGCATAGACGGATACCGAAATCTTGGTAAAAACATAAGCCAGCAGAGAAATCGAGGCTAAATAAGTACGGCAAGCCGAATTAAAGCGCGTCTCTAGAAACTCGGGCATCGTAAAGACACCGGTTTTGAGGTAAAAGGGAACAAACAACCAGCCCAACAAAAGTAAGATCAAACAGGCCAGCCACTCAAACTGACCTACAGCCAAACCACCCGCAGCGCCGCTACCCGCCAGGCCAATAAAATGCTCCGCCGAGATATTACTGGCAAACAAACTGGCTCCGATCGCCAACCAGCCGATATTACCGCCCCCCAGAAAATAATCTTTACTGCTTTCGCCCTGACGGCCCCGGCTACAAGACCAACCAATAATTCCAATTAAAACAAAGTATAAAACCAAAACCAAAAAATCAAAACTAGACACCAGTACTGACCTCAGGCTTTTCTTTGACTTCTTCTTCAAATGACAGCGGAATTAGGCGAGTGCTTTCGACCTCAGCCAAATTGCCCAATTGTTGATTGACAGTCTCCAGATCCTGACCTGGGTCCAAAATCAAGGCGATAATCAGATCTTTACCAAACTTAGAAGCCAGGAGCTCTTCGGGTGAAGGAAAGGTTTTCAGAACAGTACCAAAGCGCTCGATCAACATCAGCATCAATGAAGCCCGCACCGACTTCATTTGTACATTTTCCATAAAACAAATATGGGCTTCCACGCCCTGAGTTTTGCGATTACCAGCCGAGCGAATCAGACGTTTTTCAATCGGATTATAATAGGGCGAGAGCTCTTCGACAGCTTGCTTGAGACCATGGGTACTGCCCGTCACCGGCTGCAAAAACACATCATTGCCCATTTTATAACTCCACAAGCGCTCGCCACTGGCCGAAACCTCGATCAACTCACGACTATTATTATAGGCAATCCGGGTATTGCCATTGTCTAAGCGCTCAACGTAAAAGGGATTGAGAATCAAACGTTTGGCGACTTGATCACTGGCGTAACTCCAGACTTCTTTGCCCGTGGCATCGACCTCCAAAACGCGGTTATTGCGCGTATCGGCAATCAAGGTATGCCCATTGGCCAGACGAGTTGCAAATTCAGGCGCAAAGAGTTGATTGGGACCCGTGCCTTTAAGACGCGAGCCATAGCTCCAGTGGGTCTGGCCTTCACGATCAATTTCACGAATTGTATTGAGCATGGCATCAACATAAAGAATATGACCATTACCAAGTGCTTCGGCATATTGTGGAGACTTGACTTCGCTAGAGTTGGCATACTCCCAGACGATCTGTCCGCTCAAGTCAACAATCAGGAGACGCTTACCGCGGGTATCTGCAATCAGGGTTTGATCATCCTCAATTCGCTTGGCTGAGCGGGGGCCAGCCAGAGGAATACCTCGATCTAACTTAATTTCACGCAGTATTTCGTGCTCAGCTTTCGAGATCTCGACAATCCGATTATTGCTGGTATCCCCGATCAGAAGTGAAGTGCGAGTCTCGCTCAGATGGTGGGGGCGCAGCATATTTTGGCCCATTTCAAAACCATAACTCCATTTAACTTCGCCCTTGCGATTGAGTCGAATCACAGCATTGTGATTGCGATCGATCAGATAATAACGCATTTTCTGCAAATCAGCGCCTTCTTGCTGAAAAATCTGTGAGGGCTGAATACTATCTTCGGTTAAGCGGCGGCGCAAACTGGACTTTTGCTGGAGTTTGCGCTCTTCGATCAAAGCTTGCAATTGGGTCGTTTTATTATCTTTGGCTCCTCCAACTTCGCTTTGGGCTTCCATTTTCAGGCGGGCGGTGATCAATTGCTGCATACGCTTAAAATTGATCTTTTGCGATAAGCGCACAGGGCGAAGATTGCCATGATCCAAGACCTTATAGACCAATTTTTCAACCCCGTTTTCATCGACGACCAGTTCTGGGGCATCGACCTTGGGCTGAAAAGCCAGATTTTCAATCTTGCTAAACCAGACCAGTTGACGGGTACGTAAATTGACCTGGATTAGCTTATCTTCGTCCATCACCAGCACGTCGCTATTAAACAAGCGAATCATGCGAATCGGCGAAACGATATGAAAAGCCGGATCAATCGTTGAATTGAAATACAGGCATTCATTGACAACCTGTCCTGATGCATCCAGTTCAAGCAAGCGGTAATTACCGGCGTCGACAATCAGGGTGTGCTGATTTAGTAGGCGCTGCATACAGGTCGGTGATTTCAGACCCAACTCCGGGCCAAAGACACGGGCGACCTCGCCAGAGAGTTGGTACTCGACCACACGGTCATTGCCCGTATCAGCCACCAGATAAGTCTGCTCGTGTGTAAACTGTACATCGTGAGGCGAATGCAGTAAATGACTGTCAGATCCAGGCTCACCCTGAGCGCCAAACTCCCGAATAATCTCACTCTGGTTATTTACTTCCAGGACCCGATGATTGCCTTGATCTACAATCAGATAATGGCGTTCACCCTTGTTTTCAGGGATAAAATAGGTGGCCTTAACTGGCTCATGCAGCAGATGGGCATATGATTTCTGCGTATCAAAACGCCAGAATTCCTCGCCGCGCAAACTGACTTCAACGACCGCATTGCCATCTTTATCGGTTACCAGTAAGTTTTCATTGGGCAGCCAGATCAGATCAATCGGGTATTGGGCAGGAACTTTGTCAGGGTCTAAGTTCCAGGCAATATATTTAAAGGGATTCAATTGCAAGAGACGCAAACCCTGGGGGTCAGGCAGCACAAAATGGCCATGAGGTAGATTTGAGGTCGCCGTAGCTGAGTTGGAACGATTTTTATGCATTCGTTCAGGGCTATCCAGCTCATATCCACAGCTTTCACAATCCCAGCTTTCGAGTCGAGCCTCACAATTGGGACAGCGTGCTGGCGGCGTAACTTCGCCTTCACTGCTACGGCGTACCTCCCAGGCTTTTAAAACCGCTTCACGCAGAACAACGGTCTTGAGATCGTGCTTTTGATAGATTTTTTCGGCTTGCACAATCGTGGAGTCGAAGCTTTCCAATTCTTGACGGGCCTGATCGGCAGGCTCTTGCAAAGCGGCTCGTAATTCAGTAGATTCTTTGAGAGACTCATGAGTCTGACTTTCCAGAGTATTAAGCAAAATGTCAACAATCAACTCAGTCATCTCTGCATTTAAACTGATCGGCGCCGATTTTTTTGGGGTCAAGTTGAGTGTGTCTGATTCGGGGTCATTTTGCAAGACATCGCGGGTGTCCACAGCCTGGGTTTCAGAGACATCTGGAGGCTCTGGCTCAGGGGGGGTTTGTAATTCGAGTAGAGCTTCAGCTGTGATCAGACCAGCTTCTAGCACCCTACTTTCAAGGCTTTTGCGCTGATAATCCATTGGATTTTGAAAAGCCTGAGCTAATTGTAAGGGGGCCTGGCCTCCCTTGATCGTAAAGCGCCGAGTCGCTTTGACTTGTTCCAAATTGATCACGGTAATCAGCGGGGTCTGCGGCTCAGGTTCCGAATGTGCGCTCATCATCATCAGCCACTTACCCTCAGGGTCGAGACTGAGCAGATCACAAGGTGCTAAATCTAAATCACAAAAAAGCTCTCCTTTAACACTCAGGCTGGTGTCGAGTGAGCCCATACTCAGATAATGTAAGCCCACGTCAGGGGCCATGCTGAGCAAAAACAAATGTAAATTATCTGGAGCGATCACCAAATTACCCAAATTACCCAAACCCAACCATTGTTGTGTGAGCTGCATGCTTTCAAAATTCAGGACATAGAGACCAGCACTCTGATTATCGGTGATATAGGCCTGTTGATTAGCTTCATCAATAGCAATATTTAAAGCCAGTTGACTGCCCGGTTGACGAATAGAAACGCTGCCCAATGACTTCAGAGGTGTGGTACTAAAGACGTTGACCTGACCGGCCCCCCGATCTGAGATACAAAGCCAGCGCTGATCTTTAGAGATAAATAAATCAAAAGGCCCTGCCTGATGCGCTTGTTTGGCCATGCCCCCGTAAAGCGCCTGTCGGCTTAAGGCCAAATAAGGCGTTTGCAGCTGCGCATTGTGGTAATCATAGGTATAAAGATGGCTAGCGACGAGGCCGTAGGGAGTGTCAAGTGCGCGCCCAAAGCGATGATGAACACTGCGATCCTGGGGGTCCATTAAGAAAATCTCTTTGGCCCAGGAGCGATAATGCTCTGGCGTATACTGATAGTCCTGAGACAGCTTAAAGCGCTGAACTTCCTGGCCTCCGGGATGCTGCCGGACCACCAACTCAGCAGTCAATGGATCAATTAAATAAGCCAGACCTCGGACTAATTTTTCGCGGGATTTGAGCTCCGCGTCTTCTTGATCTAAAAATGCTTGCAGATGACTTTGCTCTGCTACTTGGTGCTCTAATAGCAATTCCATCAATGCTTGATCTTCCACTGCGTCACCTCAACTTATCCGTTTCACTGCGAGAAAGCTTCAGCATGCAGGGTGAGCCATTAGACAATGATCAACCCTTACGATACCATAACGTCCCCGTCATACAATCTCATTGGCGTTGTCACTATCATAGTACAAGTTCAAACAATCCCCTATACCTCCAACGTCTGAACGACAAAGGTTCCGACTTGGCATCCAGGCAAATATTTCGTCATAATGAAATAAACAAGCACTGAATACCCCAAAGGAAACCCGAAATCATGCGAAGCCTAGTAATTTTATTGACTTTACTGACAACAGCCTGTGCAGCCACCGGCCAGCATCGCGTGATCGATCCCCAGCCAATTTCAGCCTTTCAGATCCCCACTCGCCAAGCTGAGCAGAGCTATCTGGATTTTTTTGCTGTCGGTGACACCGGAACGGGTGGAGCCGGGCAAAAACAAGTGGCCGCAGCGATGGGGCTGCAAGCCGAATTAACCCCCCCAGCGTTTACACTCTTGTTGGGCGATAATTTTTATGAGTGGGGGATTTCATCGGCCCAGGCCCAAGAATGGCAGAGCAAGTTTGAAACGATCTACACCGCTCCGGGCTTGCAAATCCCTTTTTATGCGGTTTTAGGCAATCACGATCACCTCGGCAACGCTGAAGCTCAGGTCAGCTATGCCAGTCAGCAGAGTTCACGCTGGCAAATGCCGGCGCGCTATTATCAGTTTACGCAGACCGTTGGCGACCAGAGCGTGCTCTTTGTCGCCTTAGATACAGAGCCATTAGCCAATCCGTTGGTGGATGCCAGTCAACAATTGGCATGGCTGGCCCAAACCCTGGCCGCCTCTGATGCCCATTGGAAAATCGTCTATGGCCACCACCCAATCTACTCCGGGGGTCAGCATGGCAATAATCCAGGCTTAATCAAAAACCTAGAGCCGATCCTCAAACGCGCAAATGTCGATCTCTATCTGGCTGGTCATGATCATGATCAGCAAATGCTACAAGCCCAGGGCAGTCTAAACTTTGTGATCAGCGGGGCTGGCGCTAAATCCCGTGACGTTCGCTGGCAAAGCAATACCCGCTATGCCGCCACCAATCTGGGCTTTACCCGTTTTCGCCTCTCTGCAGAAGAAATGGTCGTCGCCTTTTACAACAGCCAGAATCACCTGGAGTTTGCCCATACGATCTATAAACCTTTGACACCGGCCCTAACTAGACTGCTGCCACTGGATCTTCAAACAAAATCCGCTCCATGATCGCCTGATCAACCTCAGCAATATAACGTACGTCTTCGGCAAGCTCTTCTGGATCTTTATTGGGGTCCAGAATAAAGGCAATAATCAGATCTCGACCAAATTTATCGGCCAATAATTCTTCAGGTGAAGGAAAGGTTTTGATGACGGTCCCTGAATTTTCGAGCACCATCAGCACCAGAGAAGCCCGCACAGACTTCATCTGGGTATTATCCATCAGACTGACGTGAATCTCCATGCCCCACATCGCTTTTTCTTCGGCTGAGCGAATCAAACGTTTCTCAATCGGATTATAATAAGGCGATACTTTCTCGACCATTTGCATGGCTCCGCGGGCACTACCATGAACCGGTGTCATAAAGACATCATTGCCCATCTTGTACCACCACAGACGCTCACCCTCAGGAGATACCTCGACGATTTCACGATTGTTATTATAGGTGATCAGGGTATTGCCGCTTTCTAAGCGCTCCACACAAGTCGGGTTAAGCAAAGTCAGGCGTTTGACAGGATCGCCCTCGTAAGACCAAACCGTTTGCCCCTGCAGATTGACTTCTAGCACCCGATTATTACGCGTATCAGCAATCAGCGTGTGATTATTGGCTAAGCGAGTCGCAAACTCAGGTGCAAAAAGTTGACCTTGACCACGACCTTTGAGACGGCTACCATAAGACCAGCACAAATTGCCATCGCGATCAATTTCACGCACACTATTGAGCATTGAATCCGCAAACAAGAGATGGCCATTGCTGATTTCCTCAACGTATTGGGGAGAAGCGATCTGGCCCGATTTATTGTATTCCCAGGCGATATCTCCACGTGGGCTCAGCTCAACCAGTCGTTTATTGCGTTGATCAGCGATCAGGGTGCGGCCCATACCCAGCCGCACAGCCGAACGTGGACTACCCAGGCGTGAGTCCTCAGGCCCAAGTAACTCCAAAATCACTTCTTTATCGGCTTTGGAAATCTCAACCACTCGATTATTGCCTGTATCAGCGACCAATAAGGTGCGGCGGGTTTCGCTAAAATGCCGCGGACGCGTTAAGACCTGTCCCATTTCAAAGCCATAGCTCCACTTGACTTCGCCCTTGCGATTGAGACGGATCATCGCATTGTGGTGGCGATCCAAAGTGTAGTGGCGCATGGGTGGCAATTCCACCCCCGGCTTCAAATGCAATTCAGAGGGATGCACCGAGTCCATTACCAACTCTTGATGTAAATTGCGCCTCTGCTCTAGCTTGCGATCTTCAATCAAAGACCTCAATTGATCTGCTGCATGACTGGACTTGCCATCATCAGGATGAACCCCGTCAGCCTCAGCCCGCAAACGGGCCTCGATCAATTTCTGCATGCGTTTAAAGTTAATCTTTTGCGACAGGCGTACTGGCCGTATGTCGCCATGCTCGATCACTTTATAAACCAGACGCTCGGTGCCATCTTCATCCACGACAATCTCAGGTGCATCGACTTTGGGTTGAAAAGCCAGGTCTTCGATCTTGCTATACCACACCAATTGATTGGTGTGCAGCATCACCTGGATCAATTTATCTTCATCCATGATCAAAACATCTTTATTGAGCAAACGAATCATTTTGATCGGTGAAACCACTCGAAACTCAGGATCCACCTTGGAGGTATAATAGAGGCATTCCCGTACAATATCGCCACTGTGATCGATTTCAAGCAAGCGGTAATTACCTGAGTCCACAATCAGGGTATGTCCATTGAATAGGCGCTGAGCACAAGTTGGGGAGTTGAGCTTGAGTTCCTCACCCCAACTATTCTCAATACCCCCATTTTCTTTATACTCAATCACACGGTGATTACCGGTATCGGCCACCAGATAAGTTTTTTCGTGGGTAAACTGCACATCGCTGGGCGTGTTCAGATTGCTACCTTCAGCCCCCGGGATGCCTTTGACACCGAACTCCTTGATAATCTCATGATCGCGATTGACCTCAAGCACCCGGTGATTGCCCTGATCGACAATCAGATAATGCCGCGCCTCGGTTTCGGGCGACATAAAATAGGTGATCTTAACTGGCTCATTCAGGCTATGCGCTTCGGAGCGCTTGGTATCGAAATGCCAATAAACTTTGCCACGCAGACCTACTTCTAAAACCGCGTTACCATCTTTATCAACGACTAAAACATTGTCATTGGGTAGCCAGAGAGTATCCACAGGATATTGGCAAGACAATTGATCAGGGTCTAAATGCCAAGAGACATATTTATAAGGGTTTAATTGCAAGAGCCGTAGGCCCTGGGGATCAGGTAGTACCAAATGGCCTTGAGGCAAATTAGCTACCGCATCAGCAGATGCAATCGCACGCTTACTGGCCCGGTCAGGGCTTTCCAGTTCAAAACCACAAACCGAACAATCCCAGCTGCCATTTAAAGGCTGGTTACAGTTAGGGCAATCCGTCGGTACCACCCGCAAGTTTTCTTTGATCGATTCTTGCAGCTCCAGCATCATCACGATCGCTTCACGTACAATAAAGGTTTTTAAGCTTTGATTGGGTAATAGGTTTTCGATTTGAATCAAGACCGAATCATAGTCCTCTAATTGCTTACGCGCTTCTTCTGCCTCGATCCGCAAAGTAGCCATGACTTCGGGTAGCTCCCGCACTTCCTGATTGACTTGCTTCTCAAAGGTCGTTACTAAGATATCCACAATTTCAGCGATCGCTGCTGGCGGCAGCTTAATTTTACTGGATTTTTTGGGCGTAATATTTAGCTGATCTGAATCAGGATCATTTTTGGTACCCATTGAATAATCGATCATCTGTTTTTCAATTTCTAAAAAGTCAGCCTCTAAATCACCATCCAGTTCATCTGCTACTTCAAGATCTTCTACTTTTTCAGACGGCTCTTCTTCGTCCTCAGATTCCTGACCTGCTTCAACAGCAAGTGGCGCCGGCTCATCATCCAGTTCTTCACCCAATTGTGCTCGTAACTCTCGCTTGAGACTCCACATCGCCTGAGGATTTACCAGACCATCATCGATCACCAACTCTTCTAAAGGACGGGTGTATTCTGCTACCGGGTTGAGTAGCCCGTAAGCCAATTGAATCGGCTTGACCCCATCTTTGAGCGAATAGCGACGAATAGTTTTGGCCTGCTTGGCCTCAATCACAGAAATCACCGGTGTATAGGGCTTGGGATCATTCAGGTAAGTCATGATCAAAACATATTCACCACTCGGTGAAACACTGAGCAAATCACATGGATCTGAGCTATCTGCTTTAAACAAATCCCCTTTGAGCTTGATCTCTTTCTCTGTTTTCCATTTAGCGATATTCAGATAATGTAGTGCTGAATTGGGCTTGACCGAAATCAAATAAGCATGGTCTTTTTCAGGAGCCATCACCAAATTACCCAGAATACCCAGTCCCAGACGCTGACGCTCGACTTCCATACTTGCGAAATGTAAAACATAGAGACTGGCCGTTTGGTTATCGGTGATGAGAGCCCGCTCATTGGCCTCATCGATGGCTATATTAAGGGTATAGGTGCTACCTGGGTTTCTAATTTGTACTGGCCCTTGCATTTCACGGGTTTGCAAGTTCAACAGACTCACGCTGCCCGCCCCACGGTCAGCGATGCATAGCCACTGCTGATTGGCTGACAAATACAGATCAAAGGGACTCGACTCTGGCTTGCCCTTGTAGACAGCCCCATAGAGTGCGTGCTTGGCCAGGCCCAAATGCTGAGTCTCTAAGTGACCATTATTATAGAGATACACCTTATCTTCTAAAGCCACCAAACCATAAGGCTGGCTGACTTCAAACTCAAAAGTTTCGAGGCGATTGCCTTCATCCTGAGTCGCTAATAAAGCATGACTTCCCCAGGGGTCCCAATCGTCAGCAACAAAGCGTGGGCGCTGATCCGTCCCCAAATCAAAACGGGTGATTTCTTCCTGCTGAGGATATTTTTGCACTAGCAATTGCCCTTGCACCGGATCAATCAAATAGGCAATGCCCGAAACCAAATCCTGGTGCAAGCGAAATTCTGTTTTTTGTTTGTCTAGCAGACCTATCAGCTCAAGCTCTGTTGCTAACTTTTGTTGCACCAATGCATCAAATAAGATCTTGTCCGTAATTTGTGATTTTGCCATGATTGTCCCTTTTTGTCGCCACGATCAGATATTGTCAGTCCCTCTATCATATTATACGTTTCTTTAAATTCATAATCACAAAAATTTTAGCCAAAAAATAAATCCACCCTTAGTCAAACCCTCAGACTTTGGATTGGGAGCAAAACTGAACGCCAAGATTAGATTCAGAGCTTCAAATCCAGGCAGACAAATTAGCTCTCGTATAGAGAACTAATTTGTCTGCTAAGATAAGCAAATCGATAAAAATAATAGGGATGATCTTATGGTCTTTGCTCTGGAGCAGATTCGTGCTCAGTTTCCACATACTCAAAATCAAATTTATTTAAATCATGCCGCAATTAGCCCCTTGTCATCAGGAGTTCTGGCAGCCTCTCAGGACTACTTATTGGGCCGCCATACGACCTTGATTGAAAATTATCACGTGCTGGTGCAAGAGTTAGAAGCGCTACGCGCCAAACTCGGCAGCCTGGTTGGCGTGAAAAGCACATCAATTGCCCTCACCCAAAACACATCCAGTGGTTTAAATATTGTGGCTCAAGATCTCAAGTGGCAAGCCGGAGATCGCATTCTGCTCAATACGCTCGAGTTCCCGTCGAATATTTATCCCTTTCTCAACTTAGAGCAGCAGGGCGTGATCATTGATTGGGCCGAGCCAGAAGATTATTATTTATCTCTTGAAGCGATCGCCGCTAAAATCACGCCGCGCACGCGCTTACTATCAATCTCTTATGTACAGTTTTTAACTGGCCAACGCATTGACTTAAAAGCCCTGGGGGCTCTCTGCCAACAGCACGACATCTTGTTTTGCGTGGATGCAATTCAGGGGCTCGGCGCCAGCCAAATGAATTTGCAAGATGCCCAGATTGATTTTTTGGCTTGCGGGGGTCACAAATGGATGATGGCACTGCAGGGTCTGGGCTTTGTCGCTATATCCGATCGATTATTGGCCCAACTGACACCTTCCCAAACAGGTTGGCTGAGCGTGCTCGACTCCTGGGAATTACTCGATTATCAACTCAACTTACGTCCAGATGCGGCACGCTATGAACTCGGCACTCCCAACGGAATTGGCATTCGAGCCTTAACGGCCGCTTTAAACTGTTTTGAGCAGGCTTCCTGGTCAGCAATTGAATCACAGATATTAAGTCTAAGCGGCTTTTTAATCCAGTCACTGCAGCGGTTAGGGCTGACTGTGATCACGCCAGTAGCAGCTGCTGAACGCCTGGGTATTGTGACCTGTCTGCACCCGCAAGCAGATGCGATCCAAGCGCAACTAGCAGCCGAGCAAATATTCTGCTCGGCCCGCGAAGGAAAATACCTGCGTTTTTCTCCCCATTGGTATAATACACAGACTGAACTCGAGCAAATGCTTCAGATTTTAGAGCCTCTGCTGTGATGCCTATTGAATCTGAGTCAAACGCTGAATTAGCAGCTGAAATGACCGCCTTGCGCCAAGAACAAGCCGCTTTGGATCAGCGCTTACAAATCATCGAAAAGCGCTTAAAGATATCCGCTCAGCCAACACCCCAAATTGCAAAAAAACCACGTTTTGTCTTTCAAGGGCAATCCTGGGAGCAATGGTTGGGCTTGCAAGGCTTTGCCTGGATTGGAATCTTGGCACTGATCTCAGGTCTGGTGCTCTTTATCCGCTTTGCTTACCTCGAAGGCTGGCTGGGTGCCCTGGCAACCTTGTTCAGCGGTGCTGCCGTTTCAGCCAGTATGATCCTGGGTGGTGATTACTTGAGTCGCCGTGACAGTATGCGTTCCTGGGCCCATGCTTTGATGGGCGGAGGCGTGGCCTTGCTCTATTTCTTAATCTATGCGGCCTATCACTTCAGTTATTTTCGCGAAGTCACCCATTTTAACGCCTTAGTCGATACCCTTTTGCTGATGGCTGTCGTGGCCCTGGCGATTGTGCTGGCCTTACGGCGTCAATCCCAATCTCTGGCCAGCCGGGCCTTTATGCTCGGCTTTGTCACATCGCTCTTTAGTCAGCAGTTTCAACTGCTGACTGTCTTTTACAATTTGTTTTTAAGCCTGGGACTGATTTTTGTCGCGGCGATTGGCCGTTGGCAACATATGGCTTTGCTGGGGATCTGTGGCTCCTGGGTTCTGCATGCAGTCTGGTGGTACGATAATCCCGAAGCCTTGATTTTACTGCAGAGTCTCAATACGCTCTATTTTCTGCTCTATGCCGGCCTGGGCGAATGGTTCCACCAGCAAGAGTTGCCGGGCACCCAGCAAAGTCAACAGGCTCTGATTCTGATCAATGCCTTTGCCTACAGTGCTCTGTCTTATAGCGCTTACCGCTTATTGCCTGCGCATCAAGCACTCTTATTCACTTTGATCTTCCTGACCGCAGTGCTGGGCCTGATAGGCTGGGCTTATGCCCGTAAGCAAAGCCTATTGCTACGCCATGGCCTGCCATTGAGCATCGCAATATTAAGTCTCGGACTGATTTTGGAATGGCATTTTCAATCTGGCTTAGCCGTCGGCTTGCTGATTCTGGCTCTGGGTCTGAGCTTTTTAGCGAAGTGGCTGCATCAGCAAACACCGGCACTCAGCATTAACTGTGAGTTTTTGGCCCTACTTTGTAGCCTGCGAGCGTTATTTGCGATTTTTGACGACTCGCCCGGGCTAGGCCTGGCCCTCTGCTTATTGAGCGTGGCATTGGTCTGGTATCGTCAGTCCAAACCTCAAGGATTTGCCCTGGTTTGGCTCACCCAAAGCACAGCGCTGGCTTATCTCTTAATCGAAGGCTTCCCAGAGACTTATCAGATAGCAAGCCAATTTTCAGCATTAGCGGCCGGGCTGCACGGCCTCGGCTTGATCTGCTTGCTGATCAGTCTTTTGTACTTTCGCAGCCGTTTCGATCAAAATCAAACCCTGCTCTTATTATTACCACTGAGCCTGACGGGCTTACGTTGGCTACAATTGACGGCAAGCGTCTCCTGGGTTTCCGTCAGCTGGGCTATTTGTGGTACACTCTGGGTCAGCTTGGGATTTTGGATCAAGCTTCCGCTGCTACGCATGCACGGTTTGGGAATCCTTTTAGTGGCCGGACTCAAAGTCTATTTGTTTGACTTGTCTGATCTGGCACTCATCTACCGAATTAGCTCTTTGGTGATACTGGGAGCACTGATGTTGGGTATCGCATTGATTTACACTCGCTACAAAAAAACGCAACAGGAACCTTCATGAAACCGCTCTTTCCAATGCTTTTGCTAATCACATTTTTGCATGGTGTTTTTGCCAGCGGATTTATCCCCATTCTCAATGAACAACTCGGTGAACGTGCCAATTGGGCCTTTGCAATGTATTTTGTCGGCCTCTTACTCGGACAGCTCGCCGTCTACCGCGTCGCCTCTCTAAGCAAACACCGCTACCTATTCACCTTTTATGAAATCCTGTTTGCCTTATCATTTGTCTATATGGGCTTATTTAAAGGCGAAATACATCTGGTGATTGGGCGCTGTTTGGAAGGATTGGCAGGCGGTTTAGCCACCCCACTCTTGTTTACCAACTTCATTTCAGCCCCCAGTAGCTTGCCACCCAAAGATCGCATTGTGCGTTATAACGCGCTCTTTGCCCTGGGCTACGTGACCGGGCCTGTTATTGTGGAGTGGACACTCAACGTATTCAGTAATTATTCTTACACCGTATTTTTGCTCTATTTTGGTCTGATTTTCATCGCCATCAATCTAATTATGATGCCAATGCTAAAAAAGATCACCGAGCATCAGAATGATGAAGAATTAAGGTTTAAAGTTTTATTCGAAGGCCATGGCTGGTTTGAAAAGTTCTACTCGCTCTTTTTCACCAAATGTTTCTATGGGTTTCTATTGGCCTTTATTACGGCCTATGCAGCTAGCTTTTTCACCAAATGGCCGATTTCAGCGATTACCGTCTTGATTGCGATCATTTTCGTCGCCGGTCAACAATTGGGCGCGCGTACTTTGCATTTTTTCAACAAAAAAAGCCTGGAGATTGCGATTCCCCTGGCTATGGGCTTATTATTACTGCTCTTCTGGCTTACTCATAGTTCGATTCTGTTATTAGTGGCCGCCGCGCTGCATGCTTATCTGACTTTTATTGCCTTCTTGAATTTCACCACTCAAATGAAATCAGGTCGAGAATTCGCGCTCTTTAATAGCATGTCAGATCCGGGAATGATCATCGGCGCTTTGCTTGTTGGCGCTGGCACCCATGGCGTTTGGGTGATCGCCCTACTGGGCGCATTGCCTTTACTCTACTGGCGGCAATGGCCTCACCTATTTAAAAAAATAGAGCATCATCAGACGCAAGACGTGATCTAACGCCCTTGTTGCTCCTGGAAGTCTTGAAGCTTAATCGCCTGCCCCATAAAATGAGAAGCAGCATCCAATTGCCCCAGCTGCTGTAGCAAAGTGCCCATATTATAGCTGGTGTCTGGATTATAAGGATTGGCATCAAAGGCTTTTTGGTATTTCTGCAAAGCAGCCTGGGAATCTCCCTGATTAAGATCATGCTCAGCCAGAGCATGCCAGGCCATTTCTTGCTTGGGATTGTGCTCTACGGCCTGAGCATAATAGTCCATCGCCGACTCATTTTGACCTTCAAAATGATAAATTCGCGCCAGTTGATAATAAGCATCACCCATCTTCGGATCCGCTGCTATAACTCGCTGATACAATTGTTTAGCACCCTCAAGATCCTGTTGTTCGCGACGGGAATTTGCCAAATTGTATAAGGCGGGTACAAAATCAGGCTTCAATTCCAGTACTTTTTGGTATTGCTCTTCTGCTTTGTCTAGATCACGCTGTTGATGATAGAGGCTACCCAGATTATTTAAGGCATCCATGCGCTTGGGATCGCGAGTCAGGGCTTTTTCATATTGCTCAATAGCCTGAGGAAAACGCTTCAGGTCAAAAAATAAATTACCCATATTGATATAGATATCGACCAGATTGGGATCCGTGCGCAAGGCTTTCTGATACTGAAATATAGCCTGCTCAACCTGTCCCTGGCGCCGAAACAAATTGCCCAGATTGCTAATCGCACCCACAAAGGCTGGGTTCAAACGCAAAGCAGCCTGATAAGCTTCTTTGGCCTTATCTAATTCCTGGCGGTCACCATAGACATTGCCCAGATTATTATAATAATGGGGCTTAGGGGCGATCTGAATCGCTTTTTCCAAATGGGTCAGTGCGGTATCCAGATCTCGCTGCTGATAAGCCATCACACCCAGTAAGTGCAGGGCCTCATCATGCTCAGGATTTTGATCTAGTAGGGCCTGGGCTTGGGCGCGCGCTTCGGTAATCTCGCCGCGCTTTTGTAGTGCCATGATTGCTTTAATATCTTCGTCAATTTCTTGCATGGTGATCCATTTTCATTAACTGGTAAAGTTTTTTTTCTATCGTCTGCACTCTTGTTTGAGAAACCTGATCAAGGGGCTCAAGAGCCGACAAATGCTGCACCAGCATAACACGTTCTGAAGCACTGTTCACAATTCGGCAAGCGCTTGAAGCGAGATCATCCAGAGGCACAATATAGCGTTCCAGGCTAAAGGTTTTGAGCCAGTGTGCTGCCTGCTGAAAGGAGGGCATTGACTCCCTGACAGCCAAAACAGGCACTCCCTGAGATAGCGCCTGATAAGCGGCCCAGGCTGTTCGGGCACCCGGGGGCTCTAGCATTAGATCAACCACAGAGATCAGCCCTGGCAAATCTTGTTTTTGCAGATTTAACCAACGCACCCGGCGACTCATTCGCTCTCCCAGACGTTCTTTGAGGCGCTGAGACAGGTAAGTATCTAGACTAGAATCTGGCAAGCACAAACCCAGTAGAAAAGCCTTGCGATCCTGAGCCAGAATGGCCTGAATCACTGAGTCAAAATCCAGCCCCCAGGCATCGGGCGAGACGGGACATAAATACAGATGACCTAAACGAGGTAAGCCCCAATCGGCACGGGTTTTCTTTTCAAAAGTCTGAGACTGCCCCAAATAAACCCCTTCTATCTGCAAAGGGGACTCTGTCCAGAGCTCAGCCTCTATTGGAAAATCGGGTTCAGTCAAAAAATAATCCATCTGAATTAAGCCACTGCTGACAGCATCAAGGGGCGCGTAGACCTGTAAAGCAGCCCCACGCCGAGCCGCCAAAGCGTACAGTTCAGCCTGCACATCAAAAAACAATAAGCCACTTAGCTTAAAGCCACGTACAAAATCCAGTAAGGCCTCTGAGTGCACAGGGGCTTGAAAAGTTTGTTCTGCCCAGGCAGCCAGAGGCGAAGGCAAGTCAGCAGGGCTGATATAAAATAAGCGCAAACGCTCTGGCTCCTGCGCATAGCTAAACCACTGCCAGACAGAACTCAGAACCTCTGGGTCGCTCAGATTTGATACCACCAGGCCCAGCAAGCCTGCTGGGTCTCGGCCCAACAAATCTGGGTCCGAATCAATCGAACGCAGATGGTGGCCAAAGGCAAGTCTGGCTTGACTGCGCTGAGCAAAGGGGAAAATCACAGGTGGGCACAAGGCCAGCCTAAGCGGCATCTGCTCAGCCCAGTCACGATAAAGTGTCTGCGATGCTTGAAAGAGTTCATTCCAGTTTTGTTGCTCTGAAAGATTAAAAAAGAACAAAGGACCTGCCAGACTAGCCAAAAAAAAGACATCCAAATCAAATCCCAGCCCCAAAGCCTCTTGCCAATATATTCGCGCCTGGGGAAAGTCAGCTTGCCAATAGAAGCATTGACCCAATAATTTTAAATAAATCAAGCGTTCAGAACTTTGCATGGAGCTCTCTTGCCAGTGCAAAAGCAAAACCAGGGCCAGTGAAAACTGGCCCTGCCGAATCAGAAGTTTGGCCAATAAAAGACTAACGGATAAGTCTTCTTGTAAACTAAGACTTTGCTGAAAGGCATCCTGAGCAACCTCAAAACGACCAAACAAAACCATCACCTGCCCCAGCAGCGCATAAGATTGGGCATTTTCGGGGTCCAAAACAAGAGCTTCTTTGGTATACACCAGGGCTTGCTGGCGCTGTCCTTGCTGAACCAAAGCCTGGGACAGATTGAGAGTGTTTTGCAAGCTGGGCTGCAAGGCGCGAGCTGCCTGGTAATGCTCCAAACTGGAGTCCATTAAGCCAATCTGCTGGTAAAGTACAGCCAGTCGCTCATGATAATCAGCTGTTTGAGGCGCCAAACTGAGAGCGACCTCCAGAGCCTCAAGCGCTAGCAAAGACTGCTCTTGTTTCTGATAGAGTTCAGCCTGTAGGCTCCAACTACTGTGCTGAGAGGCATCATTTGCAAGCGCGCTGGATATCGTTGCTTGAGCCGCTATCCAGGCTCCCTGATTTATCATGCGTTGAATGGAGTGGCTCATACCAACGAAATATCTAGAGGCCGATCCCATTCAATCGGTACCGGCTGTTTATTTTCATTGATCGCGACAAAAGTAAACACCCCCGCAATCGCACGTTCTCGACCATCTTTGTCCATACGCTCCAAATAAACATCCACCTGGATTTTCATACTGGTTCGCCCCACTTCCTTGATCTGGGCCACTAACTCTACAAACGATCCTGAGGGAATCGGCTGTTTAAAATTAATTTGGTCAAGCGAAACAGTCACTGTTTGCTGACGCGAAAAACGAATCGAGGTAATCGAAGCCACTTCATCCATCCATTGCAGGGCAGTCCCCCCAAATAAAGTGTCATAGTGATTGGTGGTATTGGGGAAAACAATTTTAACCACGCGGGTTTCAGCGTTTTTTAAACGCTGCTGAAAAATGGGTTGGTCTTCTTTTTTCATGCTTCGTTCTCAACAACTGTCAGTCCAGCTTGAATCGCATTTCCGCCATTTTTGAGCTGTTTAAAATCCCAGACCGGGCCGGCAATAAAAGACAGGGGATCTTCGGTAAAAGCAGGATTATTCTTCTCATATTTACCATGGCCGATAATATTCAAAATCCAACCCACAGCAAACAAAAAAGCTGAATTCCACCAAACTTTACGGTAGATCGGCGCAGCCAATAAGCCCAGCGCCCCCCCAACAATCATGGGTATGCCCCAGCGATGCAAGGTCCGACTTACTTCATTCTGATGGGTCGCATCATAAAAAGTGACCGCCTGATTCCAGCGGGCCTTGAAGCCTGGCGGCAAATCAGGATTCGCTTTACGAAATTCTTGTTCCAGATTGTAAAATCCATGAGTAAAGAGGCTCAGACCTTTGATACGGTGACCAAAGAGTACCAATACCATGCCTCCAACCGCTTCAAGTGCACCGACTTGCTTCTTGTCTATTTGCATATCTCACCTCGCTTTGATTCTGTCATATTCTAACATTCTTTAGATTTGGACTTGTTCTGGAACGCTTCTGTTCTTTAAGCAGGATCATGGCAGATAAATAAAGACTAGCGTATTATAGAAAGAAGTCTCTCGTACTATTTATTGCAGCAGGTAAGTTTCAAGATCATGAAAATAAAGGCTCTCATTTACGTTTTATTCGCAATTTCAGGTTTTGCTGGGTTAATCTATGAAGGTATCTGGTCGCGCTATCTAAAGCTCCTTCTGGGTCACGCTTCTTACGGACAAATCCTGACCCTCGTTATTTATATGGGGGGCCTGGGAATTGGAGCTTATCTGTTCGGAAAAATTGTAAAACGCTTTTCACAGCCTTTTTTACTCTATGCTTTGTTAGAAATAGGGATCGGCCTGGGGGGGCTTTTTTACCATCAACTCTATCAAAGCACCACCCAAGTTTTTTTCAATTGGATCGCAAATAGCCAAATTAATCCGCTGTTGTTGAATATTTTGAAAATTAGTCTGGCGATCGTCACCACTGCTCCCTGGGCCATTCTATTGGGCGGCACCTTCCCTTGTCTGGTCGTTGGCGTGATGCGATTATCTAAGGACGAAGGACGATTTTCTCTACCCTGGCTCTATTTCACCAATTCCCTGGGCGGTGCTTTGGGGATCTTATTTACTTCTTTTGTATTCATTCCGGCTTACGGTACCCCAGGCACACTTGCAATGGTAGGTGCAATCAACCTCTTGATCGCCATTGCTTTCTTAGCCATCAACAAAAGCTATCAAAAAGTGCTTAACACACCTCAGCCAGAGACAAAAGTTCCTTCTGCTCCTCTCTTATCAAGCAGCATCAGCATCAAACTCTCTCATAACCAGATTCTTATGGTTTTGGTGCTCACTTCTACTTTAACTGGGCTGGCGTCTTTCATTTATGAAATTGGCTGGATACGGCTTTTAAGCCTACTGCTGGGCTCTTCTACTCACTCTTTCGACGTCATGATTTCAGCCTTTATTTTAGGGCTGGCCTGCGGCGGACTCTGCGCTCGCTTTGTCCTGGGGAGATTTAAACGCATCTGGTTAATTTTAGGGGGTATTCAGATAGCAATGGGATTATTGGCTGCAGCCAGCCTACTGGGTTATGAAAGCCTTTTCTATCTCGCTAATCATGCCGGTGAAGTCTTCAAGCAAACAGAATCTGCTTATTATGTCTTTGGTGTATTTAAATACTTGATTAGTCTCTTATTGATGTTTCCAGCTAGTTTTTGTGCTGGCATGACTCTGCCATTGATCACCTGGCTAACCTTGCAACACAAACAACAAGATGAAAAATGGGTTGGCCAAATTTATGCCTGGAACACATTGGGAGCCATTTTAGGCGCAGCCATTGGCGGTCTTTACCTACTACCGCTGCTACAACTCAAGAATTTTATTCTGGCAGGTAGCCTGGTTGATATCATCTTAGGCTTAAGCATTATTGGCTTTAGTGCGTCCCCAGTGGGCATTAAGCTTGCCAGTGCTGCACTCAGTATCTTGCTGCTGATACCCGCACTCTTTTTAAAGCTGGATAACTTTATTCTCACTTCGGGTGTTTTTCTCTATCGTCAGAGCTCCCTTTTAAATTTAGATTCGGCAAGAAATCTCAATCTCATTATTCGCCACGGCAAAACAGCAACCGTCTCTTTAGTGGACACAGAAATCAAAAAAACGATTGCGACCAATGGCAAAGTGGATGCCAGCTTGTATATGGGGAAAACGCCCCAAAGAATTGGAACCGATGACGTCACCCAGGCTGCTCTGGCGCTTTACCCGATGCACTTGATGAAACAGCCCTATCGCGCTGCGGTCATCGGCCTGGGAAGCGGCATGACAGCTCATTATCTGCTTGGAGACCCCTTGCTACAATCCGCAGACATTATCGAAATCGAACCTGAAATGTATAAATTAGCCAAAGGTTTTCTCCCTTATAACCAACGCGTTTATAATAGCCCCAAAGCGCATATTCATTTTGAAGACGCCAAAACCTATTTCTACAATCAAGCTGAACCTTACGATTTGATTATCTCCGAACCCTCTAACCCCTGGGTCAGCGGCGTATCAAGCCTTTTCACAACTGAATTCTATGGGGATACTCGGCGCTTTTTAAAGCCGGATGGCTTATTGGTGCAATGGATGCATAGCTATGAGTTCAACTCAGATTTGTTACTCTCGATCTTTAAAGCGCTTTCTGAAAACTTTACTTATATCCAGATTTACGGCATACCTAAAATAGATAGTAGCGACAAATATTTCTCTAATTTTACGGATGTCATTATTTTTGCATCCAATCAAGCATTTGACCTCAGGAATGCAGATCGCTCTCAGGAGCTGGCCAGCCTGAACCCTGATTTAGCCCGCTTTAAGTCAAGCGTCAGTGAATACGCAAATGGCGCTCACTATCTTGTTTCACGCCCTTCACTTGAACCCCTGCTTGCACAACATCAGGCAAACTCTGACTTTTACCCCCTGGTCGACAATCAAGCTGAATTAGCCTTTTACACCAAAGAAAATGTCCGGCTCTTTTCTTTTCTGTCTTATGAACAAGCCAGTATTTATCAAAGCCTCTTTGAGCCTGATTACTTGAAACATAAAGAGAAGTCATTAGCAAAAAACCCAGATTTTATCAATCGGATTCAAGAACTTCGTCAATTGCTAGCTGAGCTCCCACTCAAGGCACAAAGCTCGAATATTGACGCCCTCTTTTTTGAGCGTTTTTATCACGTTTTCCCCTTTATTAACTGGGAACAGTCTCAGTTAGCCCAATCTTATCAAAAGCGAATGGATATCAGGCCTAATGGCGACCTTTCTAAGCGTAAATTCACTTTGCTACACAGCTTAAAAACGGAAACGCCAGAGGTCTACAAACAAAAATTACAGACCTTCCTGAAATCCACTCCCCCCCAAGATATGGATCGTGGCCTGGTCAATATTCTCGCCATCAAATGCTTAACAAATGGCTGGCTTGCTGATTATGAGTTACTTGTCAAAAAATTCGTTCTCCCTGCAGAATACGGATCCACTGAAAAAGAATATCTGAAACAGCTGCCTTTCTTTATCAGCGCTGAAGGCTTAGCAAGCAAATAAAAAGAAAGATTAACTTGCGGACAACCCAGGCACTAATACAGAGTGAGAACGAAGAGAAATCAAGTCAGCAACAGGCTAAAATCATATTGAAGATCATCATTCACTGCCAGATATTTAATCCATAAAAAAAGCAAACTAAAACCGGAGTTTCAGCTTGCTTTTACGGGCTTGTTTAAGAGCTAAATTTAGCTATTGCTTAAGACAAAGATAACACCTTTATCTTTGAGAGGCACGCCAATTTTGTCCAGGCCATAGATATTGTACTGGCTATTGTTGGTATTAGTAATGGTTGTGGTATCATAAACCACTTTGCCTGCATCAGCTTTTGCTACAAGAGTAGTAGGGGCTGCGGCATCCATATAAGACCCTGCCTTACCGGTAGCGCCTTCACCTTTTGCTGAAGTAAACGGATTATTAAAATCTTTCCAATACTTATTGGTATTTTTTGCTCCAACAGCGCCAGCTGTACCATTGGCTTCTGCCTGCATTTCTGTTGAGTTTTTAGGATAAACGCCACCCCAGTCAACAGCGTAGGTTTCTGCAACGGTTTGGAAGGTGTGCATATTGGCTTTCACGCTAGATAGCTTGGCACGATCCTGGGCACCGATAAAGTTAGGCAGCGCGATAGCTACCAGAATACCGATAATAACAATAACAACCATCAGTTCGATCAGGGTAAAACCACCCTGTTTTTTCTTGAGAGACTTGATCATAGTCTTTAATTACCTCTATATAGTATTGGTCGACGACCGACCCTTTTCAGATTGCAATCAGCAATGCTGAATCGAATCTATTTACTTATTCCCAGCTGACATTTTTTTTAAACGTTTTTGCTAAAAAAAAGAAAAAAAACTTTTGCCGGGATTTGAAAATTCTTTTCTAGGTTAACATAGTTTGATCATTTGAGAAGGTGATCTAAAAACAAAACACCCGCCAATCGATTGATTAACGGGTGTTTTATTAAAAATAGTCTTAACGTTTAGAGAACTGGAAGCGTTTACGGGCTTTTTTCTGGCCGTATTTCTTACGCTCTTTCATACGTGGGTCACGGGTTAAGTGGCCCGCAGCTTTAAGCTGCTGGCGATAAGTCGGATCTACCTGGAGCAGCGCACGCGCTAAACCGTGACGGATCGCGCCGACCTGACCATGAATCCCGCCCCCATGAACATTGACGATCAGGTTATATTGGGTTTCAAAACCCAAAAGCTTAAGGGGAGCAATAATGTCTTCTCTTAAACGTGGGCTGCCACCAATATAATTGAGGCCATCACGCTTATTAATAATAATTTTGCCTTCACCTTGCGGTTGCAAGCGAACGCGGGCAACGGCTGTCTTACGACGTCCGGTTCCCCAGTAATACTGTGTGCTCATGCAATGAGACTCCTCATTTAATTTCGATTAGTTCACGGTCAGGGGCTTGGGCTGTTGTGCCTCATGCGGATGCTGTGTCCCTGCATAAACCTTCAGTTTTGTAATCTGTTGACGACCCAAACGGGTGTGCGGAATCATCCCTTTAACAGCTTTTTCAATGATGCGAGTGGGATGCTTTTCTAACATTTCTTTAAATGTCCGCGTTTTTAAACCACCAGGGAAGCCCGTATGACGGCGATAAAGTTTTTGATCGCTCTTTTTACCAGAGACCTGAATTTTTTCGGCGTTAATGATAACGACAAAATCGCCAGTGTCTACGTGGGGAGTGAATGTAGGTTTGTGCTTACCGCGCAGAATTGACGCTACTTGCACAGCCAGTTTGCCCAGGGTCTCGCCCTCAGCATCAATCACAAACCACTCAGGGATGGTGTCCTGTTTTTTAGCAGAATATGTTGTATTCATGGTTTTCTATCCAATACTTAAAAAATCTTTAGCAATATAGGTTTACGGGACTATAGGGCAACTGGTAGTTTACAGCAAAACGACTCAATCCAAAAGGTTAAAGCGCTAGAAAATACAGATTAAAAAAAGTAAATCCCGTCAAAGCTTGATTTCAGCCTCTCTCTGATGGTCAGATCCTTTCAGAGATTTCAGACTCACAACAGAGGCCGCCCATCCAAGTCATTTTAAACTTAGACAACGAGAATCAAGCCATGCCAACGCCAATCCAAGATTTCCAGCAAGATCAGGATTTAATTTAAAGAACCCTCAAAATCGAGATCAACAAAATGGAACAAAGCGACCATAATGCGTTGAGCTGAAGTTTCACGCCAATGTGGGATTTGCGTGCCCGAATACAAGAGCGCATCGCCGATGTTTAAGTGAACCGCCTGGATCCCCCGAGACGTTTCTAGATAGATCGGCCAGGTATCTGCTGTTTTAAGTTCTTTTTGCATATCTATCACCACAGACATATTCCAGATACATTGCTCACGATCTAAATGCCTGGGTAAAGCAACACCAGCTGGATAAACAGCCAAACAATTATAAGAAGGCCTCACTGTTAGCCCTAACAAGTGAATCAAGCTGTGATAAATTTGATGCTGAAAAAATCGAAACACCGGTTCGTTATGCAGGATACCTCGACTCAGTTTTCCGGGCGCTTCAAACTGAAAAAACCCTTCCTGCCAGAGCTTACGCAGATAAGCCCGTAAAGCACCCATTTGAAAAGCAGGAATAAGACCACGTAAAATCAGATATTGATTGTTTTCTAGAAAGGCTTGAGCCCGGGCCGGATCAGCTCTTTTCGGAACAGAAGGCTCGATTAAAACATGAGCCTGGTAGAGCGTGTAGCGCTGTTCTAGCGAAAGCGTCTGAATCACTTCGCTATCTTTTGTGTTCAGCAAATCAAGCAGAGATGCATCGAGCCAATAAGGAAACCATGAACGATAATATTTCGACTGCACCCAGAGCACGGGGCGCTGTTTCGAAAGCAAATTCCAGAACGGTAAGCGCGACTGCCAGTCTGGCGTTGGTTCAAGCTCAGACTGACAATAAATAGCGGGGTTCAAGACGAGAGTTTCAGGGAGAGGGCCCTGCGCTAATTGAGGCAAAAGATCAGGAAGTTTCTCAATCAAAGGTTCATAAAGCGGTCGCTGAGACAAAGCATCTTCTGGAACCAATAAGTTTAAGCGCTGTAGGAAGCCCACATGTTCCACAGGAATCTCAGGACAGTCAGCTAGCCGTCCCTGTTTAAGTAAAATACGCAGCGAGTCCAATAAGCCCGAACTCAAAAAAGTACTCAGCAGCTCTACTATCGATGGCTCTTCAACAGGTGTATAGCGCTTATATGTCAAACCATTTTCACGAGAAGGAGAAGAAACAAGCAGGGTTAACTGTGCTTCGGCATTAAAGACAAGCTGTTCTCGTGAACCTGAATCTGAGTACGACATCATAATTTATGCATCATACCGCAATTAAAAACGGATTGAATCAGGTCAACATTTATCACAGACTGCCCTGATAATCAAGACTCACATAATGCAAAAGACCGACACCGACACCCTGCTCACCCCTGAGCGTCTCGCGCCAATGGGGCATTTGTGAGCCCTGATATAAAAGCCCATCCCCAACGGCTAAGCTCATGGGCTGTGGACCAGTGGGGGTTTGCAAACACAAGGGCCAGTCGGAGCCTGGGCCCTCAGTGGGCTGATCAATCAAAACAGACATATTCCATTCACATTGCTCACGATCCGTATGATAGGGCATCACAGCCCCTGGGTGATAATAGGCCAGATAATTATAAGAGGGTTGAATAGCCAGACCCAATGACTGCAATAATTGCGAACAAATTTGGGCCTGAAAAAAGCGCAAGACAGGCTCATTATGAACCGTATCACGCGCCTTCACTTGCGGATCTCCCTGCTGAAAAAACCCTTCTTGCCTGAGGGTCGCCAGGTGCTGCTGTAAAGCCAGGCGATGCAAAGGCGGCAGCAATCCAGATAAATGTAGATAGCCCTGCTGTTGTAAGCGCCTTTGGAAGTCAGCGTAAGGAATCTCTCGCTCCAATTCAGTTGGTGCAGCTAAAATCTCAGCAGCAGACAAGTTTTGGAGTAGATCCGGTGCCAAACGAGAGATCCGATCCGCTTGCTGCTGATCTATCAACACCGCCAAATCAGCACTCACCCAATACGGAAACCAACATCCAGAAGTCAATGAACGACACCAGATGATCGGTCGCTGAGCAGAGATTTGCTCCAAAAAAGCAGGAGCAGGCTGAAATTCCGGAGGCCACTCCCGTCCCCACTGAACAAACAAATCCGGGTTCCAAAGCAGATCATGAGGTGTAGCAGCCAGCGGCATGGGCAACAGCTGACTCTCCAGGTTCACCTGGTAATGTGGGCGGCGCCCCAGCTCTGAGGCTTTGACCAAAATATTCATTTGCTTCAGGTAATCTAAGTGTGCAGCGGGGATCTGCGAACAATCGGCCAGGGATTCAGCATCTAAAATCTGCTCCAGGGACTGAAATAAGCCTGATTTCAGCAAAGCTCGAAGCGTGGACAAAAAAGGAACTTGATCGGATCTGTACTTGCGATAAACAATTTCTTGCCCACGCAAAGGCGTCGCTAGATCCAAGCTCACCTGGGCTTCCGTATTTAAAACCCAATCCTCAGTTTGCTCTTGATTAATCATAGATTCTAATTTATCAAGACCCGACCGACTTCACAAGAGTGAACTTAAAAATAGCAACTGTCGGTCCACTGATATCAATGCTAAGCCGACTTTTGATCTTTTTTGCTTTGTTTTTTTGGAGCTGGGTCTTTTTTGATTTTTTTTGTCGCTGTTTTCTTTGTCGTTTTTTTGGCTGCTGTTTTTTTGGCTGGCGTTTTGGTCACGGGTTTTAAGAGTGGCTTTAAAAATTTGCCTGTATGAGAAGCACTGCAGCTAGCCACATCTTCAGGAGTACCCACAACAACCACAGAACCGCCCTTATTACCCCCTTCAGGGCCCAGGTCGACAATATGATCAGAAATTTTAATCACATCTAGATTGTGCTCAATCACCAGCACTGTATTGCCTTTTTTAACAAGCCTTTGTAGCACTTCTAGTAGTTTAGCGACATCTGCAAAGTGCAGGCCGGTCGTGGGCTCATCTAATAGATATAAGGTCTGGCCCGTACTGCGCTTGCTTAACTCTGTGGCTAATTTCACACGCTGGGCCTCGCCACCAGACAGGGTCGTTGCCGATTGTCCCAGTTGAATATAGTTCAGGCCGACATCGATCAGAGTCTGCAATTTACGCTGAATTTTTGGAATATTTTCAAAATGCTCCAGGGCTTCTTCAACGGTCATTTTTAAAACTTCGGCAATGTTAACCCCTTTCCACTTAACCTGTAGAGTTTCCCGGTTATAGCGCAGCCCTTTGCAGACTTCACAGGGCACATAGACATCTGGCAAAAAGTGCATCTCAATTTTCAGCATGCCATCTCCACTACAGGCCTCACAGCGCCCCCCTTTGACATTGAAGCTAAATCGTCCGGGTTTATAACCGCGCACCTTTGCTTCAACCGTTTCAGCAAAGAGTTCACGCATAGGTGTAAAGAGGCCCGTGTAGGTTGCCGGATTCGAGCGGGGGGTACGCCCAATCGGGGACTGGTCAATGCGAATCATTTTATCGACATCTTCTAAGCCAGTGACTGATTTTACATCCAGAGGTTTGGGACTATTGCGCAATAAGTGATGCGCCAGTGAAGGGGCCAAAATTTCATTGACCAGCGTTGACTTACCTGAACCGCTGACTCCCGTAATGCAAATCAATTTACCCAGAGGGATAGAGACATCAATATTTTTAAGGTTGTTTTTAGAGGCTCCTGTGATCTGAATCGCCTGACCGATGCCGGTCTGTCGTTTGGCGGGCAAAGCAATCGTTTTAGCTCCGCTGAGATACTGACCCGTCAAAGAGTCTTTGCATTTTAGAATATCGGCTAAACTTCCTTGTGCCACAATTTTCCCACCATGTCGCCCTGCAAGCGGACCAATATCCACCAGATAGTCAGACTCACGAATGGTGTCTTCATCATGCTCAACGACAATCAGCGTATTGCCCAGATCTCGAAGGCGTTTGAGGGTATCTAACAAGCGCCGGTTATCACGCTGATGCAAACCGATACTGGGTTCATCCAGAATATACAAGACGCCTACCAGACCAGAGCCAATTTGTGTTGCTAAACGAATACGCTGGGCCTCACCACCCGAGAGCGTGTTGGCCGTACGGCTCAAACTAAGATAATCCAGGCCCACATTTAACAAAAATCGCGAACGCTCACTTAACTCTCTTAAGATCAATTCGGCAATCAATTGCTCGCGCTCGCTCAAACTCAAGGATTGTAGCCAGTCAAAGAAACCTTCGATCGAGAGGGCGGTGACATCTGCAATTGAAATCGCTCCAATTTTCACAGACAAAGCGGCTGGCTGCAAGCGACGCCCTTCACAACTGGGGCAAGGGAGCTTTTCCATATAACGCTCAACCTCAGCCCGTGTCGAATCCGAACTACTTTCTTCGAACAAGCGTTGCAAGCGAGGAATAACACCTTCAAAACGGGTATGAAAGCTATATTCCATGCCACCCTTTTTTTGGCTCTTATAATTGACCTTAATACGTTGTGCATAGCCATGAATCAGGGCTTTTCTAACCTTTGGCGACAATTTCTCAAAGGGGGTCTGCAGATCAAAGCCCAACTCTAGCCGCAGGGCTTCGAGTAGTGTTTTTAAATAAGAACCTGATTTTTTTTCCAGGCTGCGCACCCAGGGATGGATCGCTCCTTGATCTAAAGAGAGACTGGGGTCGGGAATAATTTTAGCTTCGACAATTTCCTGACGAACACCCAAACCATGGCACTCAGAACACGCACCAAAAGGACTATTAAAAGAAAATAGGCGGGGGGCCATTTCAGGGAAGCTAAAAGCACAAGCCGGACAAGACAAATGTTGATTAAACAAATGCTCTGTTGCCGTATCCATTTCCTCGATAATCGCCAGCCCTTCCCCCTTGTCTAACGCCAATTGCAAGGACTCCGTCAGTCGAGACTGTGCCTCTGATTTCAAACGAATCCGATCGATCACCAATGAAATCGTGTGTTTTTTATTTTTATCGAGTACAATTTCATCACTGAGTTCATGAAAAACACCATCCACTTTGACCCGCGTAAAGCCATCCCGCACCAGGGTATCCAATAAGGCTTTGTACTCCCCTTTGCGTCCCCGTACCAGCGGCGCCAAAATATAGAGCTTGGTCCCCATCGGCCATGTCAGAATCTTATCGATCATCTGATCAATGGTTTGAGATTGAATTTCAGCCCCACAATCCGGACAGTGCGGAACGCCAATGCGTGCAAACAACAAACGTAAATAGTCATAGATCTCAGTTACCGTGCCAACGGTAGAGCGTGGATTATGACTGGTTGATTTTTGATCGATTGAAATCGCAGGCGAAAGCCCCTCAATTAGCTCAACATCAGGTTTTTGCATTTGCCCCAAAAACTGGCGCGCATAGGCAGACAAAGACTCGACATACCGCCGCTGGCCTTCGGCAAAAATCGTATCAAAAGCCAGGCTGGATTTACCTGAACCGCTCACACCCGTAAATACAATTAACTGGTTTCGTGGAAGCGAAAGGCTGACCGACTGCAGATTATGCTCATTGGCATTCTTAACTGTTATATGGGTATGCATAGATTGATGGTATCCTAATCAAATTTCAAAAATGAAGCTTGACCCCTTGATTTTATTTTCAGGATCTACCCGTGGGAAGTGCTTACTATTTACAGCGTATAATACAGTATGTTCAACTTTTTTGTCAGCTATTCAGATCCCAAAACGATCGCATTTGAGACCGTTTATTAATAAACTATTATTTAACTTGTGATCTTAATTAAATAAATATTAAGCCGCTTCAGTCTTAAGAGATCAAGTGGGACAAGTGACATGTGATAAAGTTTTTTTTCGGAAAGGGTGTTTTCTATGTCTATTTACTCATATGCAGGCAATCTCTCTCGCTCCATGTCAGAGCTAGGGCTCACAACCGTTGAGCAACAAAGAATGTTGCGCAACAATAATATTTTAACCTCAACATTTATGTCTGAGAAAGATGCACGGGCAGGTGAAAGAGACGATACGCAGCTAAAATTAGCTG
>JBBKWI010000075.1:0-13367 GCA_037968875.1 Candidatus Sericytochromatia bacterium | reverse complement strand
GGCCAGCATGGTGCGCTGCCAGGCCATAAGGCAAACCCATCAATAGGTTTTCAGTCGAAGGGCCAGTTTCTTTTAGACTGGGATAGGCATTTACAAATTCAGCAATCGCTGCTTTGATTTCCTTTTTTTCTTTGTCATTGGTCAAATCGAGGCCATTTTCCAGGCAGGTTGACAAAGCCAGATCACAGTTGCGACGCGAAAAAATAAAGTAAATGGCTGGCAGCATGCCCTGCTCATTTAATTCCTGAATCACACGGCCTTCGGACACCGGCTTGGGCCTGGAACTACCGCCGCCGCGGCGCCCTTTGCTGCGCCGATCCCGATGCATTAGCTTTTTATCTTCTTTTTGCTTTTTCGCCAGACGCTCTAATTTGGTGTTAATCTTGCCTTTGGAATTAAAGACCGTATAGAGTGCTTCACCGCTAAAATAAAAGTGCTGCAATGGCACAGAGCGCTCCAAATGTTCGACCACATGCATTTCATTGTGAATCGACGAAATCCAATTGGCCAATTCGTCGGCATTGGCAATCGTGGCCGAAAGTGCGACCAAACACATGTGGCTGGGCGCATGAATAATAATTTCTTCCCAGACTGTGCCGCGATCGATATCATTCATATAATGACATTCATCTACAACAACATAGAGTACCGAATCCAGACGTTGCGGATTTTGATAGAGAATATTGCGTAAGATCTCAGTGGTCATGACGACCACATCAGCTTGCGGATTGATCGACACATCCCCGGTCACCAGACCGACCCGGTTCTCAGGGTAATGCTCCAATAAATCTCGAAATTTTTGATTGCTCAACGCTTTAAGCGGCGTGGTATAGATCACCTGCAAATTGCGATCGAGGGCATCAAAGATTGCAAATTCAGCCACAATCGTTTTGCCAGAGCCAGTGGGTGCTGTCACCAGCACGGAGCGGCCATCGCTAAGTTTTTGAGCGGCTTCAATTTGAAAAGTATCTAAATCGAAGGGGTAGCGATCCTGAAAACGTTTGATGATGTCTGTCATAATGTATCTACTGTATTTCCTGTTTCGTGCTGGCATTTTACCGCAATTTTAACTATTCTGGCAGCGATCGCTTAAGTAAGTGATCTAGAGCAATCTGGAAAAGAGAAAGCCGAATCAGCTACTGGTTAGTTTTCGCTTATCTACAGGCTCATGCTGCTAATAGCAGTTCACGGCTACCCGCGATAATTTGTTGCTCTTCAGTCGACAGTGCACTTTGCTGTATTAGACTCAAACGGGCAGCCAGATCCTGGCGGTAATGCGTCACCAAGATACCCAATCGATCCGTCGGTTGAGCCTGCAATTGATCAAGAAAATCCGAACTGATTTTAAGCCGGGCCTGCAATTGAGTGGCAAATTGCGCCAGGACTTGCCGATCAAAGTTTTGCTTTTCTAGTTGGGGTTTTAACAGCGCTTTGAGATCAAGATCCAATTGCTTAAAAATAGCCATAAAGGCCCGCAATAACTCCAGTACGTCCGGGCTATCTGGCTGAGGCGCCAGCTCCAACAGATCTCCAAGGGCATTCGCTTCAGCCACCAATGCAGCAACACGCTCTGCAATCAAGCGTTCCAGAGCCAGGGTTTCAGGGTTTTTACTTATTTCAGCATTCTGGGTTTCATTGAGAAAATACCTGACTGATTGTTCCTGATCCAGGGGATTATAACCCAAAGCAGCCTGCAAAAATTCCGGTAGCTTTAACCCAGCAGCCTGACTCAGATTCAACCACCGTTGCGCCTCGGCTACGCTAGTTGTGAAGCGCATCTGAGAACGAATTTTATGATTAAGGCCTGCTATTTGCTGATGACTCACTTCAATTTGCTCAGAGGGACTCTGTGCTAATCCGGCAGCAAACGCAACGCTCAAATGTTCTGGTTGTAGCTTTTCAAGGTCGAGTTCAATCGTTCCAAAAGCACCTTCAATCACCAAAAGTAATTGCGTATCTTCAGCAATTGGGGTTTGTTGACGGATGCGCTGCACAATCGAAGCGGCTTGACTTTGTATATTTAAGGCTCGATCAAGATCAATTTCCGCCCCCAGATGCGACAAAGCATTCAGTAAATGGCTCTCTTTAATCAAGTCTGGGTTTAAGTCATGCTTTTGTCGAGGCAGGGTTTTATTAAGCAGATAAGCCTGATCAAAATCCAGCAATTGCAAACCACCAAAGGCAACGCTTTCGTGGGTATTGAATTCATTGCTTTCCTTTTTAGGTGCTGCGCTGGCCTCAACTTCCGCAACAGGGCGTCGGGTTTTGCCGCTGGGCTGGATCGATATCCCCAATTTGCGGAGTGGCTGAGTCATAGACATTGATTGGATGATCATGGGGACAGGGTTTCTTTTTTCTTAATTTGACTGAGATTGGGCAGAGTCAACACATAGTCAGCAATAATGGTGCTATCTGCTTTTTTCGCTCCCAGACTCACCACAAAACTGTCACCATTGGTCGTGATCACTGAACGCCCTGAAGTCAAAAAACTACCGTCTCCATTGGCCAAAAAGTACTCCACATGTACGGTACCTTTGCTCCAGTTGACAGGAAAGCCATTGACTTGACTCAAGCTAAAAGTCAGACGCAGATCATTATTTTGAGGAGAAATCAAGAGCTGCGAGTTAACGGCCTGATCCAATATAGGATCATAGGGAGGCTCAGGGGTAGGACTAGCCGTCGGACTTGGGCTGACCGAAGGGCTCGCTGAGGGATTTGCGCTAGCAGAAGGAACTGGACTGGGCGACGCTGTCGGCGCGACACTCGCTGAGCCATCAGGCAATAAAATCAAGGTACCCGAAGCAGAAGGTGCCGGCGCCGGTTCTGAGCTACTGTCTGGCTTGGGCGTCGGAGTTTCAGTCGAGTCTGGCTCGAGATCAGTCTGCGTTTCACCCAGTGCCAATAAATCAATATCTTCGACTTGTGAGCCTACTTTTAGCGATAAAGTCCGAGTATAAGCCTGATAGCCCGGTGCCATCACAATGAGTTTGACATCCCCTTCGGGCAAGGCATCCAATTGGTAAAAGCCAGCCGAATCTGATTGTACAGTGTGCGTATTAATTCGTACCGTGGCATTGGAGATCAAGGCCTGCCCATTTCGTGCTCGCACGACACCAATTAAGCTGACGGGATTCAAGCGAATATCAGAACTGCCCGGTTTGGCTGATGAGGCAGTGCTTGCAGAGGTGGGCTGGCTCAGATCGCTGCCCCCTGTACTGAGTACAGGATCACAAGCTGTGCTGGCCAAACAAATCAAAAGCGAGAGAAGTGGATTGATAGTTTTCATTCTCTTATTGTGCCATTGCTACCCGTCAAAAATCCACTCTCAGTTCAAGAGATCAACTATTTTTTTGGCCGTAAAGTATTTAAATTTAAGCTATAGATCTATCAAGAAAGACTTAAGGCAGGTTAATTTATGAGTAAGCTTGTGACCTGAATAGGCCGACTCTCTATTAAAAGACCCGCAAACTGGTTTATAAATATTAAGGATAGGTTATTTACCTTCGCTTAACTTTTGGACGGTTTGGGGTTTCAGATGATCAAAAATAGACTGCTCGCATTGGCGATCGGCATCTTTTTAATGGGTGGGCAATCCAGTGCCTGGGCCAAAAAAATTGATACAGATACAAGCTTTCAATTGGCTGCTGTCTCTAGTAAAGACAAGCTGACACGGGTCATTTCATCGCGTTCGATTGCCCTAACTGACACAGAAAGACGCGCTGGCGTCGAAACCTTACCTGATGTGATCGACGTCTTCCACGAAATTAATCAACGTTTTAACATTTTTACGGCCACGCAATTCAATTATTTTATTAAAAATTTCCACTACCCCTTTCGTCAAAGTTTCAACTTGAAACGGACTCCACCGCCTACCCAGGTTGTCTTACACTGGACGGCCAATAAGCGCCCGGATATCCCCTTATACACGCTCTCGGCATTTTTACGTTCACGCCGGGGCCGCCATATTGTCGAACGACCCAATCGCTATAAAAATGTTTCCAATTATTTTTTAACTGGCAACCTAAAAAATGCCCCTGGCCGCTCAAAGGCACGCTTGCTGAAGCTCACCCGTGGCAATTTACGCACTGGCGGCGATATTCCTCGCGTCACCGCCTACCCCACCAAGGACTCACACAATAATAAATACGATGGTCGGGGTGCCGTTGGCATCGAAATCGAAAGCCCCAATTTCGGCTCTTTTTATAATAATGACTCCCAACGTGAAAAGATCCATAATTTCTTGCTGCTGGTTCTGAGTGAGCGCGGGGTCTTAAATGAGTTCAGAAGCATCCGCAATTCTCCCCATTGGGATGATATGTCCGCATTGCATCGCTATCTCAAGAAAAACATTCCGCGTATTGATGTCGATAAACGCGGTGGCATTACTGCCAAGAACCAACATTTAGATAAAATCTTACGCGATTTCCCGGATATTTCACCCCGAGTCAATGTCGAAGCCAGGCGTATTTTCAAATATATTTCAGGCCATGGTATCGTCGCTCGTGAATACAATGAGCATATGCTGCGCGCTGGCCGCCCCCAAGACGCCCGCTACCACAAAATCGACTTTACAGAAGCCCATGTCTTTGTCGTCGCGATGGATCTGCTTGCTTCAGATATGCGCATGCGCGGTCTGGATTTGCCACCCCAGTATGATCTGGCCACTTTGCGCATGATGCAACAACGGGCGCTGATGTCTCAGCCAGATACCGACAAAAATGTTCTGTCTGCTCCCAGCCATCTAACCACTGCCAGCGGACGTAAAGTCAAAGCCGACTAATCGTCTGGCTTAGAGGCGTGGCAAGGCATTTTCGAGCAGCATACAGCGCAGGCTGCCACCACCCACTTGCTCTATTGTCGGAATAGAAAAGGCCTGTATCGTTGTCAGTTCCTTGATCTCTTGCACTTGTTCGGGTCGCAAACTCTGATAAGCCAAGTGGGACATCAACAAACAGACTCCTGACGGGGTGCGCACTTGCAGCATATTGCCCGCAAAGGCCGCTATTTGCTCCAGGCTGAGTGCAATGGCTTGCATCTGATCAGCCTGAAAATGCTCTTTTAAACGTTGGCGATCGGCCTCCAGTGGCAAGGCTTCCGGACACCAAAGCACAAAGCCCTGGCCGATCGCCATCAGCACATTGGTATGATACGCAGGCATTGCCTCAGGCTCCCCCGGCAACAAGCTATGAAAACAGACCGCTTCGTAATTAAAATGACTAGCAAACTGTTTTACAGCCTGCAAATCAGTCCGTTCTGAGATCGCGGCATAAACTTTGTGGTTGATAGGATCAAGCACCATACTGCCAGTGCCTTCTAAATATTTCCCTCGCTCAGCCCAATCAGACCAATCCAGCACCTGCCGCACATCAAAACGCGCCTGGGCTAAGCGTTGCGGCAAATCCCGTTGTAATTCCTGGCGACGCAGCGGCGACTTCATTGGATAGTAAATGACTTCCCCATTGGCATGCAGACTGCACCAATTATTCAAAAATAGGGCGTCGGGCGAAAGGCTGCAGTCATCTAGCACCAAGACTTCCAGGCCCAGGCGCTGCAATTGAAACAAGACCCGCTCAAACTCTTGTAAAGCCATGGCCTGAAAATCACCTTCTATATCCTGCGCAAAGGAATTGTCATTGTTTTCAGGATTAAAGCCAAAGGCTTGTGGACGTAACATGATTAAGCTGGATACGGGCCAGGAGTTTGACATGGCAACTGCCTCTTCTCGAATATCAGGGATTTAACGCTGCATGCTGACCATTATACATAAATCAAGCAAATTTCACCAATTTCGCAAATTATTAGAGCCGCAATTCGATCTTACTGCTTTCGTCACTGAGGGGCCGTTCCGGCTTCTCAGCCAGTGCGCTGCCCAGATTCACCCAGCCCAGATTTTGCTCATGTTCTGCTAAGCCCAAATAAGCCCGAAAGGCTGGCTGATCACTATAAGCAAAGCTTTTCCAAATGGCGCTATAGCCCAGAGCTTCTGCAGCCAGTGTCAGAGCATAACCCGTACAAGAAGCTGTCGCAAACTGTTCCCATTCCGGAATTCGGTGGGGCCGCAGGGGCGAAAAGACCAGATAGACTTGCAGGGGAGCCGCATCGGCTTTGGCTGCGACTTTTTCTAGCACCGCATCTGGCACGGCTTCTTCACGAGCGGATTGAATACTGTCACGAAAAGCCTGAGCCAAAGCTCGTTTGTGATTGGGGCCGATCACAATAAAACGATAGGGCTGTAAGCGGCCATGATCTGGCACGGTGCAGGCCACTGCCAGCATGTCCCGAATTTCAGCTTCGCCAGGAAAGGGATCCCCCAATTGACTGTGGCTCTTGCGCTGCTGTAAAGCCTGGATTGATAAATTACTCATTTAGAATACCTTCTTTGTTCTGAGTCGTTTCTTTCATTGTGCGTGATACATGGGGTGCTGACAATAGCTTCGACAGGCTCAGCTACCGGGGCGGAAGTCGAGAAAGGGCGTATAAGTACGCGTCTTTTTGTGATTGGGTATACTTAGAGTGTGAAAAAAATTATACGATTCGGAATATTGACGCTTTTGTTGGGCCTGAGCCTGGGGGCCTCGGCTCAGACGGTGTCAGAGACAGTTCAAGCCAAACCATTGAAAGTGGGCATCCAGGCGATGCCGCCTTTTGTTTTTAAGCAAAATGAAGTTTGGCACGGGCTAAGCATTGACCTCTGGCAAGCCATGGCCAAAGGGCTGAATCAATCGTTTGAGTATATTGTTTACCAGGATTTAGCACAATTGCTCAAAGCGACTGAACGTGGCGAATTGGACCTGGTCGTCGGAGCGATCTCTATTACGCCAGATCGGGAAACCCGCCTCGACTTTACTTACCCCTTTATGCAGGGAGGTCCAGCGATTGCAACCCGTCAGAACAAAGAAAGTTTATTAAGCAGTTTGTATTCGCTGCTGAATCTGAATCTATTGAAAGCTCTGGGCGCTCTGGCAGGCGTGATCTTCTTATTCGGTTTTTTGATCTGGTTGTTTGAACACAAACACAATACCGAACAATATGGAGGCCATCCAATCAAGGGTCTGGGGGAAGGGTTTTGGTGGTCTGCCGTTACCATGACCACTGTCGGCTACGGTGATAAAGCCCCGATCACATTCATTGGACGCACCCTGGCTATCATTTGGATGTTTTCAAGCGTGATTTTAATCTCCAGTTTCACAGCTGCGATTACTTCCAGCATCACAATTAATCATTTCAAATCAAAGGTTACAAGCTTTGGCGATTTACCTGGGCTGCGAGTAAACTCAGTCAGTGGATCATCCTCAAGCTTTTATCTCAACGGCTTAAAGATTCACCATCAGACCTTTGCAAGCGCACAAGCAGCTCTGGATGATTTAGAGCAGGGGCAGGCTGATGCCGTTGTTTATGATCAGGCAGTGCTGCAGTATTTACTCAAAGATAAATCCGAATCAGAAATGCAAGTTTTAACTGAAACGCTCTTGTCTGAGTACTACGCTTTCGCTCTACCCGAAAACTCCAGCCACCGGGAGTCTATCAATCGCATCCTTTTGCAAGAAATCAATTCCCCACAATGGCAAGAGCTTTTGCAAACCTACCTCAATTAAACGACTTCGACTTTAGGCAAACTAGCCAAGATCCAGGGGGTATGTTACCGTATATTATTGACTTATGTACAAAACAAGCCCCAATAGTAAGCCCCTGTTCCCGACGCATTTGCCCACAAAATTTCTCGACTGAAACCAAAGGAAAGACTATGTTAAGTAAAGACCTCAATGACCGCCTCAATCATCAACTGATTTTAGAATTTTTCTCTGCCAATTTGTATTTGCAAATGAGTTCCTGGTGTTTATCTCATGGCCTCGACGGCTGTGGTGGATTTCTGCGCCAACACGCCGAAGAAGAACGCCAGCACATGGAAAAATTTTATGACTATATTAACGACGCTGGCGGTTATGCTATCGTCGGCAGCATCGAACAGCCACAATTTGAATTCAATTCTGTGACCGAAGTCTTCGAGCATATTTATGCCCATGAATGCAAAATCACCAAAGAGATCAATGGGCTACTCAAAGCCGCTTTCGAAGAAGGCGATTTCTCGACTTTTGGATTTTTGCAGTATTTTGCCCTGGAGCAAAACGAAGAAGAACGCCTGTTCCAAAGCATTCTCGATAAAATCAAATTGATCAAAGTCGAAGATCAGGGACTCTATCTCTTTGATAAAGAGATTGAAAGCATGTCTCAAAACAAGACCGCCTAAAAAATCAACTCAGGAAATCCAACACTTCGCATCTCTTGTTGGATTTCCTATTTTAGTATCACTAAATAGTCTGAACGAGGATAATCGAAATCCCAATAACAGTTTCACAGACTGTTGTGTTGCCACTTACACTACGTTCAGCACGAGACAGGATAGCTGGGATTTGAACCCAGTACGCAAAAGTCAAAGTTTCGCATGTTACCAATTACACCACTATCCAGCAGGGACAGTAAGACTCGAACTTACAATTGAACATTCAGAGTGTTCTGTGTTGCCAATTACACCATGTCCCTAAGAATCTATAATGTCTAAAGCACAGGCGCAGATGACAGCGCATGCATTTAGGCATCACAGTAGATTACATATCAAAATAGATACGTCTCAAATATATAAATGTGGATTGTTTTCTATAATATCTATTGCGTCAAAGCAAAGAAAAACAGGCCGACTAAGTTGCCTTGTTTAAAAACTTGATGCTTTAAGAGTATATAGAAAAGGAGTTAGCAGATAGGGTGACCCACAGGGCATAGAAGGCGCAATCAGTGCTGGCCGAGGCTATGCCCGCTGTTTTGGAGAAGATGAAAAGAGAGCGCCTGGGGGATAGTTAGAGTAAACATTTGCTGGGCTCCTTTTCGTATTGATTCTTTTTACATTATCACAGTCGAAAAATAAAAGCTAGCTTTTTATACGCAAATAAAATATTTAATTTTTAAACCAGCCACTAAAGCTCAGGCGAGTCTTGTGACTTTGCAGGACTTCATGCACTAGCTCATGACTTAAAAAGCAGACCAGGGTCCCTGCCAGCGGCGCTATATCCGTATGCTGATCCGCGGCATACATGCGCAGCTGACCACCGTCTTTGCTTTGCCAATTCCGATTTAAGTAAATGATCACAGAAACCATGCGCTTTTGATCGTGTTGAAAGCTGTCGATATGCTTTTTGTAAAATCCGCCTTTGGGGTAAGAGGCATAGTGGCCTTCGAAATCTCTCAGCCCCAGGTATAATCCGCGATTTAGGGCTTGTTTTAGCGCGTTGATCTGATCCCAGAGCTGCTGTTGAATCAAATTGGCCAGAATCTCTTCTAACCAGTAGACCTGATCGCTTCGAATCAAATGACGGACCTGATGCCCCTGGCCCTGGCCGGTGCCCGCAGAAGTAAACTGACCGGATTTCTTGATGGCTTTAAGATCAAGCCGGACAGATTTAATAAGCTCAACACTCAAAAAATTCGGCACGATGCAAACCCCAGTATCGCCAAGACTAGCGGCAATTGCCTCCATGCTGATCAAGAGTTGGATTGCCTGTTCAGGCCCAGAATTGACAGTTCTAGCAATTTTACGCTAAATTGAGCAAGAAGACAAAGAGTCAAGAAAGCAAAGATAAGTAAAATCTTAATTATGCCCAATTTCGTATGAATTTTAAATTCAATGCAAGCATATCACTTATTCTTATAAAAGGGTGAAGATTAAGTTTTTATTTAGGATTTACCGATGGGTTTGCTCAGCTTACTTTGCGAGCGGCAAGATTTTATTTTTTCTCGATCCAATCAGGGTGGCTAAAGGTCTTTTGATAGCTGTCTAAAGCCTGGTTTATTTTCTCCATACCAGCATCTTTTTCAGCTGACTCCAAGAGCGTGGCTCCAGCAAGAATCTCTGCCAGAATAGGGTGAACGGCCGCATCTGCATCTGGTTCTAATTTGCAATTTTTAAAAATATCTTGAACCACGGTTTTGATTTGCAAGCCTGTGTCTTTGACTTCTGATTCAGAGTGAGCTTCATGCAAGGCATCAAAACGCAAGAGAACCGTTTTCATATATTGATTGAGTTTTTCGTCTGCTAAGAATTTTTCAGAGTTTGAACTATTCGGGGTATTCGAAAAATGCGCCTGGTGAGGATCTGCCTGTGCTGAGTGCTCATTATGTGTATTTGTTTGAGATTGATCGTTGCTGCTTTTATCGGCACAGGCAACTAAAGTAACTATCAAACTGGATGCTATGATTAGGCGTACTAAAGACATGATCAATGGGCCCACTTTCAATGATTGACTTTGTAAACACAAGACGACCTGAAACTTACTTTTGATAGGCTCCAGGCGCCGGCTAATTTAGTTTATTAGACATATTTCACTTCAGCAGCCAATTTTTGATACTGCTGCGACATATCGTCCAAACATTTCTTCATCAAATACGCATCACGCGGAAAACGCAACTGAAATGCTGGCCAACCCACAAGAATAAGTGTTTCCGGCATATCTACCAGGCCTGTAATCGCATCCCAAAATGCATCCCAATTGCGTCCATACCAACTCGGAAAATCAAGTTTATCGATCAGGATTTGATGCAAGTGGCCTGACGATGTTACCGTAGTCAAATCTATCGTAATCGTATTATCTCGACTCATAAATCCACTTGCCTAACAAGTGAATAGAAACCGTACAATTTAAAATTTATCGTGTCTGAGATCAATTTTTTGGTTTTCTCAAAACTTATGTCTTCCTATCTATTGGCCACACACTCTTAAAGACCTAATTAACAGGCGCTGTAACAAAGATACACCGCCCAATTAAATGACCAGGTTAGCTCATGCTATTTATGTGCAATCGGTTTTTCGGTAAACAGGAATTCTTTTAGCTCTTTATCCAAAACGGGGTCTCTTCTTCTAATCCATTCTAAAACCATCGCTGCATGTTCTTTTTCTTCATCTCGATTGTGTTCAAGTATTGCTTTTAAGTCTTGATCTTTACAGGCATCGACCCTTTGGTTATACCAATCAACCGCTTCAAGCTCCTCCATTAATGAGGTAATGGCGCGATGCATATCCCGTGTTTCATCTGTTAATTCTGCAATTGGCTCATGATAACCTTCGTTGGACATACTAATCTCCGTTTATAGTGTTGATTTGTCTGCTTAAGAACTGGATTAAAGCCTGATTAAATAATTAAAATCAGCCTTAGATCAAACGATAATAATAGTGATAATAAATCAGCTGGTATTGATTTGTCAATTTCAGCCATCCACGGAAAACACCCATGACTGAACGACTAGACTGACCAGAAAGTTTTGTATTCATCACTTTAAGTAAAGGCGTCTCCTGCTTTAAAAAGCTGGTTTTCATGACTTCAAACCCACGTGGCGTTTTTTAATTGGGATCTTGCAAGCAGCGTTTGCTCAATTCAAATTTTTGATCTGTCAGTCTTATTGCGCTGCACATGATGCCGATTTTCCATTTGAGGCCAGATTGCACATCTGACCTTCAGGGCAGGTATTTTGAATTATATATTTGTATTCTGTAAATGAAGAACAGAAAAGCGTATTCGCTCCGTCACAATGCATGCGTGCTTCAGAGGCGCCAATTCCTTCGCAAGAAGAACCAACCGCAATTTTACTGTTCTCTCCTTTGCAACCCCAAAATCCACTGGCCAGGATTAAACATAAGGACAGATCAATTATTTTTTTCATTCTTTTTCCTTGATTCTAAGTTAATGGCCATAAACAACCCATCAGGGAAGCAAAATCGGTGAGAGTACGAAATGACCTTTTTGAAATTAAACCTATCGTACTCTTAAATGCAAAAGAACGCAAAGAATTGGAGGTAAAGGTCACACACAGCAGTCCCATCTAGCTGACTTCACGCGTGTTTAAGGAGTAGCGCCGTTCAAAAGAAGCGCTGAGCCAGAACTAACGTTCAAAGTGGTGCCGTTTACGAGAGCTGCTCAGGATCGGGAAAGTTGATGCACCTGAAGTACAATGAATACATGAATCGTGCTAACCCTATCTATCTAACCTATCGCTTGCCCGACCGCTCTTTGCTGGTGGCCTGCTGGAACTGGCAACGCCTCTTTTTTGCCGAAGCTCTGCCGGAAGCCTGGGAACAGGTTCCCGATGGCGAAGACTCGGCACTTGAATCTAGCTGTATCAAACGCGGCTATCGCCTGCTGCAGGTCTTGGAGCCCCGAAAAATAGCCCTCTGGCAACAGCTCCAGGCCATCGAAGCCCCACCTCACAGAACGCGCAAACAGCAGCGCAAAGCCCGAGAACGCGAACAACGGAAACAAGAAGCAGCGGAAGCCCAGGCCGCCTGGTTACAAAAGTTGGGTGAAGCCTACCGCGCCTTTCAAACCCAGTTTACCGGCCTTAACGAAGCCGAAATCCGCCGGACTTATCGCCGCTTGTCGCGTGAACACCACCCGGATCTGGGCGGCCAAAGCAAGTCCTTTCAGGCGCTCAACCAGGCCTACCGCGAAGCCCTGGCAAGAAGGTCTCTGTGATGATAGGACCATTTTTTTAATTTTAATAAATTATATTTTTCTAGTCTGACTCTATTGGATTCGATTGTGATAACTTACTCTATGTCAAAAAAATGCTATCGCTGTTTCAGACCCGTTAAAACCTGTTATTGTATAGATATAGAGTCCTTTGATCCTGGAATCAAGTTTGTACTTTTAATGCATCCACAAGAAGCTTACAAACAAAAAACAGGAACAGGAAGATTAACGCAGCTTACTCTTTTAGACTCAGAGATAATCATCGATACTGTATTTGACAATAATAAAAGAACTCAAGAGTTAGTCAACGATTCTGCTTATTACCCCATGATCCTATACCCCGGTAAAGAAGCACATTTTACAGAAACTTTTAATTTTCATTCGGAACTGAATGATAGAAAATTGTTAATCTTTTTAATTGATGCTACATGGACATTTGCTCGTAAAATGATGTCTAGAAGTCCATCTCTTCAGAACTTACCCAAATTGTCATTTTCTAGGGAATACAGATCCATTTTTGAAATAAAAAAACAACCCGCAGACTTTTGTCTTTCTACAATTGAGTCATCCTATTATTTAATTAAAGAGCTGCAGGACGCTGGCGTTTGTGATAAAAATATTGAACCGGAGAGTTTAATCAGCATATTTAAAATGATGATTAAACGACAACAGGGGTTCATTGAAAAAAATAAAACCCCGCTTAATTAAAAGTCTATGGCAATAAGCCCCCTATGTCAGGATAGTTGTCGCTCTTGGTTTTTCTATTCGAATAATATCACTGTAGTTTCGGAAAAATTACTCAAACAATAGAAAGGGCGTATCTTGAAAAGTAACGACAAATTTCAAAAGGATACG
>JBBKWI010000074.1:0-18174 GCA_037968875.1 Candidatus Sericytochromatia bacterium | reverse complement strand
CAGTTTTCGCTTCCTGGCGGCCTTCTTGACGCTCTGTTCGAGCTTCCTGGCGGCCAGCCTTCTTCTCTTCAGGTGTTTGGCTTACTTTCGCTTCCTTTGGATCTTCGACTTTGGTTTTGTCTTCTTTTTTCTCGGTTTTGGCCGCTGTTCTCTCAGCTTTACGATCTACTTTGGCTTCTTGTTTTTCGGTTTTGGCTGCTTCTTTTTCGGCTTTTTTGTTTTCTTTAAATTCGGCTTTTCTAGCTGGGAGGGTTGCTTTTTGCTCGGCTTTTAAATCTGAGAGTCCTTTTTTTTGGGTCTCTTTGGTTGCGCTTAACTCGGTTTTTTGTTCAGCCTGTCTCGTTTTTTTCTCATCGCCACTTAAGCCCTTGAGTTCAGCTTTATTCGCTCGTTGTGTGTTTTTATTATCTGCCCGATTGGCCTGCTTTTTTTCAAAGCGGTCTTTACGATCTTTTCTTTTAGACGGCTTTCCAGCTGCGTCATCCTTGGCGTTTTTGTCGTCGACCAGTTTGCCCCCGATAGCACCTGCAATCGCAACAACAGCCTGGACACCAGCAATCAAACCCTGTATTTTTGCAATAGACGCCTGGCGTACAGCCAGGTTTTTGGCGGTTTGGGCGGCAGCCAATTCCAACTTGGCTTTGCGTTGGGAACGCACCTGTTGGTTTTTGTCTACTTTTTCCATGATATCTTTGTTGTCATCATTGACTTGACGCTGAACCTGTTGGATCGCACTGGCTACGTTACGCGCGCGCGTGGTCGCTTCTCGAGCGGCACTGTACATTCTTACGTTCATTGATATAAAACCCTTTCGCTACACAATCTCTAACTAAACACTTTAAAACCGATCAATAACTAGCCGGCCGATCCGGCTGCCAATAGTGATTCAAGACGCTGCAATTGCTTTCTGGCATTGGCAGCATCTTTCTTGGCTGCTTCATACTCAGCCAATTTTTCTTTGTACTCGTCTTCGTACTCTTTCATGACTTTGGCCATTTCCATAAACTGAGGCAAAGCCGTTCCTAGCGGTTTGAACAAAACCTTATTGGCGCCATTGCCAAATTTGTCCCAGCCCGAGACCAAAGCACCTTCGCTTTTTAAGATATCGCGAGATTTATCAGCCACTTTATCATCGATACCCAAGCCCTTTTGGATTTCGCTATTTTCAAGCATACGCATCACACCCTGACCCGTGGCGCGATAAGAAGAGCTAATCGTTGCAGGGTTTGCCAATAAGTCATGAACCATTTTCTCGCCACTTTCAGTGCCAACACCTGTTGAGCCCTGAGCAAAAAAGCCATTGGTTGGGTTAAACAAAGCGGCCTGCAACCTGGGGTCGAGATTGCCATCTTTATCGATCAGACCTTCTTTAAACATAGCAGGAGGCCCTTGATCAATCATGCCTCGCAGCTCATTGATCATTCCTGGAGCCTGCGCTGGAGTGGTTGTTGCAACGGAATTGGTTGTAGTGCCTTCGCCAGAAACATTGTCAGCAGTACCGGCAGGAATGTTGTCAATAGTACCGGCAATAATGGCTGCCTTCTGCGCTTCAGTCAGCTCGGCATTCTCATTCGTTGTTTCTGGTACAACAGACTTTGCAGTGGAATTGATTTTATTGGCATCTTCACCCGTTGTATTATTGGTCGCGTTTAAAATATGGCCAGCCATTTCAGTCGCGCTCAGGTTTACAAAGCCGCTCACCTTGCCGGAAGTCGTATTGACTCCTACCAGTGAGAAATTTTGATGATCGGCATTATAAGCAACCATGGCGCCGCTTTCTGTATTGCCTGTACCCGTCGCCATCCGGAATGAAACCGCATTTTCGCCGACCTTTACATCGTCAATGGTGACCTGATCCCGCTCAGGCATTTGGGTGCCATCGCCTTTAATCAGATCCATCACTCCATTCGCCATCCCGCCCAGAAGCGTGCCGGCTCCAACAAGACCAGCGGCTAAGGTGGCGCCTTCCATGCGCTCTTTTGCCAGGACCATCAGGGCGCCAGCTTTTTCTTTTTTGATATCAGCACTACGTGACTTATACTCAGCTTCGATGGTTTGGCGGACCAGGTCATCTTTGCGCTTGGCATTACCGGTACCGACTTCTCGAGAACGTTGATTGACGTCCTTAATATTCTGGCCCTGGTTTTGTTGAAACTGTAAAGCAGCATCAGCTGCGCGCATCGCGTAATCAAATGACATGAAACTCATATTATCGTCTCCTCCGTTGGTCTGTATCTTAAGTGGCTGTCGCAGAGCATTGAAACAAATGTTCCCTCGTTGCTTATCTTATATATACCCATAAAGAATGCCTATTTAAACAAAAAATTAATTAAGTATTAGCAAAGACCAAAAATAAGCGCTTGAAATCACTAAATCTTAGTGAAAGCAAGCTCCAGCCTTAAATTCACCTTAATAATCGAGCTTATTTCCGTTTTGATGTTCGCTAACTTGCAGCCTTTTCTCAAGTTAACTTTTTCAGGAGCTGATTAGGGAAAGACTTATCTTTACTACGCTCTTATCTTACCGATAAATCGGGAGGCAATGCAAGCAGCAAAGCAGCTGCCACTGAGTGATTAATCTTTAGGTTGACGCCCCTCAAATGTTATACTTGAAGCAACACAAACAGGCAAAACAAGCCCAGAGGAAAGCATGTCCCAGCACTTACCTATTTTCCCCTTAAATCTCGTGGTATTACCCGGCGAGCCCGTGCCTCTGCATATTTTTGAATCCCGCTATAAACAATTACTGGCTGACTGCGCCCCTCTGGCAGGCCAGCAAATCTATCAACCCTTTGGTATTAATTATTCCCAGCACAAAAAATTAAACGAGATTGGCTGTAGTGTACTGGTCAACGAAATTCGCCACAAATATCCCAATGGTGAATTGGATATTATGACTTATGGTCAAAAGCGCTATCGTCTGCTCAGTACACATCAACAAGCAATCTATTTGACAGGAGAAGTCGAATGGATTGAAGATCAAGATGGAGCAGCTATTGAGCATGACTTGAGAGCTAACGCTCTGGATTTATATTATCGGTTTCTGAAAGCGATTGAAGTCGAAGATCCGACGCTGAACACATCAAGCGAACAGATCTCGTTTGAAATTGCCTATCGGGTGAATCTCGAAAAAGAGCTCAAACTCAAACTCTTACAAAGCCAAAGTGAAAACGAACGCTTACAGCAAATGATCGCGTATCTTGAAAAAGCGATTCCTGAAGTTGCAGAAGCCAAACTATTTCGAGCAAGGGTTCGCGCAAATGGCTACTTTGCTTAAGTAGCTGGATCGATTCCTTAACTTACTGCCTGTGCTACTGATCTTGACCCGCTTCTAAAATCAAGAAGCCTGGCTGATGCTGAACCTGTTTCAAATAGCCCAGGTGGGTGTCACCTAAGGTCGGCAGGGCCACGCCATTTTGATAGGGCACGCCGCCATCAACCATTTTCTGTACTTGCTTACGAATCAAAGAATCTGGCAGAGGAATAAAGCCAATCGCCTTGGCGTTCTGAGGTGTAAACATCAATTGACCACCTGTCGTGCGGCCAAAAGCCAAGTCCAATTTGAGTGGAATAAAGCCCCACATGCTGCCTTTGAGTTCAGCTGCATTTGATTTCAAACGGGTGCTGGCATTTTTGAGCGAAGAATCCTCACCCAGTTTACCGGCAATAATCTCAGCAAATTTGGGGTCGGTAACGCCCACAAATCCCCGCTGTAAGTTCATAATCGTTTCGCCGGTTTTCTCCATTTGCAAAGGCGTGTCAGGGGTTTTGTCTTCCATACGCACATTGCCATCTTTGATAAAGAAGCCATCGTAATAGAAATGTCCACCTGAAATTTCAATGCCATTTAAGCGCCGAGAATTAACCTGCTGCTGAACAGCCGCCACTTGCTCGGGGCTATCTCCGAAGGTCAGCTCGAGATCTCCTAAGTGAGAGCGTACACTACTCAAATTGACATGAATCCCTGGCTGCTCTAAAACCCGATTCGGGTTCAGATAAACGCTATTGCCCACCGCATAATAGCCTTTGGCCGGGTCATTGAGCTTTAGAACTTTTTCAAGACTCAGGCCAAATGTTTTCATCACCCCATTGACGGGGATCCCCATCACGCTCACACGTCCCATTTCATAAGAGAACTCGCCTTTGGGTGTTGCACCCACGGTTCCATTCACCTTAAAAGGAACGGTCAGACCAAATTTAGAAACCTTGCCTTCGACACGTAGCTGATTATTGGGATCAAAGACCACCCGGAGATCTTTGACTTTTACGGGCAGTTTTTGCTGTTCAAGCAAATGGCCCAGGGTAATCGAGACATCGACATCAGAAACCTTGACCTGACCCGCTTTGAGGTGCAGGTTAAAATCTAGCCCTTCTAGATGCATCGCATCTTCAGGGGTGCGATCGACTAAGTCTAGTTGAGCATAAGGGATTTTGATATTGAGATCATTGTTGAGCAGCCGGTAAGAAATGTTTTGCGCTTCAATCGAGGTGCGATTATAAGGGTCTGCAACACTTACTGAGGGTTGATAGGTATCTAAAGCAGAAAATGTAGAAGCACCAGCGGGTGTGGCTGCAGCAGGAGCTGGTGGAGGCGTAAAAGGCTGTGAATTGCCAGTAGTCAGGCGTGCCGAAGCATAAGGGTCGAACCCCTTGATTTGCAGGCCTGGACGGGTGGTTACACTGGGCATCTTGATCACCTTTTTCACTCGATAGTATATATATAGGTAAAGTGATCGTTAAGCTTTCGTTAAACCAGCTATTTTTATTGAATACTTATGCTTTACACCATTTTTATAAACACCTCAAACACTTTCCATATATAGCTTTTAGCGATTTTCAGCGAATTTGACAAAAGTTCGAGTTTTTTCTAAGATGAAGTTAGAAGACAAATTAGCACTCGACACAAACAAGTGCTAGCATAAAAAACAGATCAATGATAAGGAGAATTGCATGTCAACTACCAGATACGTGACACCAGGGCATGAGCGCTCACTGACCGACTCTATGCCTAGCTTTTTCCCTTTTGCACAGAATCAGCCCAAAGTGGTGCTCTCAGAGAAAGAGAACGGCGTTGAAATCAGCGCTGATCTGCAAGGATTCGAAGCTGAGCAAATCGAACTCAGTCACACGAAAGGTCAATTGTATATACAGGCTAGCTCGACGCAAACCACAGACAAAAAAGTGCTTCAGCCAAAGTTTTATGAATTGGTTTCTATAGAGGGAAATCTTGATTGGAAGCGAGCTGAAGCCATTTTTGAACAAGGACAATTAGTTGTCTTTGTGCCCCGAGATGAAACAAAATCAGACTTAAAAGAGTCTATACCTATAACTGTTAAAAGAGGAGATCGATAAATGTCAAACTTCATTAGTGTAATCAAAGAAGCGGGTAAAAAGCGCCAGGAAAAAGAATTAAACTACCGTCAGGTGCGTGAAGAACGCTGGCAGGAACTCCAACTTCTAGCTGAAGAAAGTGATCGCCTATTAGACGGTCGCCGTCGTCGCAGAAAGCGGATTAACAATGCCTAAAACTGTTCCTATTCGTTCTCGAGAGAGGGGTCAAATGACCGCTCTCTCTTTTTTTAGCTTTGCATTTCGACAGGCTGACTCCCAGTTGAATCTTCACTACCTTGAGCATTACAGCCTTTAACTTCGTAAACCATGACCGTGGTGCTTTTGCCTTTGAGCTGCTCTTCCCCCAGGGCTGACACGATAAACATATCCTTCACATATTCATAGGTGCCATGAGAAATTAAAATATGCGTCCGGTACTGTTTGTTGAGCTTCTCAATGCGAGCCGTTGTATTGACCGTATCGCCAATGACAGTTAACTCACGCCGCCGAGGATGCCCCACATAACCGACCAAAGCTTCCCCCGTATTAATCCCAATCCGGATTTGAATCGGGCGAATGCCTTCATCCATCCACTTCTTTTGCAACTCGGCCATTTTAACTTGCATTTCAAGGGCTGCTTTGACAGCATAATAGGCGTCTTGCCGGGGATTATTGCTACCGATATTACCAAAAACAGCCATAATTCCATCGCCAATATATTTATCTAATGAACCATGGTAAGCAAATATAATTTCGGTCATCGCCGTTAAATACTCATTCAGAATTTGAATAATCTGATCTGAAGGCAGTTTTTCGCCCATGCGCGAGAAGCCCTGGATATCCGTAAACATCACCGTCACCACGCGGCGGGTGTTCTGCACCAGATTCTCTCCTTGCTTCTCCAGCAGGTTGCGAGCGATATCGTCAGGTAAATGCCGCCGTATCGTTGAATATAATTGTTGACGCGCACGACCTTCGGTGCGCTGAAAATACAAAATCAAGGCCGAAGCAGAGCTGAGAACAGCTCCCAAAGGAATCAGCAGATCCAACCAGATCTGAAAATGTCTAAGTAGCAGTAGATTTAAGCTGAAATAAGAAAAAATCAGGGTCAGTATCGCCAAAACAGAAACCAGCAAACCCCATTTGAGGGTGACTCCCAATAAAAGCAAAACAGCGACCATCAGCAAGACCGGAATAATTTGGTTTAATAGATCCGGGTGAGATAAATACTGGTTTTGCATGAGGGCTGCTGTTAGTTTTAAGTGAGAGACCGGGGAAGACTGCCCTCCTTGAATAAAGAGCGTTTTTTGTTGCCAGCGCTCCGGCTGAAGCAGGGCTTGCTCCAGGCTGACAGCAGTTGCTTCAGTGCTTTGTAAAACATACGCCTGATCAGGCAAAACTTTTGCTGAACCCCTGACACGCAAGAGTTGATGAACATAAGCAGGCTGTTGTTGTCGTGCTTGTCGTTGGGCAGAACGATAGATAAACTGGGCCGGAATTTCTTGCAAACCCGAGCTCGCTTCGGGGTAATAAGCAACCCCTTGCACCAGATCCGGTGACTTAAGTAAATGCAGAGCCTTTTTATTCAGATCAAGCTGAGCAGCAAGCACCAGTGGTAAATCTTTTTTTTGCTGAATACTTTGCAAGGCCTTGAGCCAGGCTGCCGAGTAAAAAATAGGGGTATCCAGGCCAATGGCCTTAACTGGAGGCAAAGATTCTAAAAAATGCAATAAGTCTTCCGCCTGATGCTCCTGAACCTGGATCTGCACCAGCTCAGCTGAGCTATTTGCAGCAGGTGCGACAGCCCGCCAAACCACTAAGCGTTGCTCTATATGGCTCACGCCTGGAAGCACCGATAAAATCAGAGCACAACTGCCTCCCACAAACAAAACCAGCATAGATTGGGTGAAAATTGGCTGTTGAGAAAAAAGACTGAAACGCTGCTGAAAACCCAGCCATTGTCGGCGATAGTGCTCCTGATCAGCCAAGTCAGCCCACAAAGAGACAGTCTTAGCTCTAAGCTGCTGATAAAGCTGCCCTTGTATTAACTTAGATAGATAATCTTTGATAGTGAGCCACAAGTTCCTGTACCACCTTTTCAAGCCCTGCTGAGCGCGATGCTTTAAACAAAACAGAATCATCGCCTTTTAAGACTTGTTGGAGCGCTTCAATAGCAGCAAAATGATCTTCAAAAAAATCACTTCTGACCTGCCCAAGGCCTTCTAAAATAGAGCGGGCTGGCTCCCCAACCACAAAAACCCAGTCTAGCTCCAGAGAGGCACAAAAAGCGCCCAGTTCCTTATGAAACCGCTCAGCATCAGCTCCCAATTCAGCCATGGCTCCCAATACAGCAATTCGCCGTCCGGGCTCCTGAACCAAGACCGAAAGAGCGGCGCGCATTGAGTCTGGGTTCGCATTATAGGCATCATTGATCAGCGTGGGGCCGTTAGCAAAAGCGTATTTTTGCTGGCGGCCAAACAAACGCGGAATTTCAAGGCTATGATTTGGGGGTAAAGTCGCCCCTAATTTTTTAAGCACGGCCAGAGCGCACAAAAGATTCAGGGCCTGGTGCTCACCCAATAAATCCAGACTCAGCTGATGCTCGCCAGCTGAGTCTGTGTATTTGATATGCTGGAGCTGATCTTGACGCCAGGTCTCCACCAGGCGAATATCTGCTTCTATAGCGCTTCCGCAGGCAATCAACTGACCTTTATAATCCGCAGCTTCTTGCTTGAGAAAGGGATTATTGAGATTAATTATCAAGCAGCCCTGATGATCAGCTAGATAGTCTGCCAGCTCCCATTTGGCGCGCACGATATTTGCTTGGGAGCCTAATTCAGACAGATGTACAGGCCCAATATTGGTAATCAAGCCAATCTCAGGCTCAGCGATCTCACAGAGTTCCTGTATTTGACCCAATCCCCGCATCCCCATTTCGACAATACAGACCTGATCGTGGGGGTTAAGCGACAAGAGTGTTTTGGGAACACCAATTTCGTTATTGAAATTTTGCTCCGTGGCATGTACCTGATAAAAAGGAGCCAAAACCTGCTTTAAAATCTCTTTGCTAGATGTCTTACCCGATGAGCCTGTAATCGCAATCACAGGGAGCGCCAGCTTTCTGCGCCAGGCATTGGCCAGACTCTGGTAGGCCTTGAGACTATCTTCAACCAAAATCAAAGGAGCATTTGCCAGCTCAGGGTGCTGCTCAAACCAGCTCTGCTCACAAAACGCCAGCAGCGCTCCCCGTTGTAAAATCGCAGGCAAAAAAGTATGGCCATTAAAACTGTCGCCTTTTAAGGGCAAATAGCTATCACCTGACGCTAAAGTCCGTGAGTCAGTACAGAGTCGGCTCGGGTCAAAAGAGTCAACAGGCAGGTCTCCATTCACACGAGCGCCAGTAGCAGCTATCCAGTCTGATAAAAACAAAGGCTTAGACATCAAGTCACCATTACAATTCAAGGGGTTTTAGTATCATACCGGCTGCTCAGATCACAAGCAAGTGAGCCGAGCTAGCTGATAGCCTTTTTTGGCAGGCCTCTGCTATATTTAAACAAAGTGACTCTGGAGTATCAAACAGATGCAAGAAGAAATGATCCCACCAAAAAAGAAAAAACCTTTTTGGCGTGAAACCACAGAAACAATCGTAGGAGCACTCATTATTGCCCTGGTGACTCGGGGAGCCGTTGCTGAGCCGCGCTATATTCCTTCTGGCTCGATGCTGCCGACCCTGCATATTAACGACCGCTTAATCGTTGAAAAAATTTCAAACTATACCCAACATATTGAGCGCGGCGATATTTTGGTTTTTTACCCCCCCGAAGAAAATTTTTTCAATGAGCCTGAGCCACCTGCGGTTAAAAATAAGGTCTTAAATAGTTCTCTCCGCTGGCTGGGCCTGTCGGGTGAAGATGCCTATATTAAGCGTGTCGTAGGCTTGCCTGGAGAAACCATTGAAGTCAGACAGGGGCAAGTCTTGATCAATGGTAAATCCCTCAAAGAAAGCTATACCAAAGAAGCACCAACCTATACAATGGCGCCGATCAAGATCCCATCTCACAATTTATTTATGATGGGTGATAATCGCAATAATAGTGCCGACAGCCATGTCTGGGGGCCCTTGCCAATTGAAAACATTATTGGGCACGCTTCTTTTCGCTTTTGGCCTCCGGCTCGATTAGGTACGCTCTAATATATAGAGCGTAGACTATCAATCAACAAAATTTGGACACAAAAAAAAACGGCTTGATGCCGCTTTTTGATTCTTATTTTATTTATTTATCTTTGGCAACCATAGCACCAAAGACACCGCCAACGGCACCAGACATGCCGCCAACTAAGGCAGCCCCCCCAGCCTCAGTCATATTTCCTTTAAGAGCACCTATACCCATGCCGACCGTAGAACCACCAAAAGCTCCCCAGAGAGCACCTTTTAGCACATTGCTCGTATTATTGGCCGCAGTGGCTCCACCGACAGCGCCACCGATAGCAGCAACCAGGGTCAACGGCACGGCAATTATTGCCCCCTCGCCTTTAAAACCACCACTGAGTGCAAACATACCCGCAGCTAAAAGACCGGTTCCAAGGGCACCGGCAGCAGCCCCTTTGAGACTAGGTTTCAAACCCGTTTGAATTTCAACGGCATCAGAACGCAGGGAAGATGAATCTTGTTTTTTTGCGGCTTCCTGAATACTGGGAAGAGGTTGAGCTTGAGAAGAAAGAGCTTGAAGAGAGTTCGCTTGACGATTAACTGAAAGATTCATGATTTAACTCCACGCTTTTAAAATTGGTTATTTTTAACTTATAACTCTACTTATCCTGAGAATGTCGCTTAATCTTTCTTATGTTTAGCTTAGGTAATGGTTAAAAAAAGCACATATCAAGATTAAGAACGCATTCGCTTACTGATCAGCTTTGCATCAGATGGCGTCCTCCCTTAAACTACGCTCAACTACTCACACCAGAAAGGGCAGCCTAAATGCCTTTAAAAATTGCTTATTTAATGGATCCGATTGCCAGTATCAATATCAAAAAAGATTCTAGCTTCGCTATGATGGAAGCCACCCAGGCACGTGGGCACCAGAACTATTATTTTCAACCTGGCCAGCTTTTTTATCGTGAAGGCAAAGTCTATGGCAAAATGCAACGTGCCACGGTCAAACGCGCAGAGGTTTTTTATCAGCTAGAACCCGAAGAAACGCTGGCTCTGGCCGATTGTGATGCGGTAATCATGCGCAAAGACCCGCCCTTTGATATGCGCTATATCTATAGCACTTATCTCTTAGAGCGCAGCCGAACATTGGTGATCAATCACCCGGCAGCTCTGCGCAACGCCAATGAAAAACTCTTTGCACTCGACTTCCCTGACTGCATTCCACGTACCCTGGTCAGTTCAGATCGTGCTGAAATCAAGGATTTTGTACAACAAGAGCAAAAGGCAATCTTAAAGCCAATTGATGCCAAAGGGGGAGAAGGCGTCTTTGTGCTACGCGCTGAAGACTCCAATGTATCCGCTTTACTCGATATTATGACCGAAACGGGCAGCCTACCCGTGATCGTGCAGCAATTTGCTCCTGAAGCCAGCCAGGGAGATATCCGGGTACTAATGCTCGATGGCGAGGTACTCTCGGCTTTCCGCCGGGTTCCTGCCCCAGGTGAACATCGGGCCAATTTAAACGCTGGCGCCCAGGCGGTGGCCGTTGAGCTCAATGCCCGCCAAATTGAAATTTGCCAGCAAGTCTCGCCCGCTCTCAAATCCCAGGGTCTGGTTTTTGTTGGCCTGGATTTGATTGGGGATTATTTGATCGAAATCAATGTCACCAGCCCCACCGGTATCCAGGAAGCCAAACGGCTGACAGGCATTGATCTGGCCGACGCTCTGATAGAATGGATTGAAAAAAAGACCGCAAAGGAATCTGAAAATGCTTAACCTGGATCAACACCTGGCCGCTTATATCGAACAAAATGAATCGGTACTCATAGAAGAGTTGATCCAATTGATGCGCATCCCCAGTATTTCTCAGATTAAAGCGCACTGGCCGGATACCCAACGGGTACTTGAAGTCATAAGCGAGATCGCTCAGAAATATGGTTTCCAGACAGAGATTATCCAGACCGCCGGTTGCCCTGCTTTTATTGCCACCCTTGAAGTCGATCCAGCACGTCCCTGGCTGATTGTCTATAACCACATGGACGTACAGCCTGCTGCCGAACCCCAGTGGAAAAGCGAACCCTTTGAACCTTTAGTGACTGAAGATCGGGTGATTGGCAGAGGCAGCACCGATGACAAAGGCCCTTCATTGACCACTTTGCATGCGATTCACTGCCTCAAAAGCGCTGGCTTACCGTTGCCCAATATTCAATTGGTCTATGAAACTGAAGAAGAAAGTGGCAGCCCCAATTTTGGCGCCTTTCTAGATGCCCATCGCGATAAATTACACACCCCGGCTTCGATCCTGGTTTCAGATACGATCTTTGAAGGGGAGCACCCCGCGATTACCTATAGACTCAAAGGCCTGCTGGAGGCCGAAGCGGAATTGGTGACTGGCACACAAGACTTGCATTCCGGCATGGTTGGGGGTGCAGCGATGAACCCACTGAACATTATGATTCAGGCCCTCAGCCGCTGTGTTGATGCTCAGGGAAATGTCACGGTTCCTGGTGTGATCGAAGATCTGGCTGAAATCACCGCTGCCGAAAAAGAAACCCTGCAGCGCACCGCTGAAATTTTTGACTTAGAAAAGCTGATCGCTGATACCGGTAGCGCCCAGATGTATTCGGATCAAGCGCAAGAGCTACTCGAACGAATCTGGGTCCGCCCCACCTTTGAAGTGCATGGTTTTGAAGGGGTTCAGACCCAGCCTGACGTGATTAAAACCGCCTTGCCTTATGCAGTCAAAGCCAAACTCACGATGCGCCTGGTCGCCGGCCAAAAACCCCAGCGGGTCTTTGAGCAGGTCAAAGCCTGCTTGCAAGCGGTACATCCTGAAATTCAGCTCCATGATCGTGGCGGCGTCGAAGGTATTTTGTCTGAAGTCGATAATGCCTTTATGACAGAAGCAATTGCTGCTTGTGAAAGCGGATTTGGCCGCCCACCTGTTTTTGTTGGTAGCGGCGGTACGATTGGGGCTTTGCCTGAGTTTCAGCGGGTATTCCCAAATTCGCCAATTGTCTTAATCGCCCAGAGCCTGATGTCCGATGGTTATCATGCCCCCAATGAAAATTTTCAGCGCAAGCAAATCCGAGATGGCTTTAAAACCATGGCGCATTATTTAAGCCGGATTGCCACTTTAAGCTAGGCCCCTGATTTAAAATCTGGTAGATAAAAACACAAACGGCCCCTGGGCCCTCAAGATGCTTATGCATTGAGGACTCTGGGGCCGTTTTACGAGCTAACTGATAGTCCCCGTTTTACTTAGCAACGCATTACAGACTTAATTGAGCCCTGCACAAAATCGTATTATCCGTTTCTAAATCAGTACCCCAAATGAGTTTGGCCCTGGCATCCCATTTTATTTGGTCATAGCCATCTTTAGGGCTAACATCACTGGCGCTATATTCATGTGCACTGAGCCACTGACTGTCATCAAAATCAGCATTTTTCCAACCGACAGGTTCAGCTATCGTACTGAACTGACAAGAGCCACTGCCAGCAATCGGGTTCGCTTCTTTTTCACAAGCTTTATCCAAAGGCGCCTGATGAATCACCAGGCATTTCCAGCTTGAATCAGAAAAAGCGATGACCTCATTTGTCGCCGTATTGGTAAATTGTGCAATAAAGCCGCCATCCCCCATTTGTTGCCTATTGGTACCGATGTACTCTAGTCCCGTATCATTCTCTTTAAAGTCTTTTAAAACAAACGCCATTTGCACAGGCTTATCTGCTTGAAACTGAAAAGTTTCTTGATTAAAAGATCTTTCTGTCGTGATCGGCACCGAGTCTTCGATCGTCAATTCACCATCAACATACATAGAAAACCAATTATCGGACCAGACTTCGCCTTTGATATTTCCTGTACCCGTTTGAGTCCCCTCTACGGGTTTGGTCTGTTCTGCTGGAGCAGCGCAACCCATCAGGATCATCGCCATTACAAGTAGCTCCAGGTTCAAAATACCTTTTTTCATGTGTTATCTCCTCTGATATGTTTCTGTTTTGCTGGTGCCATCTGCCGAGACAAACTGGAAGGTATACTGACCTGAGTCATCCCAGTGATAATTGACATTATTTTTTTGCTGATTGACTGTATATTCAAGCGAATAAGCCTTATCACCTGTAGCCTCAAATCCCGTTATTTCAGCTCCATTCAAAGGCTGCAAAAAGTCTCTGATCCCCATGGTTCTGGGCTGGGGAGTAATTTCATCGTCCGCAGATTTGGTGACTTCGCCTCTCATTTTACCAATCATATAAGGATAGGTCGGCGTCCCATGGTAATGATAGGAGCCCGCTAAATCAAAATGTCCATTGTTTTCATCCAGGGGACTCATTACAGAACCATCTGGCTCCTTGCTACCATACACAGCAAAGCCATCCAGGGCATAAGCGATCGGAGTGTCAGCACTCAGCTGAGCTTCAAGGTGTAAAGGGGCCGTGTGATAATGATAGTCATCGGCTCGGCCGCAATGGCCTCCCCATTGATCCAGCTCTCCGACCAGAAAAGCATCATCACCTCTGTTATTTAAGGCATTAAAGATCGGAATTCCATTGATAGCAACACCAATTCCGCCTCTGAAAAAATTGTTTTTAGTAGAGACTGGGGTTTCTGACAATACAGGTTGCAGTGGGATGCTCCAGGCATTAGTCCCTGTATAAGCCTGATCCAGCGGCACTTGTTGTTGCCAACTCTTAATACCCACCATCATATTATGCTCAGGCAAACCATTTGATTCCACATAAAAATAGCGCTCGTCCGATCGTGTGCTGACCGTTTCTTTGAAGACCCCGAATGCTTTTTCTAAAAGACTGCGATCACTCTGAATGACCTGTTTATTGACGTCCGTCACCTCATTGGCAGGTGTACAGGCCAGATAAACAAGCGGTAATGAACTCGCCATGAATGCGATCTTGCGTCTCCTGGGTGTGTTCAGCTTGAAAATAAGCAAACCGAAGCCAGAACCGAGTAAAAGCAGAGTCAAAGGAATATTCCCTGAAGCTGGAGTCGGTGTTTCTGGGAGATCATCAATAAAATGATTCATATTAGTTAATAAAGCGATCTTTTGATTCACAAAGTCGCGATCCGGTTTGGATAAATGATCGAAAGCTATTTTCACAATTTTGCTATCTGCTGTTTCCAGAACCAGGTTTTTTTGATCAAAACTTAAAAAGCTGGCTTTGATCTCTTTGTTTCTAGAAAGGTCTTTCCAGATCCGAAGCTGATCTGAGGAATGTTCAGTTGTCTGTGTAGACGCTGGCGCGTCATGACCTCCTTCGTGGGCTTTGCTCTCTAACGAATAGCTCAAGCAGGCTAAACATGAAGCCATAAACACATACTTTTTCCACATAATGCTGTCCTTTTGAAATGAATATTTAATTGATGAAGGTCATCTGAGATGAGGCCAAAATTGAACCTGAAATGGCCTGAGTTAAGCTTTCCCAGCTTACATCCAGGCGATCTTGATCACCCAGGCTCGCAGGGGGCTGACTTAAGGCATAGACTGTAATCGTATAAGCATGGGTGCCTCCTCCGGCTGGAGAGCAAGGAGGCGTATAGCCTATCGCTTTGCCATCTTTATCGCTGCCTTCAGTGCCAATCGATTGCGGGTTGCCTTGCTCTAAAGCTCTTAAATCACCAGGGAGATTCCAAACTAGCCAATAGTGACTGGGGGGATTAACACCTGGAACAGTGTCTTTTGGATAGTGATGCATGATGATCGCAAAACTCTGGGTGCCCGCTGGAGGCTCACCCCACTGAAGAGGAGGAGATTGACCACTGCCCCCATCTCGCTGACACTTCAAACTATCGGGCAAAGGTTGTTGTTCTGCGAGCAGAGAACTCGTCAGCTTAAACCCGGGGAATTGATTGGCACTATTTGTACTGTTTATATCGGGCATCGGTGTACCGGATATTACCTGGTTTTTCGTTTCTAGCTGCATGCAGCTAACGAGACTAAGCGCTGTGAATCCGAGCATCAGTTTTTGAATGGAGAACAAAATAGGCTATCCACCTGTCTGTATTTATTTGAGTCACTACATTGCATTGATAGAAATGTTTTCTGTCTGCTTAGCTTTATGGTCCCATAGGAATGTAAATGCGCTCATGCTAAAATGTGAACGAATTGTAAAAGTAGATAGACACGCTTTAATCCTACCCGCAACTAGCCACTCTGTACTGGTTTAACTGAACTCCGGAAAATGTCTTGACTCCACTCATTGAACTTACACCCACTCCGACAGCAACCAGTCGCTACGAAGAAATAAACAAGCCACATACCCCCACAATTAGGCTTATAAAAGCAAATGAACTTGGCATTAGAAACAAAGTCTTTAAAGGCAAAAGAGACGTGAGAGCGTCAGTCAGAGTGACGCCTTTTCAGCTCAGCCCCTTGACAAACTAAAAATTAAAAATCTAAACTTAATATACGACTTGACGAATTGTCATTATCAATAAAGCAAACTCGGCCCCGATAATGATCAATCGTCACTTATTCTAAAAAGGAACGTGAGTAAAATGAAAAGAGTCGCCCTGACGATGGCCTTATGCCTGAGCACGCTCCCCAATTTGAGTGCTTGCAACGACAGCAACCCAAGTACTCATGTCAATACAGGTGCAAGCAGTAGCGCTAATGATGCGCTGGCAGAGACCACGACAGCCCCTAACAATGGCGCTAAGCCCAATATTCTGATTTTAATCGCGGATGATCTGGGCACAGATAAAGTCGGTATTTATCAGGAGGGCGATGATGCCAGTCGGCCACAAACACCGAATATCGATGCCCTGGCGCAATCAGGAATACGCTTCAAAAATGCCTATGCTTACCCTGGTCTGCTCACCGACCCGCTCAAGCATACTCACCGGACGACAAGCCTTTCGGACGGGTATTGGCAGCGCTATCGGTCCCAACTCAGATTACGCCTTGCCAGCTTACCCTCAAGAAGTCTCTTTGCCAAAGCTCTTTTCTTTGGCAAAGTCAGGTTATCGGAGCGCCCATTTTGGCAAGTGGCATATCAATATTAAAAGTCGCCCCGAGACGGAGCCCCTGGGGGTTGGTTTTGAACACAGCGCTGGATATTATGCCAATCTACAAGATTATTATCACTTTACCAAACAAGTCAATGGACACTCAGAGCAAGTGAACCAATATGCCACCCTGGACACACAGCAAGACATTGTTGATTATATAAAAGATTCATCCGCGTCTCAGCCCTGGCTAGTCTGGGGCGCCTTTCATGCTCCTCACAGTCCCTTTCATCAGCCCCCAGAATCGGTTTACCACACAACAATTACCGACTCTTCCAACCGCCAACAACTCTATACAGCGGCTGTCGAAGGATTTGATACTGCTGTCGGCGCTATTCTCAAAGAAATCCCCGAGAACACCGTGGTCTTTTTGCTGGGAGATAATGGCTCTCCAGGCCCTGTGACACAGAGCCCCTTTGATCCTGAACGCGCCAAAGACACCCTCTATGAAGGCGGCATTAACGTCCCATTGATCGTCTTCTGGCCAGGACATTCCCCCCAAAATACAGTCAACACAGATCTGGTGCATGTGATGGACATTTACGCGACTGCAGCAGAGCTAGCTGGAATTACGCCAGCGAAGCACCTACCGACCAATCATCTGCTGGATAGTCAGAGCTTTGCTGCCTTATTAAAACAAGAGGCTTTCCAGCCCAGGCAAAGTGTCAGCTCTGAGTTATTTAGTCCAAATGGCCTGTCTGGCTTTAGCTCACAAGAGAGAACGGTCAGAGATCTTAACTATAAACTCCTGGAAAATGTGAGCGAAAAGACGGAAGCTTTTTACGATCTCTCTCAAGCCGCCGATGGTCTGGATGGAACCAATCTTTGCCCTTGTCCAGAAGCCCTTTCTGGAGAGTCACTGGCTGCCTATCAGAAGCTACATACAGAAGCACAAAGTATGAAATAAACCTGACCCCAAACTCGCTTTTAGAAAGATAAGAACCAATGAATAAATTAAATCTGCCCGTCCTATTATTGAGCCTCTGCGCAAGCCTGAGCGCCTGTGAAACGCCCACCAACAATTTGAAAAAAGTCGAAACGGCTCAGGTCAACTCAGAAGCGAAAGACATCAGCAATGCCTTTTTTAGTGAACGCAGCGCAAATTGCGCCGTGCATGTGGCAGCCTACAAGTCTCAGGCCAAAGATATCAACGAGAATGTCACTTTCTATGGTCTCGCAAATATTAGCGTTGCCAATGATAAATGCGTATTTTCAGCTAACGCGATTCCCAATCACGACTTTAATGATTCAACACGCGGGTTTCCAAACCGTGTTAGCGAGCAAAAACAACAGTATGAGATTCCAGCTAACCCCAAAAAATCAGCCAGTCAGACCCCACTCACTTTGCAATACGATAATGCCATCATGCTGAATGGAGTCAAACTAGACTTGCTAGCTGCGGGTTGCTTTGGCGTCGGAGATGGGAAAATAGGCTGTAACGATATGAACCAGCCCTGGCGTTATGATCCCATGGCCAAAAATGCAGGCTTTGTAACCGATTCTCACAATGCCCATGCTCAGCCAGACGGCACCTACCACTATCATGGCGACCCCAAAGCGATCTACCCTGACAATAGCAATCTTGTTTCTCCAGTCGTCGGCTTTGCGGCTGATGGCTTCCCTATTTTTGGGCCTTTTATTGAAGCCGAAGGCAGTATCCGTCGCGCCAA
>JBBKWI010000073.1:0-12287 GCA_037968875.1 Candidatus Sericytochromatia bacterium | reverse complement strand
CTTTTGATGATATTCTATTAATAGTTAGACTAATTTTTAGTTAAGTTATTCAGTTTTTGTTTAAAGAAGGAAATTTTTATGTCCATTCGTTCACTCGCTCTGATTGCTATCAGCGCCAGTCTGGCAGCCTGTAGTAGTCCCCAGTTTGCATCCCGCCCGCTACAACAACAGCAACAAACGCCGCAACTGCGTCAACTCAGCCAAACTGGCAGTCACCAGATTGTCAATATTCGCTGGCGTGATGCCAAGCAGTTTCAAGAACTGGCAACCTCCAGCCTGGATATTTTAGATTCTGACGTCAATAAACAAATTCTAGAAGCACGCGTTAGCAGTACTGAATTGCAAACACTACAACAACAGGGAATCGTCGTCGAAACCCTGCCTTTTCAAGCAGCCGCCGCTCAAGATCGTCAGGGATTTCCCGATGGCTATATGACTTATGATCAAATGTCTGTCCGCTTAAAAGAGCTGGCCCAACAATACCCACAGCTAATGAAGCTAGAAGACGTTGGAGACACCTGGCAAAAAAAACAAGGCGCCAAAAATCACGATATCTGGATGGCCCAGGTCGGTTCACGTCTGAATCAAGCCCAGCCCGCTTATCTGCTGATTGGTGGTGTACATGCACGTGAGCTGGCTCCTGTTGAGCTACTCATGAAACTGATGCAAGAATTACTCGAAGGCTACGGTAAAGATCCGCGTATCACCCGTTTATTGGATACGCGCAAAGTCGTCTTTGTGCCGATGGTCAATGTTGATGGTCGTGTTAGCGTTGAGCAAGGCGCCGCCTGGCAACGTAAAAACCTGCACGGCTCAGGTGTTGACTTAAACCGTAACTACGACAATCACTGGAACTACCAGGGCTTAAATGTTCCTTCTAGCTGGCTCAATGGCGTCACAGACCCAGGCAGTCAAATTTATAGTGGTTCAGGACCTGCTTCCGAGCCCGAAACTCAGGTCGTTCAAGCCATGTTCCAGCGCTTTAAACCTGCTTTAGCGATCGATATGCATGCTTACGGTGAGATGATGCTTTGGCCCCTCGGTTATAGTTATGATGATTTGAAAGACACCCCGGTTTTCAAGGACCTTTTTAACCGTACGGTCGGTCAGTTAGGCTTTAAAGGCGGCACTTCGGCTCAGATTCTTTATCCCACCACAGCCACGACCCGCGACTATGCTTATGAACAGCATGGCGCAATTTCAATGACCCTTGAAGTCGGTCAATCTTTCCGTCCTTCTTACCGAGAAGTTGAAGGCATGTGGACTCGCTTACGGCCACATCTGTATACCATGCTGGAAACGCCCGGCCTGAAATAGTTTAATGTGATTTACCACACAAATTGGAATACAGATAACGTATAAGTTAAAAAAATAACGATAATATCATTCAAACCCCTTTCATTTGGATAGGTATTCTGGTTATAATAAGTACAGGAATGAAAAACACATTCCAGCAGACTTGCGGTGCACCCAACAAGAATCTGCTTTTCATGCGATTTAACGATCGCGGGAAAGGAGGTCAATGATGCAGAAACATCATGTAAACGACTCTTTGTGGCAATTGTTGCAAATGCACCGTAATCTGATTTAAGCCTGACAAACAGGTTTAACCAATATATAACTGAATTTCTGAACCGGCTGAAGAGCCGGTTCTTTTTGTATTTTGTGTTAGAATTAGCAAACATTGGAGAAGGATTATGGCCAAGAAAAACCCCACGCGCGCAGCCATTGTTAACCGCAAAGCCTATCACGATTATCATATTCTGGAAAAGTTCGAAACGGGAATGGAACTTCAGGGAACAGAAGTCAAATCGATTCGAGCAGGCCAGCTAAACATGCGCGATAATTACGCCCTGGTAAAAAACGGTGAAGTCTGGGTGCAAAATTTGCACATCAGCCCCTATAAGCATGGCAACATCATGAACCATGATCCCTTGCGCCCCCGCCGCCTGCTGATGCATAAACGTGAAATCCAACGCCTGATTGGTAAAACGCAAGAACAGGGCCTGACCCTGGTGCTGACCCGGATTTATTGGAAAGGCAATTGGCTAAAAGCAGAGCTGGCTCTGGTTAAAGGCAAACAATTACATGATAAAAGGCAAGCCCTTGCAGAACGTGACACCAAAAGACAAATTCAACGTGCCTTACGCAACGATTATTAAAACCTTGCTCTGCTCTGCCCTGCTATTGGCTTGTCTACCTGCCCAGGCTGAGTTTTTAATCAAAAACGAAACCACCCTGAGCCCCATTTACCTTTCACAAAAAATCAAAGCCTGGGAAGATGTTTTTGGTGATCAGTCTCCGTCAGAATTAACGTCTTATCTTCAAGATCTCTATTTGCAATGGGGTTATCCAGGTTTTGGATTCAGATATACGCCCCATTCCACAGGCTGGACTATTGAAGAACTTGCACCGGCAGCAGCCGTTCATGTGGGCAAGCTACAAGTCAGCGGCGGCTCGCCCCAGCAACGCTATCTGGTCTACCGTAACCTGCAAACTCAGAGTGAATCTCCCTTTGATCGCCAGACTTTTATCAAAGATATTAAGTGGATTGAACACAATCACTTTTTGCCAATGCAAATCCAATACAAGCAAGCGAACCCAGAGCAAGTGGACATTGATATTCACCTACCCTTGGGGGCAGCCTGGATCCCGACGGGTAATCTAGCCTTAAACGATTCCGTCAGCCTGGCCGTAACTGCAGGTCTAATCGCAGACAATCCTTTTGGCAAAGGCAATACTGGCCGAGTCATCATTAAGCGCAATAATATTCCTTTTTTTGGTCGTGAAAACCAAGGGGATATCCAAGACTGGGAATATATTCTTTCAGGATCGACCTCAAACTTACCTATACCGGGTATGACCGTTGGCATCAACCACTATAATAAAGTCGACTTTATCTACCCCGGCTTTGACAATCAAGAAAATCAATTGGTCTGGATTCGCAGTCTCGGTCTGGATCTCTATTCAGGCTTTCAGATCTGGGAAAATATCCGCGAGCGCCAGTATTTGCGAGGCGTACTCAACCTCACTTTATTAGAAGATCGCTTTTTTGAGCGTTTTGACGGGCATAACCCAGCCAATAGCTTAACCAAGAGCAGCAAAAACACAGACATCTTGTTAATGCCTTCGTTTAATCTGTCCTATTCAGACATTGATGATTATCGCATTCCCCGCAATGGTCAATTTTTAAGAGGCAGGCTGACAGGCAGCGTGCTCGATGCGCCGTTTACGCAGGCGACCTTTAGTGGCATTCATTTTTGGACACCTGACTCATGGACAGATGAGCAACAGCAATGGACATTCCTAGTTCGATCAGCTGTGGGTACAACCTTTGGCCTCAGCCCACCCTTTAACCGCGGTTTTCTCAATACGGGCAATTGGCTCGTCAGAGGCGCCACCCAGTTTTCAATTACCGAAAAACATAGTCTCACTCTTTCTGAAGAATTGCATTATATTTATCGCCCAACTCCTCTTGAAGTCGATCGCCTGGTGAACACATTGATTGGTGAAAGTAGCCAGGGGTATTTCGACAATTGGTCTTTTGATATCAATGTTTTTCTGGATCAAGGTGCCTATTGGCGTGACGATATTGCTCCCCAAAGTGGGCAGTTTTCAGTCGGCTTTGGCATGAACGCAATTACGCCGGGTGGTTCGATTCTAGGCTTTGATATTGGCACACCGATTTACCCTGATGCAGGAAGCTTCAGCGCTTTGCTACGCATTTCAGCACCACTTACCTTTACTCTATATAGCGACTGGTTCAATACCAATGGCTTTTTCTTAAGATAAGCTCTTATGCATACAAAAGCAGCCCCTGGACAAAAAATCCAGGGGCTGCTTTTTTTAATTGTGCGAGCGCTTAGAACGTATCCAGGGTTTCTGGATTCTGAGCACTCAACAGATCACGAACTTGTGCAATTGAGAATTTTTCTTGATCAGGCTCAACAATCACAACCGCTTTACCAGACTCAAAAGCCTGACGATAGAAATCGACCCGATCCTGAGGGATGCCTTCATCATTGAAGACACCAACCAGAGCACCCACGGTCATACCAGCTGCGCCGCCGGCGGAGATCGCAGCAACGGCAGCAGCAATCGGCCCAGCAGCAATGACAGGTCCGACTCCTGGAATCAGCAAAGCGCCAACTCCAGCCACGGCACCTAGAATACCGCCCACAGTTGAGCCTTTAATTAAAGCATTGGGATCCTTGGTGGCTGTTTCTTCGGTTTCTTTGCGAACCGATTTATCAATATCCTGAACATCTTCGCGTTCATTCTTTCTTTCAACATAGGTTTGATCTACTGTTGAGTCAATCGCCATGCCTTCTATATGTCGTTGACCCATAGGAGCATTCTCATGAGTCATGGCAGGAGCAGTTCTCAGATCCGTTTCTGGATAAGTGGCTGTGCTATAGGTACGAGCATCTGTTTCGGTTTGATCAGCTTCTGACTTGACCAGGACTGAAATATCTTTCAGGCCTTGCGCTTCTAAACTGTGCAAGGTTGTTTTCAGGTTTTGGTGGTTTGAAAAAATGGCGGCTACTTTTTTAATATCTGACATTGTGAATGTCCTTCCTTATGTTTAATAATTATAATATATAGATACTCTTATAAAATAGGGCTCAAAAGTTTAGCAAAAAATCATAAAAACCCACTCTCATGTAAACAAGTCAGAGAGTGGGTTTTAGAGACTCAAAAAGTATCAAGCGTATCAGGGTCGTAATGATTTAAGATTTCCCGCGCCAGGCGAATCCGATTGACCTGATCGTCACCTTTGGGCTCTACAATAACAATGGCTTTGCCCTGACTAAAAGCTTTCCGGTAAAATCCAACCCGATCCTGAGGCAAACCTTCATCCTGAAAGACACCCGCAAGAGCCCCTGCAGTCATTCCAGCAGCTCCCCCGGCTGAAACGGCGCCAATTGCTAAAGCCACTGGACCCACGGCCAAAACCGGGCCAACACCCGGAATCAATAAAGTAGCAGCGCCTGCTAAAGCACCAATCACGCCGCCAATGGTCGTATCTTTTAGAAAGGCATTGGGATCTTTGCTTGAAATATCATAGTCTCGCTTGATATTCTCATCAATCGAATGGGCGTCTTCGCTTTGACGCACAATCATTTCTGGGTCTTGATGATGCGCCCCCGTTGAAAAACCAGACTTAATATTGGTCCCTTTTTGGATGATCTCTTGATCCGTTATGACATGAGGGAAATCCGTATGTGCAAGAAGCTCTTGCTGCGGATAGGTTGCCGTACTGTACGGACGGACTTCATCACCTACCTCTTCGCGATCGATTTCATGTTTAACCAGTACAGATATATCTTGAAACCCCTGTGACTGCAATTCAGACAAAGCCTCTTTTAGAGAGGTATGGTGGGCAAAGATAGCAGCCGCTTTCGTCATTTCAGACATAATACAAGTCTCCTTTGTTGTTTCTGATCTTAAGCTTAGGCTTTCTGATCACAATTTAGAATTAAAGCCTTTTAAAAATGTCATCAAAAATGCGCCCTGAGAATCACAGAGATCTGAAGTCTCAACAAAACGCTCTGTGTTAGACTGATGCAAATTAGGAACAATGATGATGAGCGATCACAGTCTTTTATCACAGCGACAACAAGTCAACTGCCTGGCCTGCGGCTATGCCTGGGCCATCCCTCTTTTTGACGGTAAACAACAGCCACTGGCTACTTTAGCCTGGCCAACGAGCGCCAAGGAATCACAAGACCTGACTCAATTTCGGCTACATTTTTTGCGCTGCCTACGCTGCGGGCATATTTACAATCATGCTTTTGAATACCAAAATGTGCCTTATGTCAAAAACCCCAACTTAATGTATAACGCCAGTCTGCTCTGGCAAAAACATTTAGAACATATTTGTGAACAGATTAAGTCTCGACTACCCGCCCAGGCTACGGTGATTGAAATCGGTGCAGGCTCAGGAAGCTTCCTCAAAAAGCTGGCAACTTATTTGCCACAGGCACAATTGATCGGCTTTGATCCCAATCAAGCAGCAGCCGAGCAATCTGAGCAAATCACGCTTTACCCCCAACTCTTTGAGCCTGAAGTCCACTTAAAGCAATACCAACCCGATTTAATTCTGAGCCGTCATGTACTTGAACATCTGATCAATCCCCTGGCTTTTATCCAGGAACTGGCACTTTTCAGCGCACAATACGAGCTCAATCCTTATTTATTTTTTGAAGTCCCTTGTGTGGATCGTGTGATCCTACACGGTCGCTTAGAAGATCTATATTACGAGCACAATTCTCATTTTACTCAGCAGTCCTTTAGCACCATGCTCAAGAGCCTCGACTGTGAAATTCAATTTATTGAGCAAGCCTATAATCAAGAAGTTATTTACGGTTTATTGCAATTGCAAGAAATGCCCTATATTCAAGCCCATTTAACCGAAACAAAAAGCTTTAAAGCCATCGCTCACAAAGCACAAACCCAGGTTCCCCAACAAATTCAGGCATTACACTCAGCAGGTAAAAAAATTGCATTGTGGGGCGGGACTGGCAAAGGAGCTGCTTTTATTCACCATTTTGGCTTAAACCCAGAGTTTTTTCCACTGATTGTGGTTGATTCGGACATTCAAAAATCAGGAACCTTTGTTCCTGGAACCGCTTACCCTATCCATTATCGCGATGTTTTAAAAAAAACGCCCGTAGATATCGTAATTGTACCGGCTCAGTGGCGCGCCCAAGATATTGCAATTGAAATTGAGCAGGCCGGAATTTCAATGCAAAGCCTGTTAATTGAGCATCAGGGATCCTTGATTGACTTTAAACAGTCCGAGCATCCGTACCGGCTTTAAAAATAAAAGCTAAAGGCTTGCAAATTGTTAAGTAATATTGTAGTTTGTAAAGATAGATTAAGTAACGAGGTCTTAAAGAAACCTTTTCAGCTTAGTGATCAGAATTGTAGATTGTTGTAATGCTGCACCCTATCCCGTTGTATCTACTGGTTTTTGTATTTGGTACCCTAATTGGAAGTTTCTTAAACGTGGTGATTTACCGAACCCCGCAATTGATCTTGGCATCATGGCATGACGAGGATGATGGTGATGAGGAAGAACTCGAGATTCCCGCTCCATTTTTTGCACGCCTGGTTTTTGCGTTGCAATATATTGGATTGGATATATTTTATAGTTTGACTTATCTATTCAAAGATTTCTGGCAAGAAGCTGCTCTGGTTCTGAAAGGAATCTCCTTTCCAGGCTCCCATTGCGGTCATTGCAAACAAGAAATTGCCTGGTACCATAATCTACCGATCCTCTCCTGGTTTATATTGGGTGGCAAATGCAAAAATTGTCAGCAATCTTATAGTTTTCGCTATCCAGCACTTGAATTTTCAACCGCTTGTTTGATGATTTATACCTTTTGGCTGTATGGAGTCAGTATAGATTTTATCTACTGGGGCCTATTGGTAGCCAGCTTATGGGCAATTTTTTGGATAGATTTTGATACGAAGTATGTCTTCAATGTGATGACATACCCAAGCATTTTGCTAGGGATCCTATATAATGGGACTAAAGTCAGTCTGATATGGTCTCTGACTGGTGGCTTGCTCGCCTGGTTTATCTTTGAATTAATCATGTTTATGAGCTTATGGCTACTTAAGAAAGAGGGCATGGGAGGCGGAGACGTCAAGCTCGCTATCATTATTGGGATCTGGTTAGGCCCAACCCTTTTATTGGTAGCATTGGCTTTGGCATTCCTTCTCGGAACACTGGCCGGTATACCGTTGCTCATAAGAAACAAAAAAAGTGAGCCGTTTCCTTTTGGACCCTTTTTGGTCCTGGGGATGCTGTTATCTATGGCAGTTGGTGATCATCTATGGACATGGTATATTGGTAAGTCATTCTGATCATTGCCAAAACCTTGAAACATCGCACAATAAAGTAAGACAAGAGGCTCAAAAGGAACCAGGACATGAATCTATTTGGCCTAGAACTCAATAAAAGTTCCCTTACCCGTTTACTCAGCAACCCTTTTTCAAAGGAGCCTCCAATTGGTATTGATATTACCAATGAGTTTATCGTTGCCGTTGAGTTAAGCACTATCAAAAATCAACCTGGCGTGGTTCAACTCACCCGTTTAGCGATTGAACCAACGCCGGAAAACGCTGTGCGCGATGGTGAGATCGTAGATCCTAGCCGTGTAGCAGCAAAAATCAAAGAAATGTTATCGGAAAATGGATTTAAATCGCGCAAAGTGATTACTGCTGTTTCAGGTCAATCTGCGATTATCCGTCCCCGGATTAAATTCCCTGCTATTCCGATTAAAGAGTTAAAAGAAGTCGTAATGCATGACGCAGAACGCTATATCCCTTTTCCTATTCAAGACGTCTACATTGACTTTCAAGTGACGGGTACCGTTGAAGAAGAGGGTATGAGCAAGTATGACGTTTTATTAGTAACGGCTCAAAAACAGTTGATTGACACCTATTTTGAAACCTTTTCTCAGGCCGACTTAAGCCTGGTTGCCGTAGACATCGCTTCTTTTGCAGTGATGCGGGCTATTCAGGACGACGAGGAAGAAGATGAAGAGCAACTGAATGTCCTGATTCTGATTCGTGGCGAAACGACCGATTTAAGTGTTGTCCAGGGAGGAGCTCCACTCTTTGCGCGGAGCATTCCGATGGGAAGTAGCACTTTTATTGAAACTATCGCTAGCAATATGAATCTAGATTATGATGAGTCAGTCAAAATATTTGACCGACTGATGATTCCTGTCGTTGGCGACGAAGAGTTTGATGATCCCACTGTCGAACAAGCAGCTGAAGAAGTCCGCTTTTTACTGAAAGACTTAACCAACGAAATTCAAAAATCGATTGAGTACTTTCATCAGTCTCAGCAAGAGTATATGCGGATCCAGCATCTGATTCTTTCGGATCGGGGTGCAAAAATCAAAAATTTGGACCAATACTTTGCTCACCAGTTGCAGATTGATGTGGAAATTGCAAATCCAATTAAATCCCTTTCTTTTGATGAGTCCCTCTTTTCTCTGGACTACCTCAATGAAAACGCCTCGTTGCTTGCGACTGCGATTGGACTTGCACGGAGAGGAATAGAAGACAATTGACTAGCATAAATATCAACCTCCTGGGCGTCGAACGTAAAGAAGCCCTTGAACGAAAAGGTCTCCCGATTGATAAAGGATGGACAGGTGCTGTTGGAGCCATTTTGGTTTCAGCCCTGTTATTACTTTTATTAAATAGCATGATGGGCACCTGGGTCTCTAATGCACAAGAAGAAAAAGAAGCTAATGTACAAGAGTTACAAAAGCTAGACACCCAGCTAAAAGAAATTGAAGTGCTTCAAAAAGAGCGTGACAATTTAATTGCAGAAGAAAAAATCTTACGTTACGTGACTGGGGAAACCTATCGCTGGTCTTATCTACTTCAAGAAATCAGAGCTTTGATGCCCCTGGATGTTAAGATCAATGATTTAAAATTCAACGCCGATGGTATTTTCGTGCTCTCGGGAACCGCAACGGATCACCGATCAGTAGCCTTGTTTTTACGCAGTTTAGAGAGTTCCAAAATGCTAACGGAAGTCAAGCTGCGCTCTAGCATAAAAACAAATCCCGAAGATCCGACCAGCTTTGAAATCACCTGTAGAAAGACAAACGCAGGGTAAACTTATGGCACCTATAGAAGCATTTGGACGTTCCTTTGATACAGATAACATCACTTCTTTTCACAAGTTATTGATTGGAGCAATTGTCTCTTTATTGATCCTGGGAGCGGGCGGCTATTATTTGGTCTACCCGCAATGGGAAGAACTCCAAGTTTTAAATGAAGAAATTACGACTCAAGAAACTGAGATCGAAACCAAAACAGCCCAGGTCAAAAATCTGGACAAACTCAAGCAAGAGCTGATTGAAATCAAAGAGAAGCTCGTTGTCTTAAGACGTAAAATCCCAACTCAGACCAATGTAGCACCGCTACTCCTGGATCTTGAAGAAGTCACAGAAAACCAGGCTCTATTTGGGAATAATGCTTTGCTAAATGATTTCAGGCCCAGTGAAATCGTAGATTTCACTTTGCCTGCGGAACTCCAAGATGCGGCACAGTCTGAAACAGCTAAGCAATTAAAGCAATTGCCTGTTGCGATCAGAATCTCAAATATTTCTTACCCTGACTTAATCGATTTACTCAAAGATTATGAGAGCTATGAGCGAACGTTAAGCTTAGAGAACCTCGCTATCACACCAAAAGAGGATCAAAATGCCCTATACACACCCGTTGATGTTTCCTTTACTCTCAAGGCATTTTTATTGGGAGGCTAAATCATGATTGTTCATATAATGGCCCTTTTGGGATTGTTTACTGCAGCAACAGCATTGGCAATCACCTCTTTTATGCTACCTCCTGATGAGGCTGTGATTGTCACCAATCCTTCAGGATCTCCAGATCCAGTACATTCAAATGAAACTGGGTCTCCAGATCCGATACATACCCATGATCCAAATAGTAGTAGCCCACTGCCATCAAGCTTAAACCCAAGCTCTAAGCCTGGGACAGATCCCATTACGACAGCAACACCGACACCCAGTCCATCACCAAGCCCAACGGCGAGTGCGTTGCCTTCTTTTGGCATTGCAGCAACAAGTCCCGAATCAGTCTTGAGAGAGGCTCAGGTACATGCTGGACGTCTAGATCCCTTTAAGTCAGTCTATCCACCTAACTTGCCTGCTTTCGATCCTGCAATTAACCCTGAAGCTCTGGTTTTACCGCCATTGCCTCAATTACCTCAATTACCTCAATTGCCTGATCCACCCTCAGCAACCCCTGAGCCGGGCAACCCAATCATTCAGGAAACCCCTCGTCCACCGGATCCCCTTGAGAAAGGTCTGGTACTTAAAGGTATTATGGATGGAGGCATCGATCCGATCGCCATTATTGAAGTCAATGGTGCAACCCAACTGGTCCGCGTCGGAGAACGTCTACCGGGAGGCATTCTGGTCACAGCTATTCATTACGAAGATCGACGCGTGAATTTGTCTCGCGGTCAAGAAAAAGGCAGATTACAAATGCCTAAACCTACAGCCCCGTTATATTAGGAGGAGCATGAAATGAAAGTAACCCGTTTAAAACAAAAATCTTGTGCATTGATTGCAAGTCTATGTCTAATCAGCCTATCGAGCCAGGCTCTGGCTCTGGACGCAAGCCAAATGGTGAATCCGCCTGTTGCAGGAGCTGTAGATGCTTTAACAATTCGCAAAGCATTTAAATTAGACAAAGACCCGTTGATCTCAATCATAGAGCAAGATGCCAAAGTGGAATATATTCTCAGGGGTTTAGCTCGCAAAGCGAACCTTAACTTAATTTATATGGCGGAAAATGACAGCAAAGCAATCGCAGCAGCTGCTGCAGTTGTTACAGCACCCTCCTCCGAAGAAGACTCAGCCCTGGCTGATTTGGCGAGGCTGACTGGGGATACAATCAGTGCTCCTGCCAACCAAAGCTCAAATAACTCGACAGCGAAGACGATCCCTTATCTTGAGCTCAATAATGTGCCACTATCAGAAGCTTTTGCTTTGGTTTTGCAGATGAGTGGCCTGGTCGGAAGACGCGTTTATAACTCATTAATGATCGCAACACCTCAGCAAATGCAAGAAATGGGATTTGCTTCACCGATTATTAAAACCTATCCTATCTATAATCAGTCTGCCACCGCATTGGTTCAGACGGGTATCACTGGCGGCGGTGGCGCTGCGGGGACGTCTCCAATTCTAATCCAGCTCCAAAAAATCTATGCCAGTCGTGGCGTCAAGCCAACCCCTGAACTGATGCTTGATCAGCGCACATCAACCTTAATTGTGATCGGCACTCAGGAAGCCATTGATATTGCGGACCAATTGGTACCTGTACTCGACCGCCCTTTGCCTCAGGTCATTGTTGAGATCAAACTGATTGAGCTCACGCAAAGAGGAAGCCAACAGCTAGGGGCAACGTATGGCTTTGGTCAAAATAAAGTAGGTGCTAGTTTCAATAATACTGATTTAGAATCTAGAGGCCCAGGGAATCCCTTAACCGCAACGGGTGAAGGTGCGATCACCTTTAGCTCTCTGGAGAACTTCACCCCCAACTTTAATGTCCGCTTAAATGCACTGATTAGCAATAGTCAGGCACGGGTTTTGACGAACCCACGCCTAACGATTCAACATGGGATTAAAGCCACTTTCAATTCAACCACCCAATTCCCTATTTTGAGCACCACCACAACGGCAACAACTTCAACTCAGACGATCTCAACCCTGAGCATTGGTGAA
>JBBKWI010000072.1:0-31011 GCA_037968875.1 Candidatus Sericytochromatia bacterium | reverse complement strand
AAACATCTTCTTCGGGCTCCCAGGCATCGATGCGCCCGCCCGCAAAACCAAAGGTTTTTAAGCCCATCGATTCCAGCGCGACATTGCCCGTCAGGATCATCAGATCGGCCCAGGAAATCTGGCGACCGTATTTTTGCTTGATCGGCCAGAGCAAGCGACGCGCTTTGTCGAGATTGACGTTATCTGGCCAGCTATTGAGGGGGGCAAAACGCTGTTGGCCTGTGCCCCCACCGCCACGCCCATCTCCCATACGATAGGTACCCGCACTGTGCCAGGCCATGCGAATAAAGAAAGGGCCGTAATGGCCGAAATCAGCAGGCCACCAGTCTTGTGAGTCTGTCATCAGAGCCTGCAAGTCCTGCTTAAGCGCACCCAGATCTAATTGCTTAAAGGCTAGCGCATAATTAAAGTCTTTGCCCATCGGGTCGGCTTCTGAGCTATTCTGATGGAGCACTTTCAGATTTAAGCGATCTGGCCACCAATCCTGGCTTGAGGGACCTCTACTGGTCGCTTGTTTACTGGCATTCCCATTAAAGGGGCACTTGCTTTCTTGACTCATTTTGATTATCCTTATGGCTCATTTTTAAATAGCTTAACCGGATCAATAGCTTGCAAGCAAAAACGATTGTTCTAAAAAAACAAGTGAAAACAACAGACGACATGGCCTCAGCCCATTTTTGAAGAATCAAAGATCATGAATAGCCCCACAAGCGTAAGGCTTAGGTTTTAAGCGCAGGGGCCAGATCCCAGAGTGGGACCGAATAAAATTCTAGCTGTTTGTGCCATTCAGGGCCACATTCATACTGTTTTTTATCAGCTGACTTAACGAGCACTTCGACCTCAGTCAAGTGGTTCAGCGCCGCTTCGACCTTAGGCAAAAAGCACTCCGGGTGCTGGGCCACAAAGGTCCGCGCACAGGGGTAAGGCAAACCACTTTGCTGGTGGGCAATCTCAATCACTTTTTGATAGGCCTCAGAAAGGGGCTGAAAGAGTGAATGTAAGAGAGCCATCAGCCGCTCATTGTGGGCAGGCTCTGGCTCAATCGCCTGAGCAAGTGGCGCAAAGCTATTGGCCTGGATATAGTGCAAGATCACCGGGTGATCCGGGTAAAGAGCTAATAATTCAGGAAAGAACAAGTGCAGCCACTGATTGCGATAAGAGCGCTCAGTCAGTTGGTCTACCTGACTGGCATCCAAAGGGCTCTCAAGTACGGTGCCGCCACGTTCTCGTATCAAGTCGGTCAGACTCTTGAGATCGTAACCCGTATGAGGATGGTGGCGCAAAAATGCCCCTAAGTGAAAAGTCGTCACGACATATTTGCTTTGCAATTGATGCATAATCGCAAAACTCACGGCATGCACATCACTCTCACTATCGAGCAATACAGGCTCACCACAAGCCAGATGGACGCGACCAATCTGAATCTCACCTTTGGCCAATTCAGCCATCCACTTCAAGAGTGGCTTGATTTGCATCAAGGGCTTAGGGCCTCCCTTAAGCTCTCTGATCAAGGCACTTTCTTCGGGTAGGCGATCGTAAGAGATCGTAATCGGTAAGAGCGTAGAGGTCACCCCGGTCTGCTGCAAAGCGCGTAGCAGGCCACGCTTAGGCGGCATGCATTGCCGAGAACGGCTGCGCGTGCCTTCAATAAATATTTCCAGGGTTTGTTGGTCTTGTACCAATTGCCGAATCGTTTTGTTCAATTCGGGATCGGGTCCACCCTGTCCCCGCTTTAGATAAAAAGCATGGGCTTGTTTCAAGAACCAGCCCAACAAGGGCAGTCCACCGATCTGTAAGTCAGCAGCAATATAAGGAATCGAAATTTTGAGTTCAGGATGAGCAAAGCAAAGATAAGAGCAAACCAAGAAGTCCATCATACTGCGATGTGTGGGCGCCAGCACCACCAGGCTATTAGCAGGAACGGCAGCTCTCGCCTGTTCAAAACTCTGCTGATCGAAGGTAATACTTGAACAACCTTTGCGAAAAGATTTGCGTAGACCAAAGCCCAGAGTGCGAATCGCCCAGTTCCCTTTGGCCTGGCGACGTGTCCACTGTAGATCCGTATAGGCATCCCGATATGCTGCACCAGCCAGCAAGGTCTCACGGAATTCTTGTTGCGTTTCGTGCTGAAAAAGAGAATCTGTTGCCTGCTGACGACTTAGCAATAAGTCAGTCGCACGATCAGTCCTTGTGGAAATGGGCTTTGTCATACGTATTCTCTAACACCTATCCTCTGGTAAGTAAAAGTATATCAGGAATTTCAATCGCATTAAAGTGCTAAAACTGAAGTTTTAACGCTCCACTTATACGCTCTGCCCCTTTAATAGCAACATCTTATTCTTGTAAAAATACAATAAAATCTCAGTTTCGTTATGATTTCCAGCATCTATTTCATGGCAAGATAAATCCAAGTCAGCTCAGCCCTTACAGGCGAGACAAATAAAAAGGCAGAGACTATCATGAAAAACGTCACGACACATAACCCAATACAAACCGAGGCTGAACGGCTTGCTTCCAGACATCCCCAGGCGATCTTTCAGAGAAAAAACGCAAATGATGAACAGGAGAGCCAGATAGAGCTTATTGGTTTAAATCAAGACGACGAATTTGGTCATTCGGTAGCATCTCAACCGGCACAAGAAGCGCAAGCGCCTCAAAGCAAAGCCCACACAAAAACGAATGGTCAAGAATTTAGTCTCAAAGTAGCTCTTGACCCTAAAACCCATCAGCCGACCTCTGTTGAAATAGATCCCAATGATGCGCATTCGTCTCACCAAAATAAAGTGAACGAAGTTGAACACGCTGCAGTACCCGTGATGACAGAATCGACTCCTGAAGAAACAGCGGCCATGCAGTCTGATATTCTGGAGCAACTCGAAGCAGTCGAAGATTTGCCAACCAAGCCAATGGTGCCTGCCGCTGTGGTGCAAGAAGCTTATGGAATGGAACTGATTCCTAAAACAGAAAACGAAAATGAGCTTGAGCCTCAGCCAGTCCATCTGGAACCGATGCAGTCGAATTAAGCCCTGGGGCGACAATTGAACGACGATCTATACGATTCAGATTTCCAGGTTTATTCCCTGGCAAAGGTCAGGTCTTGTAAAAAAACACGACAAGCATAGATAGAAGTAAAACTATCGAAAGCGAATGTCTGCATGCAAATTAATCTCAGTCAGGGATATCGGGCTGAACTCCCAACGCCCCCGGAGGGCAAGCCACCGGCAACGGTCAGCAAAAACTCAGCATCTGAAAAAGCAGCTAGCATTCCAAAAGACAGCTCCCAAGTTGAGAGCAAGAGCGGTCAGGCTCTACCAGTCATCGACCTTGATCTGAACGCTAGCGATAAAATAGTTGTAGCAACGAAACCAAATCAGCCACACGATCCCTCCGTTAAAAAAGGGCTCACGCTGACGGATGTTGATCTCGGTGGAGGCTACTTAAATGACAGCAATATGTTTGTCAAAAATGAAGACGATTTAGGCATGACCACGTCTTACCGCTCTCAGGCCAATCTGACCTTTGCTAATGCTGCAGGCGCCCAAACCCGTGTCACCCTGGATCATCGCTCGGCCTTGCACACCCAATTTTTATCCAAGGCCAATGATCTCACCGACCAAAGCCTGCTCACAACCCAGGACTACACCCTGGGCGTCTCAAACAACACCTTGCTGGGCAAAGACCCCAAGTTTTCGGCCGGTGCTAGCTTGAGCTTTAAAGGGATTGATACGAACCCTCACTCAGGTTGGGCCAACGCCCAGGCCAATCTGCACGAAAGAAACAACTTAAGAGAGTACAGCAACCAGGAAAACCCCTTTGTCGATAATCAAGCTTATCTAACTCCGATGCTAACAGCTGCTTACGAAAACGAATCCATTACGGGCAAGGCTTATCTCAAAACCGAAGCCCAGGCCGGTATGGGGCCAATGATCCCCTTACAGAAGAACAGTGATTTTTATTCGCCGATGATGGCTCAGGCCTCAGGTAGCATTAAGTTTGGCTACGCCTACCGGGAACTGCCGATTGTCTTTCTCAAAGTCGAGGGTGGAATCTCAAACGAACCTCTGACTTATCACCGCGATAACGGCACCTTAGGCGCGGTAGGTTTCTCGATTGGCAACGAGTTCAAACTGATGAATAGCAAAAAGGCCGATTTGAGCCTGTTTTTAGAAAGCAGAGTGCTCAAGCCTTTTGGCAATCTGCCCAGTAATGCCCTGCCCGATCAAGTCGGCAAGCACGATTTTATTCATGAAATGGTCAATTTCAAATTAAAGCTGACGCTTAAATAAATGAAGCTCTAGCTACACTGTAGAATTAGCCAGCTATTCTCAAAACGATTCAATTTTGCTTGCGCTGCCTCAACCCAGAAATAAAGCCGACCACAATCTCCCCACATCAGATCGAGGGCCTCGTCACTATCAAATTGAAACAATAAACGCCAATCTTTGGCTCCTGCTTCCAGCGCTTTGGCTTTTGCACTCCTAAAGCCCTTCGCGTTCCCTACAAACACACCATTTGAAGCCAATTGCGCTTCTAATGCCATATCATTGCCTTGCACAGGAGACGGAAAGCCGCCCAGCTGATGCAAAGGTTCTGTCGACTCATTTAGCTTGTGATATAACGCAAGCTCCCTGTCTGACACGCTGCTATCAAGGCTCAGATCATCCATATGAGGGAGCATTTCCAGACGTTTGGGTATCATAAAACGCTCCTTGATTTTAAAGTCATCAGCCAGGTTTTCAGGATAATCTAGATTTGTATCCGGTGCGGCTTGATAGATTACGGACCATTTGCCGCGATCCTTGGGGTCAAAGCCCCATGCCATTTCGTTCATGTCGTAAAAAAATAGCACAAGTCCCTGATCACCAAGCCAGTCATATTTGTGTACTTGGGCCATCTCAGCCAGATCGATTTGCGCTAAAAACGCCATCGGTAGCCCCTCACTTTGGGGCCAGTCAAAGCTGCCTGTCTCCACCAGAGGCTTTCCACCAAATTTAGATCGTGCCCTGTGATCACTTGTGAGCAATCGAACCGCAGGGCGCTTTAAGTCAGTTAATTTAGACTCTAATGCCTGCTTGCGTTCTTGTTTGTTGCGTTTGGGCTGAAGACCGAATAGCTGCTTTAAAAATTTCATGTGCGATTCCTTTGGGGCATGCTTGCAATCAATTGCTTTAATGATATCAGTGACAGCGCAAGTCAGATGCCGGGTAGACCCATCCATCACAAAGACCAGATAGTGCTTTGTATTGGGATCTGGGCCAGTCAGCAGTCGGCCCATAATCAAAGCAACCGACATTCTCAAAGCCCTGGATTTGGTAAGTCGAAAAGACCCGATAGAGATTGTTAAAGACCTTTTGTGTATTCATACTTTCACAATGGCATTGAACCTCAAACAAAAGCCGCCATTTAACTCATCTTAAGGTTAAATGGCGGCGAATATAAAACGTATCGGTCTAGGGAAATTTATTGCCCTTATAGTAATTATCATTCAGAGCCAAAAACTCGGATCGCGAAAGTAAGGAGTCCTTATTGGTATCACTGAGTGCAAAACTGTCACTATTCCCAACCGAAAACACATAACCAGCAGATTGCGCCTCGGCAAAGTTTAAAAAGCCATCATTACTGCTATCCGCTTGCTGAAACAAGCCTTTGATAATCGAGCTGGCAATGGACTTATACTCACTATAAACGACTTTTTGATCGCCATTTTTGTCGACCTGATCAAGAGAAACACCGGTTAGCTGGCTGACAATCGTAAACTCCTGAGCATCCAGATGGTTATTGCGATTGGAATCTGTGCGGTCAAAACTTTCTTTCGCAAAATGCGCCATGCTGCCCATCCCCATGGTGCTGGCGACATCGCTGAAAAAATTGCCAATTCCATTTCCCATGCGTTTAAATAATCCGGCTTGCTTATGTGTAATATCTGCTTGGTCTGCCGCATAAGGCGTCGGTGTACTCGAACTTGAAGCCAGCATAGGCGCAGCATAGGTTTGACTTGTATATGGTGAATAAGACGCTTGAACCGGTGCAATCATGGTTGACATAATCATATATCTCTCTATCATCTAAGCTACTTTTATTATAGTTGCCAAATTGTCAACAAGGTTTATGGTTAGATTATCATTTAGCATGATTTTGGTTAATTTTAAACAAAGAGAGAAAATCATTAGCACTTAGGAAGCAAAATGACCGAATAAATAAACCATCTGGGTATTCAAGAAAATAATACCACTTAGTCAAACACAACCTTTAGATAATCTTGGCGCTGTGGTCGCTGCCGCCAAAGCTCATCATGGTGGGGCGTTAGTCAATAATCGTTTGCAGATTGACCGGATGCTTCCAGATCTTGTAGAGATTGCGCAGGGTATCCTGGGCGAAATCTTGCTTGAGATCGATCCCGGTATGGGTGTGCTTGAGCAGAATTTCTCCCCGGTTGACGCAATTGCCATCGACCACTTCGATTTTGGTTTACTAAAGTTGGTCAGGCTGCTGAGTCGCTTGCTCTTGATCTCCTGAAACTGGCATGAAGCGATCTTAAACTCCTGGATTTGATGAGTCGAAAAGACCGCATACACATTATCGATAGCCAGTTGTCTATCCATCAACCGGAATAGCGTTTCTTCTCAGCCTGTAATCGGGCTTTGATCTGCTCTACATCCGCCAGATAAACCGCATTGTCTGTATATAGATACATAGACTTGCCCCTGCTGGTGATGCACTGATATCGCTCAGATTGAGGATCCGTTTGAAAATCAATCTGGGCCACTTTTTCAAATTGCCCATCCTGACTGAGTTCAAATAATGAAAATTCATGCGCATGCGTTGTTAAATCCTGACTGTCCGTCAGCAAAAGATTTTCAAAAATAGCCATTGAGATGAGATCGGGCCCCATGGGAAGCTCCCAGACAGCATTGATCTCAAATTTTTTGAGCTGCACTAAATAATAATGCTCTGCATTGGTATACGAAAAAAAGTAAACCCAGGCTTCATTAGGCTTGCACAAATTTTGGAGATAACAGTCCACAATGCCTTCAAATACAGTATCAACATCTGGCTGATAGCATTTGTTACCGAGAATATCAACAATACAAAACCCCGCAGAACAAAGGCTATTTCTCTCAAATACGCCCTCATCACTATAAGAAATAAAAACAGCATTGTCTTGAACTTGAATATCATCCACGCCAAAGCCCACGTAAAATGCGTTGATTTCGGTTCCATTCACATCATACACATGCACAAAATCAGCCCCAGGTTCTGAGGAATACAAATAAAGCCTCTCATTTGAATAGGCCACGATATCCCATTGTCGATCAAGAGGGATGTCAGTCCAAGTACCTGCCGAATAGATCTGGATCAGACTTGTAGATTTATGGGGGTTGCAATAATTAAGCAGGACTTCCGAGTTCTCGCCAATTGAAACTCCTTCAAGACAAATCCCATCCTGAAGGCTTCGAAGTTCGCAAACCCGCTTTAATTCAATGCTTAAGCTATGCACTTACCGATTTACATTTCGCATTCAAAAATCCGCTTCTGGTCTGAGAAATAGCGCTTTATGATTAAAGTATAAATCCATTATTTGGGGGGTGACAAATTCGCGTTTTTCGTCGCTATCTGGCATCATAGACCACTTGTGAAACTCAATTTCGATAAGGTGCTCCAGGGTTTTTGTATCCAGTTCCTCTTCTGACTCAAGAAACTCAAGCAAAGAACTCGCTTCAAACTCATACTCCTCCTGAATCCCTAAGGGGTCGGCTCGCATCAAGATTTGGTGCAACTGTTCAAAAACAACCCCATATTTCTGCTTGACCAGAGTCACTGTTTCTTGCGCAGACACAATCAATTCAGCTTCGATCTCATTTGCCGCTTGCTGCATTTTTTGAGAGTATTGATCCTCATCATCAAAGTATTCTTCGGGTTCGATGTATGTCGTTATGCGAAACGAAGCATTTAAAGCCAGCACTTGCTTGAGAATAAACAGAGGAATATGGACCGAGCTTGCATGTTGTGCCGCTGGAATCGCATATCCAAAATCGAGAACAAGGCCATCGATAAGTCGCCAGTCTGCTTGTGCCTTACTGCTCAATTGCTGGATTAATTTTGTAAACTCCAGTAGGATCTGTTCACAATTCGCAGCAGTATTCACTTCTATAGAGAGCAAATACTCACTCTTTGCAAATTGATGTCCTTCATCATAGAAATTCTTACCCGCATATAAAATCAACTGCCCACGCCGATCAAACTCTCGAATCAGATATTTGGGAATGACAGAAGTAAAGACTTCAAAATCAATGTTTATAAACCGTGGCTGTATTTTATCCACGCGAGTCAACACTCCTTTCACTTCTTAGCTGAATACATAGAAAGCCCAGGGCAATATTTTGATTTTATCATCAAAGACAGCGCAAATCTGTTGCCGGATAGCCGCCATCACCAACAAAAACAAGATAGGAATGTCCTGTTCCAGCCTCGTACGACGCTTTGGGCGAGCCGAAGATCGAATTGCTTACCAGGCGCGTAAAGCCAACATTGGAACGTGTTTCTACTAGCAACGAATTTGTCGTTGCCTGGGGATCTGCCGCCCAAACATCAGGGTGCAAAAGCGCTTCGTTATGAGCATTCGCTTGATTTTCTGCCGTGTGAAGACTCAGCTTCTGATAATGGGTTTGCAAAGCCTTATCTGTTAACGTTGAGCGGCGCCATTGGGCAACATAATAGTCACAATGATTGCTACTGCTATTGAGTACGCCAAAATTAAAATTACGTTGAATCAATTGAGAGTCAGGCGGATGCGCTAAGGACTCGAACTGAATCATCAATCGCGCTAAATTTAGATCCTTAACCGGACGAAAAGCAAAGCAAGTCAAAGCAGCAACACCTGTCACGATAACGCAAACAGCGATTGCTGTTCGTTGCCAAAACGGTGCCAATATCCTGCGTCGTCGCAAGGCAAACAGTCCCATCCATAAGCCCAGTGCAAGAAAGATCAAGAAAAGTCGTCCAGGCATCAAAGACAACCAAAGCAGAAGAAGCTTCACAGGAGCTAAATAATCTTGGAGCCGTGGTCGCTGCCGTCAAAGCTCAGCATCGTGGGCCGTTCGTCGACAATCGTTTCCAGATTGACCGGGCGTTTCCAGATTTTATATAGATTGCGCAGGGTATCCTGGGCAAAATCTTGTTTGAGATCAACGCCTGTATGAGTGTGCTTGAGTAGCATTTCACCGCGATTGGCGTGATTGCCATCAAGCACTTCAATTTCGGGCTCGCCAAAATTGGTCAGGCTGCTTAGCAATTTACTTTTGATCTCCTGAAATTGGCGGGTGGCGATCTCAAATTGCTCGGAATGGCCATTGTATTCAAAGGTGAATAGCTTCATTTCTTCGCAGAGTTCCATCGTCAGAAACTCATCCAGGAACATCACGTCGTTATAGACCCGACGGACTTCAAAAACCTTTTGACGGCCTAAGCCCAGATCTTTGTTCCAATTGACCTTTTCAGCATAGGTTTCTAGCTCATCGTATTCTTTGCCAAAGCGGCCTTTGTTCCAGCGGTCTTCGATACTGCGGAAGACTTCCAGGCCAATTTTATAAGGGTTGAGCTGCTGACCTGACATTGCCATCGTGCCGGCATGCAAATCAGCAAAATCAACGATTTCACTAGCATCAGCGGCGCGCTGGGTCATGATATTGGAATGCCAGAAACTGGCCCAGCCTTCGTTCATGATCTTGGTGGCGCGTTGGGGGGCAAAGTACATCGCTTCATCGCGCACGATCGAAAGCACTTCGACCTGCCAGTTTTTGAGCTGCCCATGCTGGATCAAGAACAAGAGCACATCGCGGTAAGGCTCAGAGGGAAACTGAGCCTTGTATTGCTCTTGCTCCTCACGGTAAGCCGTCTGTCGCCCTTCGATATAATCCGTGGGGTTGATAAATTTATCCATATGCGGCTTGGATTTCATGCGGAAATCAGGCATATCGTCATGGGGATCATCGTATTCGACCACATGCGGCGTGGGCTTTGATTCATAGCGCAAAATATGCGGCGTATGGAAATCAATCAGGTTTTCAATCGAAAGACAGGCATCCAAAAATTCTTCGACCTGATCTTCACCGTAGCGCTCCATGTATTTGCGAATCTGGGTGCCATGATTGGCCATCACATCAATCATCTTGCGATTGGTATGGTCAAACGACGCATTGTTCTTAAAGAAATCGCAATGGGCATAAACATGGGCCATGATTGTTTTCTGATCGACATCACGGTTGCAATTCATCAGATAGGCATAGCAGGGGTCCGTATTGATCACCAGTTCATAGATCTTTTGCAGACCATAGGCATAGGCCTTGCTCAGTCGATTGTATTCCATGCCAAAGCGCCAGTGCGGGTATCGCACAGGGAATCCATCATAAGCGGCAATTTGATTCATAGTCTCAAAATCAACCATTTCAAAAATGGTATCAAAAAAGTCCAGACCATACTCTCTGGCATAGACCTCAATTTTGGCGCGGGTGGCTTCTAATTCGGGGCTTAAGCTCATGTGTCTTCCTTATTCATGCTTAGTGGCTACTGAGGCAAACAAACGCTAGCGCCCTTTGCCCAAAAAGGTTTGGATCGATTTTAAAATCGCATCTTTGTTTTCAATCTTAGACAAAGTGACTATTTCATTCTCGCCAAAGTGCTTTTCAAGCTCTTTGATAAACTTGCCACTGCCATAGCGACTTTCAACCTGTCCATACGAAAATAAATTCGAGACCGGAATCAGTTCGTCGCGAATAATCCGCACGGATTCTTCGTTATCCCGCTCCGACCAATTGTCTCCATCAGAGAAGTGGAAGGGATAGATATTCCAGAGGTCTGAAGGGTAATCCTTGCGAATCATTTCAGAGCAGAGCTTATAGGCTGACGAAATCACCGTACCACCGCTTTCACGGATCCGGAAAAAGGTATCCTTATCAACCTCTTTGGCGACTGTATCGTGAATGATATAGCGCGTTACCAGCCCTTTGTAATGATTACGCAGCCAGGTATCGATCCAAAAAGAGGTGATACGCACAATCTCTTTTTGCTCATCTTCCATTGAGCCAGACACATCCATCATCAAGATAATCACCGCATTGGTGACCGGTTGCGGCACTTCTTCGCGGTAACGAAAACGTAAATCTGGGCGAATCGGGATAATCACTGGATCTTCAGCGTCATATTCTCCTGAAGAGATCTGACGCTTGAGCGCTTCTTTGTAAGAACGCTTAAAGTGGCGCAGGGAATTGGGACCAAATTTATTGATCCCCCGATACGAACCCTTCAGGCTTTCGATCAAATCATCGCCCTTGGGCTCAATATTGGGTAGTTCCAGCTCTTCAGCCATGATCTGCACAAATTCGTCAAAGGTGATCTCGACTTCCAGGGCGTGCTCACCGGGTTGATCCCCCGCTTCGCCGCCACCCTGGCCTTGTTGGCCCTGACCAGAGACAGGATCTCCGGCCTGACCTTCACCCGAACCGACGCCCCCGCCTTTAGAGCCATCCAGCTTAAAGCGCGGGATATCAATCTGGGGGATCGGGATCGAAACCGTATCTTTGCCTTGCTTGCCCATCATCTCGCCCTGGGTCACGTACTTTTTTAAGTTTTCGCGAACCTTGCCTTTGATGATGCGCTTAAAGCGGCCGACATCCTGGTCAATTTTGGTTTGTTTGGCCATTAGCGATCCTTGGCATCGCCGCGAGCAAAGATTGAGGCCACAAAGTTGAGCACATCCGTTGCGGACGCTTCGTTATAGCCATAATTTTTAATCAGGCGCTCTTTGACGACATCAATTTGCTGCTGGGCTTTTTCGTCCTTCACATTGCTGAGCAAGCTGGTGAGCTTGATCGAGTCTTTGCGGTCTTCGAAAAGCTTGAGTTCCAATGCTTTTTGCAGTCGGGCATTGGTATTGTATTCAAAGGTCCGACCCTCTATCGCCAGGGCGCCAATAGTTCATGATCTCGCGGCGGAAATCATCTTTACGACTCTCTGGGATATCAATCTTCTCTTCGATCGCCCGCATCAGGTTTTCATCAGGCTGCTCATAATTGCCCGTGTATTTGTTTTTGACCTTTTCTTTTTGGGTATAGGCTTTTACATTCTCAATGTAATTGCCGGCCAGATTACGAATGGCGTCTTCGTCAGCAGAAATCGCACGTTGGACTTCACCTTTGACAATATTTTCGTATTCTTCTTTGACCACACCCAGCAACTCTTTATAACGCTTTTTCTCATCTTCGTTATTGAGTAAAGAATGGTTCTTCAGGCCCGCTTCCAACTCATTCATCACCATAAAGGGATTAATATAGTTTTCGTCAGTGTATTTAACCAGAGCATTGGACAGCTTGTCTTGAATATAACGCGGTGAAATACCATTGAGGCCTTCACGTATAGCTTCTTTGCGCAATTCTTTGACATTGTCTTCAGTAAAACCCGGTACCATTTGGCCATTATAGAGCTTCATTTTTTGCAAGAGGCTCAGAGAATGCTTCTTGGGCTCTTCTAAGCGCGTTAAAACAGCCCACATTGAGGCCACTTCAATCGTATGCGGAGCGATGTGCATCTCTTTGATTTTGACCGAGTTAAAGTCTTTCTCGTAGACGCGAATCTCTTGAGAAAGGGTGGTGATATAGGGAATATCGATTTTGATGGTGCGATCCCGCAGGGCTTCCATAAACTCATTACTTTGTAATTTACGGAACTCGGGTTCGTTGGTGTGACCAATGATCACCTCATCAATATCGGTCTGGGCAAACTTCTTGGGTTTGATGCGATGCTCTTGTGAAGCCGTTAGCAAATCATAAAGAAAAGCCACGTCTAGCTTCAGCACTTCGATAAACTCGATGATGCCGCGATTAGCGATATTAAACTCACCATCAAAGTTAAAGGCGCGGGGATCGGAATCCGAGCCATAAAGAGCGATCTTACGATAATTAATATCACCGGTCAGCTCGGTTGAATCCTGATTCTTTTCGTCTTTGGGCTGGAAAGTCCCGATACCGGTACGATCGCGCTCAGAAATCAGCATACGATGCACGCGGATATGCTTCTCAATCATCATGGCCCAGTCGCCATTGTATTTCTCAAGCAAGTGATTATAGTAATAGCGGCAAAGTGGGTTCAAATCGCCTTTGATCATCAGACGTTCTTCAGGAGCCACTTTCTCGTTGATCTTTTCCATGATTTTCTCACGCAACTCTTCAGGCAAGAGTTTGAGCGGATCTTCATGCATCGGACTGGGAACCACTTCGCCGTCTTCTAAGATCCAGGAATAAGTATAGAGCGCACCTTCAGGGGTGCGAGAATAATTTTCGAGGGATTTTTTGAGCAGACGTGCAACAGTTGACTTGGAAGAGCCTACCGGACCGTGTAAGAGGATCACGCGCTTCTCTGTGCCATAACGCCGGGCGGCCGCTTTAAGCACTTGCACCAGCTTCATCATATGAATATCGAGCCCGAAGATTGCGTCGTCGCCGCTGCCAAAAGGATCATTAAAGAATTTATAGCGAATAATTCGCTTTTTGTATTCGGTGTATTCTTCTTGACCGAAAGACATTACCATATCGTAGACGCGTTGAAATGCCGAACGGGCAATTTTGGGATCGGCATACACCTTGTCGAGATACTCCTCAAAGCTGCCTTCCCAGCGCAGTTCTTTGTAAGCATCCTGATTCTGCATTGATTTAACGTATGAAATCAGCTCCGAGCCTTGACCCATGTAATTGCTCCTTCGTTTTTAACTATCTATACATATTATCTTAGCTATTTTAAGTATACCCGGTCACGTATCAGCAAAGAATTGCAAATGGCTTGATGATTAGCAAGCGCAAGCCTCAAAGACTGACAGTACCTAAGCTTTAGCCTGATTAACCGAATAATTTGAGTCTAGCACAGAAAGAAACTTGAAAGAAAGAGTGAATTAGCAAACTGATAGAGAACTGTTGTATAGAAGGCATCCAGCATGATCGTTACTTTCTTAAATCAGACTTCTGAAGCTTCAGATTCAGTCGGAGTCAACAGCAGGCCATACGAAAAAACCGTGGATTCTTTGAGGTAATCTTGTACAGGAAGTTGGCTTTGTATAAACTTTAGAAGCATAACCAATTGGTCGCGCTCAGCTTCAGAAATGGGCATATGATAGCGCTGAATCGCGTCAATTTTGAGAGCAAAAGTACTTAAGCCAGCCTGCAAAGTGTTGAGGGTATAGCGGTAAGGCGCATCATAAATATCGCTAGACTCCAGCGAGATCGGAAACTGTCCTTGAAGCAATGCCAACATATGTGAAACATAACCCACTTGCTCACAGATCAGAAAAATCGGTATTTTCAAGGCCAGCAAGGTTTGCCAATGCGCCGAATCAAAGCTAAATTTTTCAAGAGCGTGAGTCACAATAATTGCGTCAAAGTCGTCAGCTTGCAAGGCTTGCAAGCGTTCTAACTCGCTCCAGTGAAGATCGAGTAAGTCGTATTCGGACTCCAGTGCAAAGCTTAAAACCCGATCCGCACGATGCACTTCCAATAAACGGCTACCAGGAGCAAATTTTTGTCGGATATCTGTCAGAATCTCTTGATAATAAGGCTTGTTTTGCAAGAAACGCTGTTGTAAGCGTGGGAAGATAAAATTGGGCCATTGAATCAGGCGGGTAAAATGCTGGTCGTAAGCTGATTTCAATTCACTTTTACTATAGTTTTGATTGAGATGAATATAGCTGTCTTCCAGATCCAAAAATCCCATATTCTGCCAATCAGAGTAGTTTTCATCAATCAGCCCCCGTTCTGCGGTTTCGGTCCAGAGGCCCGTGCCAGGCAAAGGGATCACAGGATAGATTCCGACCATTGGCATGCGGTCCCGGTTTTGATGAATAAACCAATAGGTTTTAGCTAGATCCGTCATCGTCTCAGGCGGCGCGCCTACAATAAAATACCCCCCGGAGACTATCCCATACTGATGAGCAATATCGATCGCTTTTTGGTGTTTATAGACTGTAGAATGGCGATCTTTAAGATATTGTAAAACCGTATCCGCGCCACTTTCGAAGCCCCAGGAGACCATGCGAATATTCATATCCTTCAGGATCTGGGCATATTCCCGGTCAAAGAAGCTGGTCTTAGCCATGCAGCCAAAAGTGACACGCTTATGATATCCCTCAGCCCGAATACCGTCAGCAAGTTCTTTGAGACGCGATTTTTTGGTGACAAAGAGATCGTCATAAAATATAATATTCTCTTGCTCAGGGTAGTCGCGCAAAATAGTAGCAATATCTTCAAGGACTTTTTCGACAGAGACATGGCGAATCAGATTGGCACGTTCTGAATACATACAAAAATGGCAGCGAAACGAGCAACCTCGCGCCGTATAAACCCCACGGTCAAAGACGACTTCTTCGTTGAGAGAGGGCCACCAGGCACGCATCAAGTCACGTTGAGGCAGAGGCAAGGCATCCAGGTCTTTGATCCGGTCTTCAAATACCGTGCGTTGCAAGCTGTGCTTTTCGTCCCAATAGATCAGGTTTTTTATTTCTTTGAGCCCGTCAGGAGTCAGAGAGCCTTGTTTTTGCAAGAGCTCCACCATTGCAACCATCGGTTTTTCACCTTCACCGATCACACCGACATCAATATGTTGACTCAGGGATTGGGGCAAAGCAGAAATATGCGGTCCACCGAGAATAATTGGTAAATCGGGGTATTCCTGGCGAATATCAGCAACTTCTTTAGAGACCTGACCATATTTTTCAGAAAAAGAAGAAATAGCGAGCAAGTCAGGTTTTTGTTCCATGGCCCGTTGGGCGCTAACTTCCAGAAAGATATCTTCAAGACCCAGTTGTTCTTTTAAATAAGACGCCATATAGGCGATTCCAAGCAAAGGGCCAGTCTGACGATTGTGCTCATTGCAGGGTGCATAAAAGCCGATTTTCATGCCTGCAAGATTTCCTAACTGTATTTATTCGCCAGGTGGCTGGGGGCGCGAACGAATGGGGATCGGTTGCAGTGCCGGACGTTGGCCTTGCAACAGGGAGCCCAATAGCTCCAGGTGTTGCCCCAGGATTTCAAGCCAATTTCGAAGCTGTTTCAATTTGCTGTCCTCCACCGATATCTTCTCTAGTATACTCTTAGCCTTATCATAGGTCTACATGAGACTTGATAGCAAGACTTAACTAAGCTTTAATCAGACAAAAACATCCGTCTTTAACCATAAATCACGCGAACCTCGGATTGGCGCGGGTTAACAGCCTGTAATTTTAAAAGCAACGGTCCCGGAGTTTCTGATTCAAACAAACGGCCAGACCCACATAAATTGACCGAAACACCGGTCATGATTTTCTGTTCCACTTTAATCTGACAATTTTGGGGGCTTTCTGAGCATTTGAGCTGTGCTTTCAAAAAATTAATTTCATCGGTCAGGGTATTGCTATCAAACATCAATTGAGCGCGCTCTTTTTCGATTTCCTGCATGCGATCGGGCTGATTGCCCTGGGTACGTTGATAAATCATATTTTTGATATTGAGCTGCAAGCTATGCTTAATCTTTTTTTGTTTGGCTTCGAGATCTTGCAAGAGAAACTCGGTGCTGGGGTTGCGACCGACAGCCAAACGCGTTTCGGCACCTGAGGGCATACCCGCTTGTTCCAATTGAATTAAATAAGAACTGTAGAGCTGGCCACCATTTACCAAGCCTTTGCCCTGTGATTTCTGCGGGTTTTGCCAGGCAGACTGAGCAACAGAGCGCCCCAGAATAATTTTACCTGTCGCTCTGGCCTGGCAATGAAACAAAGCATCAAGAACAACCAGATCGCCCCCACATTCGATTTCAGCTTGCTGAATAAACAAGGCATGAATATGATAACGCGCCTGTAAAACAGTGCCAGAGGAACCATAGACTGGCGCATGTAAATAGAGACTTGAACCGGACTTTAAGCTGGCTCCCTCAACAGTGCCATAAATAATCAGATCCCCACCGGCTTCGATATCGTAGCCTTTTTGCACAGATCCTTTGACAACCACAGAGCCATCAAAACGTATATTGCCTGTTTGCACACCGACATCCTGCAGCTCAAGTGTATTCTCAACCCGCACTCCCTGGTTCATTTTGACGGGCATCCCATCGCGAGTGGCTATCAATAAATTCGGGTCATCACTGGCAATTGCCGTTCCTGGGCCTTCTAATAGCTTCACATCAGAAACAGCTTCTGGCGTAATGTCCTGCCCAAAAATCGTTAGGCCTGGCTCACCGTTAATAGCTGGGTGACGACGCATCAAGACGGTCCCCGCTTGAACTGAAATCACTTTCTCAAGCTCTCGGTGATCGACAGAGCCATCTTCTAAAGACTTGGGGCCAGGCAAAGGCTCTGCAACCAAATACTCGACCCAGGCTGCCGCTCCAGCCTGGGCAGGAATGCCTTCAGCGATCAGGGTTCGCTCTAAATAACCTTGCAAGATCGCTTTTTCAAGCACTTCTGTATTGATTCCAACCGAGATATTGGCCCGTTGTAAGAGCGCATCAAGCTCCCCTGTTGTTGGTGCTGAGAGCGCATAAGTCGGATCGACGATTAACCAGGCATTCAAGCCGTCAGCATCACACTCTAAACTGAGACCCGTCTGGCGATCTTGAAACTTTTGTGGGCCCAGGCTAAGGGATTCGGCAGATAAGCGCTCGCGCAAGCTTCCCAATGCCGGCAGGGTTTTATTGGAGTCGATATCGACCCCTGGATTGATCCGGATCGTTTGCCGCCGCCACAACGGCCCCGTATTGCTATCTTCATTCGTGTTTTCAATATCAGTAGGCACCGAACGGGATTCGTCTTGGTTGAGCTCAGCCAAAATACTGGCGATATCCTGACAGGATTGAAAGCGCTCGCCCCGGCGCTTGTGCAACGCTTTGAGGATCATGCTTTCTAATGGAGCCGGGATCCGGGGATTGTGCACACTCGGTGCCACGGCTTCTTCGTTCATGATCTGTAAAATGGTCTGCCCCATACTCTCAGCTGCAAAAGGGGCTTTGCCAGTAAACACTTCGTAAAGCACCACTCCCAAAGAGAAAATATCCGTGCGCTGATCGACAGAGGACGTATCATGCAATTGCTCTGGCGACATATAGTTGAGGGTACCCATCATCACGCCAGGCTGGGTCGCTAAGAGATAATGCTCAACATTGTTTTGACGGGCAATGCCAAAGTCCATGATCTTGGCCTGGAAATCTTGGGTGATAAACAAATTATCGGGTTTGATATCTCGGTGAGTGACGCCTTGTTGATGGGCAAAATTGAGACCATCACAAATTTGGATCAAAAGCTGAAACAATTGCTTACCAGAAATACGCACATTGCCTTTGAGATAGTCTTTGAGAGTTTGACCTTCGAGAAACTCCATTACCAGATAGCCCTGGCTGTCGGACTCAATATAATCTTCTACTTGCACAATATGGGGGTGTTTAAGCTGGAGTGACATGCGCGCTTCACGCTCAAAACGTGCTTTGACTTCTGACAGCTCAGCTGGATTGACTTTCCCATAGTCTAACGACTTAATCGCTACCCGTTTTTGACTTTGTTGATCCCAGGCGCGAAAAACAACGCCCATTCCACCGCGCCCCAACTCTGATTCAAGAGCGTAGCGATCCGCTATGACTTTTAAGTCTGTTACACACATCACGTCCTCCGCATCATTCATTATACTTTAAATGAGCGTTAAAAGTAGGGAAAACGTCTTAAAAAAGAGAAAAGTCTATCCCTGAGTTTGTATCATCAAGGGTGGCTGCATTAAAATACGCGCATAGACCAAAGCTTCTTGGGCTGATTTGAGATTGAAGACGGCACAGGCACCTGTCGGCACCCAGTCCATTTCAAAGGGCAATAGGCGCATGACCGTATAAAAATTGGGAAACAAAAAGCGACGGGCATCGGCGTCTTTAATGGTGATATGTGAAGCATCGATCAGATCTGTCAACAGGGTTTCTTCTCGTCCCTGGTGCTCAAGCACCTGAAAAACCCCAAAGCGAAATTGCTTAAAAGCTTTGTATTGTTGCAGTTGCGCGCGTGTCATTTTAGTCTGGTTGGCGGCCAGGAAATCATCAAACGGGGTTTTCCCATCGATGTAGGTTTCAAAGATCAGGGCATCTACGAAGAAAGGCATCATTTCCAGACCGGGAGGCAGTGCTTCTCGATCATAGCGATTGGCAATGCGTCGTAAAAAACGCGCATAATGCGGTTGATAAATGAAGTTGACGACTTGGGTAAAATAAGCGAGAGGGGTTTCCTCTTCTAACTGGAAAGGAGGCGTATTAGCTTCGGGGTTGGAAGGTGTTTGAAAAGATTCCATGAGACCCCTAAAGGTACAAAGTTGCGGCGGCAGGACTCGAACCTGCGACCTTCGGGTTATGAGCCCGACGAGCTACCAACTGCTCCACGCCGCGTCGTTTTGCTAAGCTGTTACTTAACGTGAAACTAGTATAAGCAACTTACCCCCAAAGCGCATAGTGCTTGCAGTTTATTTAATCAATTTTTTTGCTGAGCATTTTAGTCTGTGAACCCAGCACTTTGGTCCTGCATTTTCCAGGCCGCACGCCAGGATGCTTCTATGGTTTGCATCGATCCCTGATAGTCACAAATCGCTGAGTTTAGTAGTTTTTGCGGCAAACTCTGTCGGTAGGCTTGTAGACGCTCTGGATTTCGGGAAAGGGATTGTCCCCACTCCAGAAATTGGGCCTGATCCCGAGCCAAAAGCTCTGGGATTTTCAAACTATGATGAATCGAATCAGCAATCTGACGGCCACCAGCCAGGGCCAACACGGGCGTCCCAGCCCACAAGGCGTCACAGCTACTTAGCGCGCCAGCATAAGGATAGGAGTCCAACGCCAGATCCAAAGTCGCAAAAAATGAAATCAACTCAGCTTGCTGCTGATTGTCTATCAAGCGCAATTGGGAGGGGTTGCCGCCAGCTGACTGCCATTTATTTAGCCAGCGTTTTTGCATCAGCGGATCAACAAACCATTTGTTTTTTAAGTGAAACGTCGCCTCTGGCAAGATATTCATCAAATCGGTCCACAAGCGCAAGGTCAGATCATTAATTTTATTTAAACTGGCAGCTGAGCCCAGCACAAGCGCTTGTGCTCCAGCCAGGCGATTTCGATTAGGCGGGTTTTCTGGCGCTTGCCAACGAAAGAAACTGGAAAGATAAACTCGACTATCTGGCTCAGCAATGGGCTGAGGCCAAAGCAAACGATCTGAAAAAACCAGATCGACCCCTGGTATCTTGATTTGAAAAGGAGGGTTAGTGCCTCCACTACAAATCACAGGCACCGGTTTTTGAGCCCACAATGCTAGCCGAATCGGGTTAAACCAGCCACTAAGATCAAAGATCAGATCAATTTGCTCCAATTGTAAGGTCTGCCCCAATTGCGTATTGTCTTTGTTAAAAACATTAATTTGTTTAGCAAAGCCCTGATCCAATAAATCAATACCGTCGGCTTCCTGATTATCGATCCAAGCACTGTGCTCAAATTGCGAGGTCGCAGCTTGCAATAAAGGAAGATAGCCGTGCCCAATCGCCGGATACGACCACTCATTGCTAAACCAGGCGACCTTTAAAACGCGATCTGGATCCGAACGTAAATGGGCATGTGACCAGAGACGTTCGGATCCTGCAGGCGAGTCCAGCAAGGTTTGCTCTGAAAACGAACGGTGAAAATCAGAATTACTCAAGTCAGGGTTGCCAAAAGCCAAGTGTGAACGCCAGGAACGCAAAATAGGCTGCCAGGCTTCAAATTCGACCAAATGCTGTGCTGAAAATTGCCCCGCTAACCGTTGGCCTACAGGCCCCAATAATGCGTCTAATGTCTGCTGCAACATCTGGTTTTCGCCCATTTCAAAAATACGCGGCAAAAGAGATTGCCAGATTCTGAAATGCTGGGGCTGCAATGCCAGCGCCCGTTCTAAAATTTGCACCGAATCAATAGCACGCTCTTGCTCCCAATAACAATAGGACAGATGAAAGCAAGCTTCCCAAAAGCGAGGTTCACGCTGCAAACAGGCCTCATAAAACGTTGCTGCCACACCCAGGTCTTGTTGTGATTCAGCCAAATAGCCCTGGGCAAATAGGGTCCAGGGGTGATCTGGCGCTGTTTGTAGCAGTGCCTGCACGACTTGAGCAGCCCCTACCCAGTCTGCTTGTTGCACGCGTGTATAGATTTGCTGCATCTGAATCTGCTGAGCGCTAAAAGAGCCAGTTTCAGAACCACCGAATTCCGGCCCAATAGCTTTAAAACTCAAAGCGCACGACGCCTTCAAGCAAGGCCCCGCTGAGATTACTGTACTGGCGCCAGCCCGTATCGATCCCGAAAACAAAATCAGGTGTTGCCTGCCAGTGTAAGCTAAGCAAACCCGTCACACCGCCACCACTGACCTCGTCGGCAAAACTTAAGCCTCCTCTGACGCCCAGGCCAAGAATAAACTGCCTGAAATACCATTTCTTTTGCAAACCCAATTCGCCTAATCCAAGGCCGTTATAATAACCACCCGATAGGCTGATATAGGTTTCAGACAAATTGGTAACAGGCCCTAAGTTATAATCCAAATCGAGTCCCAGTCCACCACCTAAGCCGCTATTTTGCACTTGCGTGCCTCCCAGGCTGGGATCATAAAGCAAGCCGCCTCGTAAATTGATGCCGATATGCGACTTTGGGTATTCAATCACTTGATCACCCAACTCAAAGTCTCGTTGCACGATGATCGGCTGGGTTACGACCTGGGTCGGTAAGCGATCTCGCACTTTGATATAACCGATTTCTCGCGTTTCTTGAGAGCCTTTGATATATTCAATCACTTTATAACTGGCATCTGTGCGAATGCCCAGAGTCGTAGGGGTTTCACCTTCAGCTAAATCGACTGTGACGCGATCGCTTTTCATATCAGGCTCAGACACTTCAGCTCGAATCAAAAAAGCAGAGAGGCGACGCACATCTTCAATCAGGCTGTTATAACCGACTTGCCTGACAGCCGTTGACATCATGTAGTCATAAGGATTCTGGCGCTCTATACTGCTCAGTTCTCGGTTAAGACTGCCTTCCCGTTGACGCAAAGCCGCCAGAACTTTTTCACGGTCATCACTCGAAAGGGTTTTCTCAATATCGATCGGATCATCCGGGGTACTGGCCGCAGCTGCCGCCGCTTTGACTTTATCACTGCTCACCTTGAGCACAGATTTGCGGGTCACTCCCCAGGAGCGATAAATCGTATGAAACAAACTGGGATTATTATCAGCCAATTGATAGAGACTCATGGCCACTTTGACATTATTCTCAGCTTGAAATTCCCAATCTTTGTCTGTATTAGAAGAACTGGTCGGGTAAGGGCCATCGATTTCAATCACATCCATTTCCCAGACGGGCACAAAAACAAAAGCCGATTGCGCAATTTGACGCGTTTCGGTCCAGGAAACCACTTTGTCTCCAAAGCGGGTATTTTCGGATTCTTTCTCGGCAGCCAGCGATCCGGCACGTTGGGTTTGATCTTGCTGGACGGTACTTAAAAAGGGAAGCAAGCCCATATTAAAGGCTTGAGAAGTCAGGTGATAGTTAAAACGGGGAAAGTCGCTTTTAAAGCTATTGACCAGGGCCGAATTCAAAGGAAAGTCTTGTGGATAAAAGAAAGAAATATATTTGCGCTGATAGTGTTTAATATCGGTTTCATTGGCCTGAGCATGTGCAGGCATTTCAAAAGTGGCTCCAGTTAGACTCACTAGCAATGCACAAGCAAACAACGGGCGGTAACGAAGTCGCATGGGATCATAACTTTTTTGATTTGACACAGTAAACACTCCAGCTTTTCAAGGTGTAGTCTAGTTTAGCAAATAGGCCCATTTCAGCCAAACAGAAAATCAATACGGATCCCAAAAACCGTCTGTAGGCGTCACCGTCTTTGCAGGGCATTTGAAGCAGCGTATACTTGCTAGCAAAGAAACGTTAACGACTACCTATTTTGTTCATTTTTGTGAGGAGCTTGCCATGTCAATTGCACCAGACCAACCTAACTTACCGCCTTTTAGCTGTCATGTGACCCCCGGCTTTGCTGAATTATTAGCGGAGCTGAATTGCTCCCTGGCGATTAGTACCTATCAGGCTGGAAAAGTCGTTTTGATTGGCTTGAACGAAGACAATCAATTGGTGCAATTGCCGCGCAATTACAACAAAGCCATGGGGATCGCACTCGACGGCGATAAAATGGCGATCGCCACCAAAGAAACCATCGAAGTTCTGGCCTGCTCTCGTCAACTGGCTCTCAATCATCCTCAGCGACCCGGCCATTATGATGGACTATATATGCCACGCGCGACCTATTATACGGGCATGGTAGATATCCATGATTTAGAGTGGGGCAAAGCAGGTTTATGGGCTATTAACACCTCTTTCTCTTGCCTATGCCTGATTGAGGAAGACTTTAGTTTTACTCCCCAATGGCAGCCCTTTTTTGTCACCGAACTTGAGCATGATGATTACTGTCACTTAAATGGTCTGGCTATGCGAGACGGTGCGCCCGCGTATGTCACGGCCCTGGGTCAAACCAATTCCCATCGCGGCTGGAAGCCCCAGATCACCAACGGCGGGATTTTGATGGATGTGTCAGCCAACGCAATTATGCTGAAAGACCTGGCCATGCCCCATTCCCCCCGCATCTGGGATGGCACGCTCTATCTCTTGCTCTCAGCCAGTGGGCAATTGATTGCTGTCGACACCCAAAACGGCAGCTATGAAACCGTTTGTCAGCTGGGTTCATTTGTTAGAGGCATGGCCCGTCAGGGCGATTATGTCTTTGTGGGTCGCTCGCGGCTCCGAGAATCTTCGACTACGTTTCAAAAATTGCAAGCCTTGCCGATTGGTCAAAACTCTCACACTGCTGGTATTAGCGTCGTACATTTGCCGAGTGGGCGAGTCGTTGCTGAGCTGTCTTATCAGAATGCTGTCGAAGAAATCTACGATATTCAAGTTTTGCCGGGCTTGCGTCGCCCCGGTATTCAAAATACCGAAACCCCTTTTCATACCCTGGGACTGTCGACGCCGCAGCAGAGTTACTGGGCCAATCCGGAAGCAGCGGAACACTAATGAATCCTGAACTGCTCTTTCAACAGGCTCAGGCCCAGCATCAACAGGGGCAGTTGATCCCGGCCGAAACGACCTATCGCGAATTGCTAAAGCGACTGCCTGATCACGCTCTGGGAATGCATTTTTTGGGCATATTACTGGCCCAAAAACAAGCCTATACTGAAGCTTTACCTTTGCTTGAAAAAGCCTGTTTGCTCCAGCCGGGCAATTGGAGTTTTTTAACGAATTTAGGCGAAGCCCGCTTTCGGGCGGGTCACTTAGATTTGGCTGAGCAGGCTTATCGCCAGGCCTTACAAATCAAACCTGACTTTGCGGAAGCCCATTTTAATCTGGCTAATTTACTGAAGCAAATCGGTCAAAATGAAGCTGCTATTCAGCATTACCGGGCCACTTTGCGCACTCAACCCCAACACCTGAAGGCTTTGTATAATCTGAGCAATAGCTTGCGCCAGGCCGGGCAATATCGCTCGGCAATCGAATGCTTTCAAAAATTACTCAAACTCAGCCCCGGCCACGCTGATGCCCATAATAATTTGGGTGCGACCTTAAAGGAATTTGATGATTTGCCAGCTGCTTTACTACATTACCAGTTTGCGAATTGGCTCAAGCCGCAGTCCAAAGAAGCCTTGCTCAATTTAGCGCAATTGCAAGCCACCCTGGGCCAGATCGACGCGTCCAGGCAATTATTTGCCGATTTGCGAGCTCAGGAACCAGACAATCTATCGCTGCAATTGATGCAAATGTCGATCTGCTCTTCGATTGCCTTTAACAATTATGAAATCGACGCTTACCGCCAAAATCTCGTGAAAGAACTGCAAGTCATCATTGCCAGTGGCCGGCACCCTGATTTGTTAAGCGATGATGCCCAACTCTGTCAGCCGAGCTTTGAACTGGCTTATCAGGGTCGCGATGACAAAGAGATCAAAGCGCTCTATGCTCAGGTTTTTGCTCCGGCTATGCCGATAACCGAAGCCCGCGCCAAACACAGTGGCAAACAAAAAATAGGTTTTGTAGTCACCGCCGGTCATGAAGGTGTTTTTATTAAATGTATGAAAGGTATTCTGCAGCGTTTTTCTGTGGCCGAAGCCGAACTGGTCGTGGTCTGTCGCCAACCCAATGGCGCCAAGATCTTAAGCGCAGGGCTGGCACGGGACGAGCTGCAGTTTTTAGAGTTGCCGGTTTCTCTGGGCGAAGCAATCCACTGCTTGCAAACTGCTCAGTTTGATCTGCTCTATTATTGGGAGTCCGGCACCGATGCCCTCAATTATTTTTTGCCCTATTGCCGTCTGGCCAGAGTGCAGTGCAATGCCTGGGGGTGGCCCGTGACTAGCGGCATTCCCAATATGGATATTTTCTTGTCGATGCAAGGGGTCGAAAGCCCTGACAGTGCCAGCCATTACTCTGAGCAATTGATTCAATTGCCGCATCTGGCTACTTGCTATAGTCGGCCCCCGGTGCCTGAGCGATTGACTCCCCGCTCGGCCTTTGCGCTGCCCCCGGATGCCCACTGGTATCTCTGTAGCCAAAACCTGCGCAAAATTCATCCGGATTATGATGCCCTGGTCGCTGAAGTGCTGCGCCAGGATCCCAAAGGGATTTTTCTGGTGACGGGAAGCAAGTTACCCGTGCTTAATCAACTTTTATTGCGGCGTTTGCAGAGCTTTCACCCGGAGCTCGCTGAGCGGATTTTTGTCTTGCCCAATCAACCCGAAGCTGACTATCTCAGCCTGGTCGCTCACGCTGAAGTCATTCTGGATACCCTCTACTATACGGGGGGAGCCAATACCAATTACGACGCTTTTGCCTGTGGCACCCCTGTGATTACGCTGCCCACCCGCTTTCATCGGGGGCGCTTTACGGCAGCTGCTTATGCACAAATGGGGGTGAGCGGTTGTGTCGCCAGTGACCATGCTGACTACGTTTCTAAAGCGCTGCAAATGGGTACAGACCCCGCTTCGCGCCAACAAAAAAGCCAACAGATTTTAGAAGTTGCTGTCGATTTGTTTGAAGATCTGAGACCCGTAAAAGAGCTCGAAGACTGTCTGCTTAGTTTGTGTCAGCAATAGTCGCAGCTTGCTCGACAAAGGCTTGAGCCAGGCGGCTGGCTTGCTGGCGAATTTCGGGCACGGCGGTTGATTCCCAATACAATCCCCGCAAAGCGGGACCGAGGGAAAACAGGGTTTTAGACGGCTGCTTAAAGGTGTCCAGCAAAGCCCCACTGCGATCTGCCAGTAAGCCCAATTTGAGCGGGTGAGGCCGGATCAATCCCTGATCGAGCAGATCTTGTACCAGGGGGCTTTGCAGTCGTGCATAGTCTAAATTTGGCCCCGTGCAATTGATCACCCGCTGGAAGCCATCCAGGTGCTGAGTCTGCTGACTTGAGCGAGGCAGGTATTGCAAGTCAATGCCAGTTTTGCTATCGCTCAAAGCCTGTACCCGCCCCGCCAAAACCTGCAGGCTACCTTGCTCAACCAGAGTCTGTATCTGGGTGGAAATCTGAGGCGGTAGGCGGTGACGAATCAGCCCCCAGGGATGGCGTAAATGCCGCAAGAATTGCTGCTGTTGACGCAAGCTCAGGCCTTCCCAAATTTCGGGTAATATGGGTCGTAGGCTATTCGCGATTACCTGCCAGGCCGCCTGAGAATCGATCTGGCCTTGCATATTGAGACGAATTTGTCGCAGTATTTCAATCAATGACATCTGGGCATTCGGCTTAAAATCGGGCAGGCTGGGTAAGTCCTGGCTGACGGCCCAGGGCAAGCGACCCCGTGGCGATATCACAGTGATCTGCCCTTGATGACCATTGGCTCTCAGGGCCAGCACCGTATCGATCATGGTCAGACTGGTGCCCAATAATAAAATCGGGCGCTGGGGATCGAGCCCCTGAATGCAGTCGGGCAACCAGGGATTACCAAAATAACGTGGATCCTCATAAAATTCGGGGGTTTGGATTGGCAAATTAGCCGGTGGGAAATTCCCCAATGCCAACACCGCCTGATCCACCGCTAAACGCTCACCATTGGCTAAGTCCAGGCTGACGCCTTTGATTTGCGGTGTCAAACGCAGGACTTCACTTTTGTACAGTTGAATAGGTGCCAGGGCATGCTCCCCTGTCGCTGACCGCAATAAAGACGCCAGGTATTCGCCATACCACTGACGTGGCACAAAGTCAGCTTCAGTCACGGTTTTGCCTTGCTGCTGAAGCCACTCAACAAAATACTCTGGATCCGTAACCAGGGCTCCCATTTTGCCTGCGGGTACATTGAGCAAGGCCTCGGCATGATTAGGGGTATAGGCCACACCGCGCCCGATCGTCGCGCCACTGCCCAATAAATGGATCTGTAGCTCGGATCGGGCATAGTGCTGTATATGCAAGGCCAAACTGAGCCCCGCATAACCTGCCCCTATAATTGCGATTGATTGCATAGGCTCAAGAATAGCAGAATTTACTTGACCTGACCGTCTGCCGTGTAGCGCTTGGCAAAAATCAAGTTTTTATTGAAACTGCCATCTTCTAAAAAGGCACCTCGCCAGGCGATTGTAAACTGGCCATCATTGGCGATTGCAACGCTCGGATTATTTTGCGTTTTATCGGTGCTTGTTGGGACCAGGAAATCAGTGCCGACAGGGTCGCCTGCGGTATCAAAGCGCCGTGCATAGACACTTAGGCTATTTTCACCATCTAGATTATCCTGACCGCTCCAGGTAACAACAAAATTGCCAGCACTCGACATCGCGATGGCCGGGTCAAGTCGCTGCCCAGTATCGCTGTTCACTGCAAATTCAGCAATATCGTTGGTATCACCGTTAAGTGCATAACGTCGAGCAAAAATGCCATAATCATCACTCCAGGTGACCACAAAGTCTCCATCCGCATCCATTGCGACTGCAGGGTCAAGTTGGTGCCCCAAAGTCGTATTATTGATTGCGAGTAGCGTACTGGTTGCGACACCATTTGAGCTAAACGATTGCGCCTGAATATCGGTTTTATCAAAGCCCGTACTATAATCTTCCCAGGCAATCACAAAATCCCCATTGCTGTCCATAGCGACAGCGGGGTTTTTTTGACTGGTTGCGGTAGACATATTGACGTTAAATTCGGATGCGACAGGATCATCCACATCGCTAAAACGGCGAGCATAGACATTATAATCCGTGTAGGTATTTGTGTTATAGGATGACCAGGCGACGATATAATCACCCTCGCTATCCATTGCTACAGCTGAATCCGACTGCGCAATGTTTCCAGCAGGAGTACTGACGACAAAAGCATCTCCTTTGGGATCATCCAGGGTGTTAAAATGCCTGGCATAAATCTGTGATGAACCAGAGCGTTCTGTCCAGCTAATCACAAATTCACCGTTGCTACTCATAGCAATCGCAGGATCATCGGCAGAGCCTCCATTCTGATCTATACGAAAGTCACTTACTAACGCTTTACCTGCGGCATTAAATTGCCGAGCGTAAATGCCTCCCGTATTATCATTCTTCCAGACAATTACCGAATTACCCACGCTATCACTGGCAATGGCTGGCTGAGTGAGAGAACTACTGATTGACGAACTGACTCTGAATTCATCAGCTTTTAAGGGAAGGGTCAAGACACCCCCGGTGATGCTAAAACCATCTTGGGTCACCTCAACGGGGGTGCTGACCAGGGCATTGCCGTTATTTCCATACGCCGTCAAAATCCATTGGCCAATCGGAACGCGCCCAACCCCAGCAGCATCTCCACTGGCTGTGCCTCTGGCAACAACAGTGGGCCTAGAGATCGGATCGTTGATTACAAAAGTCACTTTCTCGGATAAGACCGTGCCAGTGGACGTGTTGAACTGAAATGTGACATCTCTTAAGCTTACCCTTAACTCAGCCAAATCAAGGGCTGTGGGTAAAGTGTCACTGGTGATCAAATTGGCAATGGCATTCACATCATAAAGCGCCGGGTCGTTTTTAAATTCACCGGTCTGGGTCTGGTATCCCAGCAATTGGGCCAGCGTATTTTGCAAAGCCGTGACATCAATACTGGTCAGCACCGTGGGCCGATTCAACAAGAGATTTTTCAGCACATCTACCAGTAAGTTTTGAGATCGATTGAGAGTTAAGCTACGCGTACTAACTCCTGCTTGTGAGCGATACCAGGCGCTGGCCTTAAAAGTGGACAGAGGTTGTTTCGCCGAGTCATAGCCCTGCACCTGAATCAAGCGCAATTTGCCATCCACATTTGAAATCCCCGACAATGTCGCGCTCAGATTGGATGTCACCGGCAAAAATTCTGCGCCATCTTGACGAATCGGCACACTAATACCTTCACCCGTCAGACTGACCTTTACAAAGGCCAGTTTGCTCGGGTCAGCCAATTGGGTCCGAAAGGCCTGACTATCTGCCCATTGAATCGTAATCTGATCGTATTTAGCGGAGCTCTGAACCTGTGCACTGAAACCAGCTTGAAGTGTGCTTTTGGCTGGAATTTCAAAAGCCTTTAGCTGACTGCCAGCTTCGGGTGTTGGGGCGATAAGCGGAGCCGAAATTTGGCAAGCCAGCAAACTGAGCGACAAAGACATAGAAAACAAAATTTTAATTTTCATGATTGATTCCTTATTTTACCTGTCCATTGGCTGCGTAGCGTTTGCCAAAAATTGTATTATTATTAGAGACTGGAGCTGCCAGATTAAAGTTATTCTGAAAAAAGTTTGACCAGCTCACGACAAAATTACCGTTATTGGTGATTCCAAGGGCTGTGCGTGAGAAAGAATTTACGCCTTTGTTGTTGACTTTAAATTGCTCCCCCTGGCTGACACCACCGAAAGCATTATCTGGATTTGTGTAATTGGCTGAATAACGTCTGGCAAAGAGTGTGGGATTTTCGTCGTCATCTTCGTGTAACCAATTGATTACAAATGCACCGCTAGCGTTCATGGTTGCATCTAAGGCTTTGATAGCAACAGTACTTATTGAATCTGTATTGACTCTAAAGCCAGTGGCAGCATCGCCGCTGGAGTTATACCATCTGCTATAGACCCCAGACTGACCATTTGTTTGAGCTGTCTGGGACCAGCTCACAACAAAATTACCGTTGGCATCCATCGAAACATCTGGGAGCAAATGATCTGTGTTACCATTTTCAACGTTAATTTCGTCGTCAACGCTCTGCCCCAGCTTGTTGTAGCGCTGAAATTTTACATAATTATAGCTAAAGGTAGTCCCATCGTCATCAAAACTATCTAAGCTTTGAAAGGCCACGACAAAGTCGCCATCACTATCCATCGCAATACTCGGAGCGGATCGATTATTTTCAGTGCTTGAGCTTACTGGAAACTCGCCTTGGGCTTGTCCATCGGCGGTAAAGCGCTGGGCATAAATCCCCGTGCCGCGAAGGTCGGAACCTTGCCAGGCAATGGCAAAGTTACCATTGCTATCCATGGCAATTTTAGAGTTCATTTGTGAGCCTTGTGAATAACTATTTACCAGAAATTCCCCCTGTTGGCGGATGCCAGCGGCATTATATCTCTGAGCATAAATATCTTCTTGATTATTTTGCCCATCGGACTGCCAGGTAATCACAAAATCTCCGTCACTGTCCATGGCAATCGCTGGTTTGGATTGACTACCTCCCGTATGGCTATTGACCTTAAACTCAGCACCTTGTGCAAGCCCAGCCGCGTTATAGCGCTGGGCAAATATTTTAGAGCCATCATTATATTGGCGCTCCCAGGTGACCACGTAATCCCCATCGCTGTCCATGGCGACGGCCGGGTTATTTTGCCTGTTGGCGTTTTCATTGACGTGGAATTCGCCCACTGCTAAGCCTTCGAAATTGAAGCCCAGATTGAGATTGGTGAGGGTTGATGTGTTGGTGTTGCCAGACCCTGTATTGCCGCCGGTGCTGCCACCGCCACCTCCGCC
>JBBKWI010000071.1:0-35553 GCA_037968875.1 Candidatus Sericytochromatia bacterium | reverse complement strand
GCCAATAATTTGCGCGGTGCGCCTTCTGCAAAAGCCACTTCTAAGAGCGGGCCCTGCTCGTGTTCAGCGTCAAACGATAGGATCGTGCCCTTGCCAAAACGCTCTGACCAGACCATTTCACCGCTTTCATAGACAAGGTGGGAATTTGCCTCGATCGCTTGCTGCTGAGCTTGCTGCCTCAAATGATCCGCCAGAGCCTGATGTAGACTGGCAGTGGTGGCGGGTGAATCAGCTTGCCAGCGTTGCAAGTCGTGCAGACTGAGGCTGAGTGATTCTAGAAGATCATGTTTGTGGGCTGTGGTTGCCAAATCTGATACCTGTTGGCGGGCTTGCTGGCGTATGCGCGGGGAAACTTGCCACCAGTTTTCTAGATAGCGATCGAGCAAGAGCCCACCCTGATTTTGCATAATGCTTAAGATATCCGCGACCTGCCAGTCCCCGACATCACGTTTGAGTACCTGCTGGATCTCGCCGACTTCTTGTAAGGTCTGTTCATACGAAGCTTCGGTTAGAAAGCGTGAAATCGGGAAGTCTTGCAGAATATACAAATACAATTGCATTTGTGGGCGGGTCAGCGCCACATAAAAAAGACGCCGTTCTTCTTCAAGGGAATGGCCAGAGCTATAAGGGATATAGCCCTGATTGCAATGAGGTAAATAGACCACGGGCCATTCCAGGCCTTTGGCACGAAAAATCGTCGTGACGGTCAGGGCGTCGCCTTCATATTGTTGGGCCTGCGCCAGTTTTTGCAAGTGGGCTTCCAGGGCCTGACAAGAAGGCAATTGCTCAGCATAAGCCAAAAAAGCCTCGACCGTACGGGCGCGGCCTTCGCCGGTTTCTGGGAAGCCACTGCTTTTGCGTAAGAATTTGCAATACTCAAGCTCTCGCTCGAGACGTGCTAAGGTCTCGCCAGCGGGTGCATCGAGGCCTTCTTCGATTAACCAGTGCAAACTCTCACGTAAGAGCCTGATTTTTTTTGCTTTAAATTTGCTATCGGCATTTTGGCTTAAGTCCTCGAGTGCAGAGGTCAGACTGACACCATGCTCCAGTTGCCGTTGTATTGAGTCCATCCCGGAGCGGGTGATATAGCGCACGGGCCGATTGGCGATCAGGCCCCAGTGGCGCTGTAATTGCTGGGATTGATCGTCGCGCAGCCCGCTGCCGGCCAGTTTCAAACGTTCCAATTGGGCCAGTTCGAGATAGGCCAGCAAGACTCGAATTTCCTGACGCCGGTAAAAGGGAACTGAGCCGACCATGCGATAGGGGATCCCGGCTTCGATCAGGCCCTGTTCCAAAAAAGGTGTCTGGGCAAATAAGCGCACCAGCACCGCTTGTTCATCAAAGCGATAACCCGACTGACAGGCGCGCATGATATCCATCACCATGTGCTGGGCCTGTTGGCTTTCATTGGCCGGTTGGCGCACCAGGGTTTGTCCGTCAAAGCCACGGGTCAATTGTAATTGTTTGTTTTCGCGCTCGGTATTGTGGCGAATCATACGATTGGCAAGAGCCAAATGTGAGGCTGACGAACGAAAATTGTCGCGCAACAGGTACTTTTTAGCTTGATAGCGTTCCGGGAAGCCCAGAATAAAACGGGGACTGGCACCGCGCCATTCATAAATCGTCTGATCATCATCGCCGATCGCCATATAATTGCGGTGGCGCGCTGTCAGTAAATCGAGCAACTCAGATTGCACGGCGTTAACATCCTGAAACTCATCGACCATGACGCAGTCGTACCAGTCCTGAACTTCTGCCAGTAAGTCAGGGGAGCGATGCAGGCTTTCCCAGGCTGAGAGCAACATATCGTCAAAGGTGATCTGACCTTGTTCCAGGCGAATGCTTTCAAATAAGCCATAGAGTTCCAGATAAACTTCTAAATCTGGCGGAGCCACTGCTTGCTGGGCCAGTTCCATCGCTGCTGGGGGCAAGTCCAAACGTTTGAGGCTGGGGTATGCAAAATTGCCCTTACAAACCCCAACATAGCTTAAAAAATCTTGCTCATCGAGGTGGGCCGGCAAGTCCAGTTTTTGACGTCGGGCCTGTGTCAGGGTTTGGCGCAGGAGACGATGCTCTGAGCTAGCGCCTTCTTCTGAGTGAATCTCCAGATCGGGCAAGAGCCCGCGCAGAGAAGCCCGGCGTAAGACTTGCAGTCCCACTGAATGTAAAGTCGAGGCCTTGACCGGGCGCGTGTCTTCCCAGACTTGCAAAGCAGTTTGGATATCGTTTACTGTGGCCCGGCTAAAAGAGGTCGCCAGAATACGTTTTGGGGCAAAGATGCCTTGTTTGACCAATCGGGCAATACGATGCACCATGGCCGTGGTTTTACCGGCACCAGCCACGGCAAAAACAAGCGCCGGGCCGTGATCGTGGCTTACCACTGCTAATTGTTCGCTGGTCAGGAGAAGCTTTGACATGATGTGATCAGTGTACCTGTTCGGAGATCTCCTTGACCACAAAAGCAGCTCAGATCGTTCTGAAATCAAGACTTATCGTTAGACCTGGCAGCAGGTATTGGCTTGGCTACAAATTGGGTTTAGTACAAAAATTCCTGTAGATGATAAGGCACGATCTGGGCGGGCAGAGATTTCAAGGCCTGGCGCCAAAGATCGGTTTCTTGTATCAGCTCCTGGCTCGAAAGTGGGACGATACCTTCAGCGCGGGCTTGTTCAAAATAAGGCTGGTCGGGATGAGGCACAAAAGCGGATAAAAAGATCCGATCGGTACGACTCAACTCCAAAGCTTGGAGCCATTCGAGTGAGGCTTTGCGATGGGCTTCACGCCATTGCTGACCGCCGACACCGACCATCAAAATCAGACCCAGAGCTATTCCTGCTTGTTTGATTTTTCGGGCTTCCGCTAACATCAGCTCGGGACTGCCGGGTTTATTGAGCCAGCTTAAGAGCTCAGCCTGACCGGTTTCGATACCCAGATAAATCCGCTTCAGGCCGAGATTTGCCAGGGCTTGCAGATCTGCCAATGACTTCGATTGTGGACGGAAAGCATCCATAAAACTATACAGCGGTAAGTCGGGCCAGTGTTTGCGTATCAATTCGATTTGTTGGATCAGCAAGCGCTGAGGCGTCATCAAGGCATCGCCATCGGCTAAAAACAAACCCTGACGAAAATTAGCAGCCTGACCCATCAGTGTTTTGACGCCTGCGATATGCTTCTCGACTTCGGCCAAACTGCGGATTTGAAAGGGGCGATCTTTATAGAAATTGCAAAAGCTGCAGCGATTATAAGAGCAGCCGACGGTCGTTTGTAAGACCAGGCTGAGGTATTGATCCGGCGGTAAAATTGAAATCGGTTGATAGACCTGCTTAAATTGCTGACCTTGTTCGGCCAGTTTTGCGGGCGTCCAGCTCAGGCACTTTTGTATCCATTGGCGTGATTCAACGGCATTGAGCTGTGTGGCAAATCCTTCTAAATCACTAAACCGTTGCTGATACCAGGCCTGAGCTTCGCTCGGGGTCAACAATTCGCGAAAGGGCACACCCTGACGCCGACCTTTGCGCAAGAGACGATGATCCAGCCCCCGTTGGATCAGGTCGGGTTTCTCGAAATAAGCGTAAAGTCGGCCATCGAGGTCAAAGGTCCAGACCTGATCTGTACCCAGCGTTAAAGCACTGCTCTGGGACTTTTGCCAGATTTTTAGACTCTGGCCCTGCCAGACGATTTCTTCGAGACAACGGGCACCCATTAGAGGCCGTAAGATTCCAAAAAGTCAGCAAAGGCTGCGGGATCTGCTGCCGGGTCACTTTGTGTTGCGTCTGAATAGGCTTGTCGTAGCTGGGTAACAAAATCCTGGGCTGGTGCATCGGCCTGACTGGCCAATGACGCCTCTCTGAGCTGATCCCAATTACCGAGCCATTTTAAACTGACGCCTTGGATCTCCTGGCCAAAGCAATGGTAGATTTCACCGGGCTTGTCCGCTAGCCAGGCTTCTGCAGCGACGCGTAAGCGCTCTGCTTTGGCTTCATAGATCGAGCGCTCGGGTACGCTCAGGGGAGCGTGCCACATTTCAATATGGACCAAATGCTGCAACATCAGTTCCTGACCAGAAAACCAGGAAAAATAGCCCAATTGATCGCCGTCGAGAGCTAAATAATAACCCCAGGGTGCCTGGGCCGGGTGGCTTTCAACCGGACTCTCGTCAAGCAAGGCCTGTAATTCACGAGCAGAGAGATTATCGCGCCAAGGTAAGGGCTGAGCTGTACTCATGCCTGGACTGCCTGCATCAATTGACGGGTGCGCTGAGCGACAAATTCACTGACTTCGTCATTGACGCCAGCCTGGTTGGCCCATTCCCGAATCTGGGCAAAGCTCTCAGCGCCTACTGCAGCACCATAATGGGATTCTTTGTTAGGGTTCTGGTAATCGATCAGAATCTCTTGCAATTGGGCCAGGCGTTCAGCACCATCGGACTGGATTTGAGCCAAAATCGTCTCATACAAAAAGCTGCCATGCACCCGTTCATCTTGAGATATCAAGGCCAGTAGACTTTTGCCCACCGGATCGAGCAAGCGCTCTGAGACCTTGCGATAAAAAACGGTGGTCTCGACTTCCGAGAGCCAGGATAAGACATTGCGCGCAAAGAGATCCATGCCTTCAAAGCTATCGGGGACTTCTTGAATCGCAGAAATTTGTGCTTCATCGACAGGAAAATCTTTGGCTTCTAAATAGCGCCAGAGGGCATTGCCATGTTTGCATTCTTCGTAACCTCGGGCCATTTGCAGCGCGATGATCCAGGGCAAATGACGGTAACGGCGCAAAAAATTGGGAGTGGTCGTAAAGGTATAGGTTTCGATTAAAGAAGCGATATAGAGCATTTCTAAAAGTGGCTGGTCTTGCGGGTGGTCTTCGATTTGATCCCAGTCAATATCCTGATCGATGGCCCAGCGGCGTTTTTCGAGCAAGCCATAATATTTCATATAAATCACTTTGGAAGCCTGATTAAAGGTTTGTAAAGCTTCAGGTGTTTCGCTAATATCGTTTGCCATAATAGTTTACCTCTCTGAATCTGGGTTCTTTGACCGCCATATATTAAGCGCTGCTGGCAAGAGCCCATACGGTTTACAGCGCATCATATCATGGACCTCCGCTGATGGGATTGTGTTAAGATAAAGCTAAACAACCCCCTTCTCTTGAGGTACTGAGCCCATGTTGAAAACAAATTTACGCACAATTGGATTGGCAATGCTGGCCTCTTTGAGCATTGTCGGGAGTGCCCTGGCAGGCTCTCTGCAAGACTTACAGGCCCAACTCAATCCCCAAATGGACGCCCTGATTCGCTCTGAAGTCATGCGCGAAAAAGTGGGCTTTGAAGGCCAATGGATTGGTAATAAAAATCCCTGTGAGCGCTGTGGCAGCTATACCCTGAAATTACCCAGTCATGTCGAGCGCGATACCTTAATGAATGTGACTCTGAGCTTCGTCAATCAAAAACCGATCTTGAGCGGCCAAATCTTGACCGCTGCGGAGCGGGATTTATTGGTTAAATCCGTGACAGACCAATTTGGTGCACCAACTAATCAGCTGGAAATTTTCCCTTTTAGTCAGGTTGGCCAAGATTTTGCGATTGCCAATGCTCAGGCTGTTGAGCTCTATGTCAAACCCCAGGCCGTAGCCGGAGAAAATCTGGCGACCCAGATCCGTTTGGGCACGCCTGTCAAAGTTCTGGCTTATTCACCGGATCAAAAATTCGCCCGTGTGCGTGTTGAAGATGACGGCTATATTGCCTGGGTTCAACGCAAGGATTTAGTTGAGGGTGATGCCCGTTGGTATCAGGACTGGCTTGATAAACGTTCGGTTCTGGTGATGACCGATATTAAATCCAGCACGCCGATCTATTATGGCACCCGCTTGAAACTGGTCGAGCACAAAGGCAGTCAGATTATTGCAGCCTTGCCTAATGGCAGCCCGATTAGCCTGAATGTTGGCGATGTCTATTTAAATGCTGGCGGCACCCTACCCAAGATGGCTGATATTATGACGACCGCCAATCAGTTTTTACCCAAAGGACCCCATGGTGGTGGGCATTATCTCTGGGGTGGTACCCTGGGCAATCGTCTCGATTGCAGCGGTTTTACCCAGACTGTCTATCGCATGAATGGCGTCTTTTTACCCCGTGATGCCGATCAGCAAAAGGGCTTTACCCAGCGCGTGGGCAATACTTTAAACGAGATCTCTGAGTTACAGCCTGGTGATTTGGTCTTTTTTACGAGCAATGGCAAATATCCAACCCATGTCGGACTTTATTATGGCAATAATCAGGTGATTCATTCGTCGGCCAAAGGTCCTTATAATGGAATCAAAGTTTCCAAGCTCAAGGGTGGCGATAAATACGATCACTATTTGCAGAGTATTTATATGGGAGGGGGCCGGGTTACCCGCTCACTATAAGCATGCTGGCCAATAACAGTGGGGATCTCCCCGTGATGTCCGAACAAATGGCGTTGATTTTAGAATCTCTTGTTGAAAAGCAATTGGCGATTCCTGATTCTGAGATTGAAGCTGCTTTTGCTTTGATGGCACCGCATACGCGCCTTTCTACGGCAGCGGGTTTGCATGTCTTTCGGCACTGGACAGCTTTGCCGGAAATGCACCGCACGGCGCATTTTATGGGGGGGCTGCTGCGCTTTGAGTTTAGTCAATTGCCAGTAGAAGTCAAGAGCCATCCCCAGGTCAGTATTTTTTTTGATGCCCTGGAAGCGTTTGTACCTGGATATTTTGAGCGAGATTAAATCATGTTAATAGAAACCCAATTACACAACCCTGAGACCCGCCAAACAGTGCCTGAAATTTCACTGGTTGCCCCGATGTACAATGAATCCGAAGGCATGCAGCAATTTTTCGAGACGGTGATCCCAATTCTGGAGCAAGTCTCGCCCGAATGGGAAATCATCTGTGTTAACGACGGCAGTCGCGATGATACCCTGTCCAAATTACGCGAGTTTCATCGTCAGGATGCCCGGATTAAAGTCATTAATTTTTCACGTAATTTCGGCAAAGAAGCGGGCACAACTGCAGGCATCGATTTCTCACGTGGCAAAGCGGTGGTCCCGATTGATGCTGATTTGCAAGATCCTCCGGAATTGATTTTAGAAATGGTCGAAAAATGGCGTTCGGGTTATAAAGTAGTACTTGCCACGCGCAATACCCGCAAAGAAGATACCTGGTTTAAGCGCGAGTCTGCGCTAATGTTTTATCGTTTGATCTCCGCCATGAGTGAAGTGGATATCCCTAAAAACACCGGCGATTTCCGTTTAATGGATCGCCAGGTGGTCAATGTGCTCAAACAATTGCCAGAGAAAACCCGCTTTATGAAAGGTATTTTTGCCTGGCTGGGTTTCCCTACGACTACGATTTATTTTGATCGCCCCCAGCGCTTTGCTGGAGAGACTTCCTGGAATTATTGGAAGCTCTGGCGCTTTGCTTTAGATGGTATCTTTGCTTTCACGACTTTGCCCTTGCAAGTCTGGACTTATCTGGGGGCCCTGATTTCAATCTTTAGCTTTGTCTATGCCCTGGTGCTAATTTCTCAGACGTTACTCAATGGCGTCGTGGTGCCTGGCTATGCTTCAACCATGGTCAGCATCTTGTTTTTAGGCGGTATTCAATTGATTTCACTGGGCGTGATCGGTGAGTATGTCGGTCGCATTTACAAAGAGGTCAAGGGGCGTCCGATCTATATCGTTGAAAACGCTGATGGTTTTTATAATGTCGAAGGCAATCATGTCGAAGGCAATCATGTCGAAGGCATTAAATAATGCTGATAGCATTTAATATTTCAGAAAAATACAAAGGTACACTATGAACCCCACTGCTTTACACCAATTGATTACTGATTTGCGTATCGAACTCGATGCTTTGGATATAGACGATCAAGCCAGTCGGCAACGAATTGAGGCCTTAATTGCTGAGCTTGAAGATCAGGCCGATATCGGTCCCCGTGCCATAGCGCTCTCAGGCAGCATGCCCTCTTATATAGAGCAATTTGAAGTCGATCACCCACGCTTGACTCAGGTGCTGAACCGGATAGCGGTCACTCTGAGTGAAATGGGCATCTAAGCCTGCCGCCTGCTTTTAGAAAAGCTATCTCACATTCCCTACACACAAAATGAGAAATGCTGCCAGTGCTTCTGGTTTTTGTATTTCTGTTTTTTCACACATCAATATTTTTGTATTTAAACCTGTTGGTTAGAGATCTTGTCTTTTATTTTTGAACACTTCAAGAACTGAGCGGGTCTCCATTACAGAAGCGCTAAAAAAGCAAAGACTTGAGCCTTCCTAAAATCTAATCGAAGCAGTCTGAGGAGTTGAATGATGAATAAACAGAATAAAAGCCGCCGTCGCCTGATTAAGCCCCTGATCCAAATGGCCCTGGCCTTGAGTGTTGTGGTAGCCTGTGCCAGCAAGCAAGACAGTAAAGAAGAAGTCGGGCAAGCTCCTCCCCCAACGGAAAGACCACAGAATATTTCTCAGACCTCTCAACCCCTGGCCAAACCCATTCCTGTTAACCCTGGAGTGACTTCTGGAGTTGCCAGACTTCAATCCAATAGCGCAAAAGCAGATAGCCGACTCAAGCGTGAACGTACAGCAAGTACAGGCTATGTACAAGACCTTGATGATGACAAAAATGGCGTCGGGAGCCAAGTCAAGCATAATACGGAAGACTATGATCGCATCGTCGATAACCCCTTTTTAGCAGTTATGAAAAACCCACTCTCGACCTTTTCGATCGATGTCGATACTGCTGCTTATAGCAATACCCGCCGTTTTATTGAGCAGCAACACCAATTGCCACCAGCTGATGCCGTGCGTATTGAAGAATTTGTCAATTATTTTCCTTATGATTATCCCAACCCCAGTGGCAAGGTCCCCTTTTCGATCACCACCAATCTGGCGGATTGCCCCTGGCAGCCTGAGCACAAACTCTTAAGGATTGGACTGAAAGGAAAGCCCGTGAGCTTTGCCCAGTCACCGCCTAGCAATCTGGTCTTTTTATTAGATGTTTCGGGTTCGATGAGTGCAGATAACAAACTGCCATTGCTCAAGCGCTCCCTGAAACTCGTCGTCGATCGTCTGCGTGAAGAAGATACGGTCAGCATCGTGGTTTATGCCGGGGCTGCGGGTGTGGTTTTGCCACCGACCAGTGGCGCCAAAAAAGAAATCATCTTAGAAGCCCTGGATCGTCTGCAAGCAGGCGGCTCAACAGCGGGATCAGCCGGGATCAAATTGGCTTATGAAATGGCTCAGAAAAACATGCGCAAAAACAGCAATAGCCGCGTGATTTTGGCGACCGATGGCGATTTTAATGTGGGGCCATCCTCAGACGGGGAGCTAACGCGCCTGATTGAAGAGAAACGCAAAGCCGGGATCTTCTTATCTGTACTGGGCTATGGCATGGGCAATTACAAAGACAATAAAATGGAAAAGCTGGCTGACAAAGGCAATGGCAATTACGCCTATATTGACAATTTAATGGAAGCCCGTAAGGTATTGGTGACTCAAATGGGCGGTACCCTGCTGACCCTGGCCAAAGACGTCAAATTGCAATTGGAGTTCAACCCCAGCAAAGTCGCTTCATATCGCCTGATTGGCTATGAAAACCGCCTACTGGCAGCCGAAGACTTTGACGACGATACCAAAGACGCTGGCGAATTGGGTGCTGGCACAACCGTAACCGCTCTCTATGAGTTAACCCCCGCCACAGGCGAAGCCGCAGGCCATGACTTAAAATACCAAAATACCAGTGTTAAGCCAGGTGCCAAGCACAGTAACGAATGGCTCAATGTCAAGCTGCGCTACAAAGCACCCGACTCAGATACCAGCCAATTGCTGTCCGAAGCGGTTACGGGTACACCGATGGCCTGGCAAAAAGTGCCCGCAGACTTTCGCTTTGCGGCAGCCGTTGCTGGATTTGGCATGCAATTGCGGGACTCTGAGCACAAAGGAAAATGGGCCTTTGAAGATGTCATTGCCCAGGCCCGTCAGGGTGTAGGTGTAGACAAAGAAGGCTATCGTCAGAGCTTTGTCAGTCTGGCTGAGCAAGCTAAACTATTAAAACAAACCGACTAAGCTACGGGTAACTGTCGTTTGATGGCCTGAATTAAGGCTTGAACGGCAGTTCGCTGGCTGGCAGCAATGCTGCTGTATAAAAAGAGTTCTTTGTAGCTTGGTACGGGGGGATTAGCTACAATTGCTAATTGCCCCAGATCAAGATAGCGCTGAACGGTTATTTGGGGCAGATAGCTTGCTGCTCGACCGCTAAGGCACCAATCGAGTAGGGCATCAAAAGAATCTGTTTGACAGATCACCCGCCGGGGATAGTTCTGATCATCCCATAATTGCTGTCGTGGATTGGGAGAAGCCAGTTGCGGTAAGACATAGTCGAGACTACTCCAATGGGTTGTGGCCTGAGGCCTGGCGATGATCACATAGGGGCTGCGGCCGCTACCGACACAGAGTAAGTCATCGCTTGGTACCGAGGTGTCCATCATTGCCAGATCGAGATTGCCCGATATTAAGCGCTGACTGATACGCTCGGTCTGGGCTTCGCATTGGATACTTAAAAATACCTTGGGCTGTTGGCCTATGAATGCGGCCAGCGTTTGAGGCAAAAAATAAAAACTACTGGCGCTTTGCCAGGCAAATGCGATCGGTCCGTTCAGGTGTTCGCTGACGTTTTGTAATCGATTCTCTACATTTTGCAACGCTTCCAGTAGTTCCCGAGCGGTTTGTAAAAAAAGTCTGCCAGAAGCGGTGGGCTCCAGAGTCTTTGTTTGCTTAACCAACAAAGCGGTTTTCAGATGGTTTTCAAGTTGTTTTATTTGGCGTTGTACGGTTTGGCGAGAAACGCCCAACTTAGCAGCAGCCTTATCAAACTGTGCTTCCTGGCAGACGGTGATATAGTTTGTCAGCCATTGGGTCTTGATCTGTGCCGGATTGATCTGTGCCCAGCTGTTTAGAGTCATGATCCTACCTGGAATGGACTTGAAGGTGTGCTATGTAAGCGCTGTATGATCTCTAATTTAAGCTTTTCGAGCACGGGGGGAAGTGTTTTCGCTGTTGCCCAGACCAGGCAAGGGGTAAAGTCAGTACGAAAGGGAGGCTTGCAAATTTCAGACAGGGATTCAAAATCAATAAAATGTCTGGGGATATGTAGGCAAAAATCACTGTATTGCGCTATCTCCAGAGCCATGGCGATATCAGCATGAGCGACAATCTGTCGTGGCCATTGTTTTTCTGGCCACCTATTAAGTAAATGATCCTGAGATTCAGAATTACTAATGTAGCTGATATATTGCAGAGTTTGCCATTCTGCTTGCAAACCGGCTCTGCCAACAATGAGATAAGGTTCTGGAGCTAATGCCTGAAAAGCCAGGCCTGTTTGTGTTGGGGGATCGATTAAAACACCGAGATCTAATTCTTGATTGAGTAATTGCTTTTCTATCTGCTCAGGCCCCGCGACAGGTAACGTCAGCTGCACACGAAAATGCGCTTCCGTTTGACTCCAGTGATGTAATATCTGGGCTATCTTGGCATCTAAAACTAGAATTGAGCCAATGCGTAGGCAGATTTCGGGTTGTTCTGACTCAGTGACAGCGAGGTTGTTTTTTTCCAGGGCTTGCATACGACTCAAGAGTGGCTGGCTTTCTAATTGCAGCTGTTGACCTGCCGTCGTTAAGCTATGGACTTTGCCCGGGCTGCGTTGAATTAATATTTTCCCCAGGGATTTTTCTAATTGGGCGATCTGATTGCTGAGTGCTTGTTGGCTCATATAGAGCTTTTCTGCTGCAGCAGTAAAGGAGCCCGTTTCTGCGAGCACCATAAAGTAGTACAAACTTTCGATTTTTAAAGCCATCTCAGTCTCCTAATATGCATGATACCGACAAGCTAGAAGATGAGCCAGAGCAAGGTTACAAGAAAAGTGATTAAAATTATGCTCAAGAATATTGTTAGACAGCTGAACAAAAATTTGAAATGATGAAGGTAAATTCTTTTCGTTTAGATAGGTAAACCCAGATGAAAATAGATACTCCGTTTCAAAGCGCTTCAGCTAGTCTTCAAAGTCAGGCGGGCCGTCAAGCCGTTCGCTCACGAGTCACTCCACCTGTTCCTGTAGAGCAACAAACGGCGATTTTAAATGCGCCTTTAGATAGTCATAAAAGCAGTCTTTTGCGAATCGGTTTAATTTCAGGTGCAACCTCAGGTGGTATTTTGGGTGCTGCTTCTTTGCCTTTGATGCCCCATGTCATCGTCAATGCAGGGCTGGCAGCTGGTACCGGTATCGTGGGTGGGCTTGCTGGGGCGATTGCTGGCAACTATGCTGAAACCACAGGCGAGGCGCTGGGTTATGGCGCCGGTTTTGGATTGGTCAGTGGTTTGGCGATCGGATTGCTAACGACAGATGTGAAGGGTGCCATCGCGGGGGCCGCCATTTTAGGGGCTTTGAGTGGGGCCATTGGAGGCTATACTTCAACACATATTGACTAAAAAAAGTTTCAATATTTTTTAGCAAGCTTTCGACTTAACCTCCCTATAACATTCTTAATCAAATATTAATAACCCTTGCCAACCTATGAAAACCAAGGACGCCATCATGGAGAAACTTTTATGAAACGTCTACACGCAATCCTGGCTTCTGCCCTTTTACTCAGCGGATTAACCGCTTGTCAGCAAAACTTGCCACTCTCATTTGCTCCTCAGAGTGCCATCATTCAGGCCCAATCAACTCGCGTGATTTATCACGTCGTGCCTGCCCCTGAAGGCTGGGCTGTCAAAGAACAACGTAACCCCGTTGCTGTCAGCACCCACCGCACCAAAGCCGAGGCTGTTGCCGCCGGTCGTGTGATTGCTAAAAGCCACACGCTGGGTCAATTGATCGTTCACCGTGCCAATGGCACCTTTGAAACCGAATATACCTATGGCAAAGACCCCCGGAATATCCCTGGATAGTCTAAACACTTGAAATCAAAAGCCTCCACTAGCTGGGGGCTTCTTTGTTTTTTGTGATTGAAAACTCAATAAAGATGGAGAACTTGTATGAAGACCTATTTGGCTTTGCTGCGAGGTATTAATGTCGGCGGCCACCATAAGCTCAAAATGACCGATCTCAAAAGCTGGATCAAAGATCTGGAGATCACTCAGGTCAAAACCCATCTGCAGTCGGGTAATTTGCTATTTTGTTCTGAGCTGAGCCCCCTGGAAATGCAAACGCAAATTTCTGCCATATTAGATCAGCAGCTTGATTTTCAGGTGCCTATTTTAGTTTTGACTCATGCACAGGTCAAAAAAGCGCTGGCAGATTGTCCTTATCACAGCGAGGCTCAGGCTGAACCGAAGTCTGTGCATTTTTGCTTTTTGGCAAGCCCACCAGAGACAGAGCACTTGGCTCTGCTCGAGGGGCTTTGTCGCGATGGTGAAAGTTTTACACTCACAGATCAGGTACTGCACCTGCATTATCCTGAGGGCTCAGGCCGGAGTCGGTTGGCTTTGCCAGCGATCGAAAAAAACTTGAAATGCTGGGGCACTGCTCGCAATTGGAATAGCTTAAGTAAAATAGAAGAGCTAATGGCTTCAGAAAGTGCCAATTTGAAACAAAAGGCTTAAAAGTGCAACCATTTTCGCAAAACAAGTCCAGCGGTTTTTAAGCTACAATAAAAGCAATCACCGATTTCGCAGGAGTTTTATCATGGCTATTCAGAACAATCCCTTATCAAATGGGCAAGCCCTTGCGGCTGAAGCAAAAAAAGTAAACACTCCCGTCCCTGCCAAGCCTGAAAAAACGGTTGCGCCTGCCCCATCGACCACAGCCAATGATCAAGTCAAGCTGACCGCGACCCCGGTGGGTTCAACGCCTGCACCCGTGTCATTATTCCCTCAAAAAACAGCCTTTGATCCGATCAAAGCAGGCAAAGTGAATACGACTCAAGGGATTTCCAAAGCCAATAGTCCGGCTTCTATCAAAGCGGCCCTGGCACCGACCCTGAAGATTATTGCCGCCATAGATCCTGAAATGTCCAAAGCGATCTCTAAACTCGATGACAACGATTTTGTATTGGCTGATGATGGCATCAAAGATATGTTTGCCAAGCACGATATCTACGCCGCCTGGGTGGCGGTTGCGCGTGATTCAGGTACGATGAATTTGCATTTTAGAGATATGGTGCTGGATGATAGGTTCTGGAAACTCAATGATGGCGAGAAAGCTTCTGTGCTCTCTCACGAGATGGTACATGCTGGCGATTTACCGATTATTAGCAATTTTGAAAAGCTCTTTGGTGTCATCAAAAACAAAATTGATGGCGTCGAAATGGGCGACCCCGTCGAAGATCGTGCCTATGTTTACCAGCAAGCCCAATTCGAAAAACTGGGCATTGATTCTTCATCTGAAATCTTTTGGACGGTGCAAACCTATCTTGAAGATCGTGGTCTGATCGCTCCCTATAAATTTTAAGCTAAGCCATGGACAAGCGTTGGCCCCGCGCAGAACTCAGTTCTGCTAATTCCAGCCATTCGATCACTCTGAGTGCTTCTTCCGCTGGCACGGGCACAGGTCCCTGACCGATTATAGCCTGGGCCAATTGCTGATAATATGCCTGATAGCCTCCCAGACAAGCAGGGTAGATTCTCTGATTCGTTTCTGTGTAAACCGTGCCATAAGCACTGACTGGCTCAGCAGACCAATCTGATGCCAGTGGCAAGACACCTGCTTTGAGACGTTCTTCCTGGGGATCGAGACCGTATTTCAGATAGCGCCCCCGGTTGCCTTGCAGCTCAAAACGCAAGCGGGGTCCAGCCACAAAGGGGCTGGCCTGTAAAACCACTTCTTTCTCAGGGTAATGCAATTGCACCTGGAAGTAGTCGGTGACTTTGGCACCGGCGCGTAAGGCTAAGCAGCGGGCAGTGAGTGCTTGCGGTTCCCCAAACAAAACCAGGGCCTGATCCAACAAATGAGATCCCAAATCATACCAGACCCCGGCACCGGGTCCGGGCTGTTCTCGCCAGCGATCCTGGGGCTGAGGCCGAAAGCGGTCAAAATGGGATGCCAAAAAGTGAACCGTTCCCAGTTCCTGACTCTGGATCAATTGCTGCAGCGTCAAAAAATCACTGTCCCAACGCCGATTGTGATAGACCGAGAGCATTTTTTCTTGCTGAGCAGCCAGGGCGATTAATTGGCGAGCTTCAGAGCTGGTATTGACAAAGGGTTTCTCTAAAACCACATGTAAGTTCTGTTGCAGCGCCAGTTGGGCTAATTCAAAATGGACTTTATTTGGAGCCGTAATAATCACCAGTTCCAGTTCCAGATGAGAGAGCAAGAGATCCCTGGCTTCAGCAAAAATCTGAGCCTGGGGGTAGGCCTGCTGAGCAGCCTCCGTTTGACTGGTGCTGATCGCGACCAGCTCAAAAGCCTCAGAGCTCGTGATAAAGGGTAAGTGGAAGGTGCGGGCAGATAGGCCAAAGCCAATCACAGCCGTTTTGATCATAAATCGCCTCGATTAAGATGTGTTTGAGTCATGGTTAGGTCCCCGTCGGATTGAGTAAAGAGAGCAGCTGCTGAGAATCCCATTTTTGGCTGCTACCGCTGCCCAGCAGATCCTGGCTGAGAGCCCGCTTACTTTCTTGCAAAGCTACCATTTGCTCTTCCAGGGTGCCTGCTGCGATCAGTTTATACACAAAAACGGGTTGGGTCTGGCCGATCCGCCAACTGCGGTCGGTGGCTTGCTGTTCAGTAGCCGGGTTCCACCAGGGATCATAGTGAATCACCGTATCGGCAGCAGTCAGGTTTAAGCCCACGCCGCCAGCTTTGAGTGAAATCAAAAATACGGGTACATGCCCCTCTTGAAAGCGGGCAATTTCAGCATCGCGTTGACGGGTGCGACCGGTCAGCTTGCTATAGCTGATTTGGCGGGCTTGCAGTTCGATTTCAATCCGTTCGAGCATGGTGACAAACTGCGAAAATATCAACACACGACGGCCATTGGCCAGTAATTCGCTCAAGAGTTCCAGCAGCAACTCCAGTTTGGCTGAACGCTCCACTTTCTGGGCTTCAGGTAGCTTTAAAAGCTGGGGGTGGGCACAAATCTGACGTAATTTGAGCAGGGCATCCAGGACCAGAATCCGTGAGCGTTGAAAGCCATTGTCGGCCACAGCTTTGCGGACTTGATCATCGACGGCCAGGCGCACGGTTTCATAGAGATCGCGCTGGGCGCTGCCCAATTCGACGGTGCGTAAAATCTCGGTTTTGGGCGGTAATTCCTGGGCCACCTGCGTCTTCAGACGGCGCAAGACAAAGGGGCGGATCCGTTCACGTAAGGCATTCAGGCGCTGGCGATCGTGGGTTTTTTCGATCGGGTGGCGAAAGCGGCTATTAAAGCGTTCCAGGGTATCTAAAAAGCCAGGCATCAAAAAGTGAAACAGAGACCAGAGTTCTTCTAAATGATTCTCGATCGGGGTCCCACTCAAACAGAGTCGGTGAGATGCCGGCTGCGCACAGGCCACCAGAGCCGTGCGGGAGCGCGGGTTCTTAATCATTTGGGCTTCGTCCAGAATCAACCAGCTATAGCAGATTTGCTGATGTAAAGGGGCGTCCTGACGAAAGAGCGCATAGCTGGTGATCACCAGGTCGAATGCTTTCAGGTCTTTGAGGGTACGAGGTCGTTGCGCGCCATGCAAGCGCAAAACCCGCAAGTCAGGGGCAAAACGCTGGGCCTCAGCTTGCCAGGTGCTTAAGACAGAAGTTGGCACGACCACCAGAGCCGGGGTTTGCAGACGACCGGCTTCCCGCTCAGCCAGTAGCAAGCACAAAGTCTGAATCGTTTTACCCAGCCCCATATCGTCTGCCAGAATACCGTTGAGCCCCAGTTCTCGCAAATGCGACAACCACTGGAAGCCTTTCTGTTGATAGCCGCGCAACTGGGCCTGTAAGCCTGCGGGCACGACACGTTCTTTGCCATCCTGGGGTTGGCCTGATAGCAGCTCAGCTGCTTCGCGTAGACCCTCAGGAGCTTGCCAAACCACACCATAATCATCGGGGTTGAGTCGGGCCTGTGACTGCATTTGCAAGGCTGCATAATACGACAAGTCCAGCGCTTCGGGGGTTTCATTTTTAGGCAAATAGTCATAGAGTTCGATCAGGATGTCCAGAATCCGGGCCAGACGCCGAGCGGGGACTTCTAGCCAGCGTTGGGGCAGTTCCTGGTGTTGCGAGCGTGCCGCCCAGACAGCCATTGGTTCCGGGTCGAGGGGCAAGAGCCAGGTGGAATGCTGAGCCAATTGCTCGCGCATAGCATGTAGGTCAGGCACCGTGCGTAAGATTCGCAGTAGCAGTGGCAATAGATTGACGGCTTCTCCATTGATCTCAATCCCCAGCTCCAGTGCAAAGCAATCGCCGTTTAAATCTGTGGCTTTGAGCTCAGCTTGCCAGGCTGGTGACGAGATAAAGTCGAGCTTGAAGTCGCTACCGATCTCGACTTGCCAACCCAATTCTTGCAGTTCAGGCAAGCTGTCGTTGAGCCAGTGATGCCAATTGCGCGCCTGATAGAGATCGTCTACTGTTTGGCCCGATTGGGCAAAAGCCAGGGCGTTTGCGGGTTCTCCCAAAGGCAGTAATCCGGTTTTAAGTAAGGCCTGATAAGCTTTTTTTTCAGCTGTGATGGCCCGTTGAATGCGATAGACCCGATGCTCACTTTCTAGCAGCAGACTTTCTTCAGCCGGGGGATCCGGACGATACGGGAGCCGCTGAGATCCGTAATTAAAATAGAGACTGGCCTGATGGATTTGCTTGCCAGCGTCTGGTATGTCGGAAGGCGAGTCTGGCTGGTTTAGATTAGCATCAGCTGACTTGATGTGTGGGCTGAAAGTCGAACGGCTTAAGAACAAAACGGGTATGGGGCTTGGGTCATGAATCAGCTCTTCTTGTAGGGCAATGCCTTTGGGTAAAGGCGGAGCGGGTAAAATTTGCAGCAGTGAACGACTGACGCGTTCCAGGGCGGGTTCTGGTATCAGTGGTGCTTTCAGCCACAGGGCCAGTTTGCTAGCTTCGATCGCGACCGTTCCTAATGTTTTTTGCTGTGTATCAAAATAGATCACTTCTGAGCCTAAGCAAAATAGAGGAGGCTGACCACTGGGATGCAAATTGGGAGCTGTTGGGATCAGGCTAGCCGTCCATTGTTGGCCCCCAGGTAGGCTTTTCCATTCGGCCTGAATCTGCCGTGGACTGGCCCATCTCAGGGCATCGGTCTGGCCTTTTTTAGGGGGGATCTGCCAAAAGCAGCGCCCGCTGGCAACAAGCTCTGGCAAAACAAAGGCACCCGTTTTGCCGCGCAAAGGGATGCGTTGCGCAGCCGCTGTTAAGCTGCCCCGCTCAAAGCCCGCCAGCAATTGCAGTAGCTCCTGTTCGTTTTCTGGCAAAGATGAGGGCGCATCACTGCTTAAAAGTCGACGTGGACTCACCACCCGTATTTTTTTCCAGGGCTTATTGCTTGCAGGGGCTTCTTGTAGGCCCAGTTCGACTTCCAATTCCAGGCTATTGGGCAGCGGGTGTAAAAGGTAGATAACTTGCTCTGTTGCCTGACTCGGTTTTGCGACGGTGGCTTCTGGGAGTGCTTCGGCTAGTTTCAAAGCAGCTAACCATTCCGCAATTTGTGTCGGGTCTGCCACCGGGTCGGGCTGCATTTGCATCCAGGCAAAGGCCAGGGCGGCGCAGTGCTGGCAATCGCTCCCCGCCGGGCAGGTGCAGTCGCCACTCAGTAGCCAATCGTTGCCGGGCTGATAATAGACCTGGGTCTCATAAGTTCGCAGACGTGACTTTTTTTGACTCTGGGGTTCACGCACAGCCCCTGATACTTCGATGTCCTGGGTATTGAGCGCAGAAACAAGCTCGATTTGAACCCCACCCGCCAGCACGCAGCGCTGGCCTTGTTCCGTGTGAAAACGGCCAAAGCTATGCTGGATCGCTTCTAAGTTCAGTTCTGGGGGTGGCGCAGTAAATGACATACTGGGTATTATACAAAAACGGGCCATTGATAAGCATTAAAATCCGAAAGGACTAACCCAATAAGTTAAGAGCGCTCTGGGGTGAAATATTGGCTTGGGTTAAGACTGCTGTACCGGCTTGAACCAGGATCTGGGCACGGGTTAAATTGGCGGTCTCAGCAGCGATATCGGCATCCCGAATGCGTGACTCAGAGGCCGTTAAATTTTCTCGTGCCACCTGGAGATTTTGCAGATTGTATTCCAACCGGTTCTGGTAGGCACCGAGACGAGCACGGGTGGTATTGACATAATCCAGAGCATCATCAATCACACCAATCGCGTTTTGTGCTTTCAGACGACTGTCATTGTCATTATTGCCGACTAAATTAAGGGTTTCGACCCGCAGGGCTTCAGCACGCAAATCTTGCACACCCATGCGCAAGGTTTGGCCTTCGTTGGCGCCCACATGAAAGGTCAGAGCATTATCGGTGGTGACCGGTGCTCTCGAACCTATTATTTGGATCACAGCAGACTTACCAATATCCGATAGCGTTAAGCCTGGAGCGATTGAGACTTGCCCGATCGAATCTCCTGTTCCAGCACCTGCGCCCGGTGGAATCATGCTTAACTGTAAGATCGCTTTATTGACGCCAGGAACGCTTCCATAAGCTACACCTTCCAAGCCACCTTGATCGGTGAAGCTGCTTGAGATATTTGGGTCAACAGAGAACAAAAATCCCGAGACTGAGTTATAGACCTCAATGGCTGCGCTCACGGGGGAACTACTATTGTTTTGATAAGCCACGACTTTAAACTCAAAGGCGACGGAAAGAGTCGCTATAAAAGAATTTAAACCGACGCTATCTTGATCCCAAAGCGTTATTCGATCGTTATCGAGAGATTGTATCGGGAGTAAATAGAATGGCTGGAACTCAGTATTGGTCGCAAAGAAATTAAGTAATGAACCACTGGTATCACCAATACGCATATCAGCTTTAATCTCTCCATCGGGGGAGACGTTGGTTGTCGACTGGGTAATGCTGCCGTCGAGTAATTTTCGGGTGTTAAACTCTGTATTTTCGGCAATGCGGGTGATTTCATCGCGCAATTGATCAATCTCGACCTGAATTTTACTGCGATCGGCATTGACGAGGGTGTCACTGGCCGATTGAATCGAGAGTTCTCGCATACGCTGCAAGATGCTAGAGATTTGATCAATTCCAGATTCAGCAGTCGAGATCAGATTGGTGGCGTCCTGGGTGTTATTACTGGCCTGCGCAAATCCTCTGACCTGTGTGCGCAATTTTTCGGCGACGGCTAACCCGGCAGCATCGTCTGCGGCTCGGTTAATGCGCAAGCCTGAAGATAATCGTTCCAGCGTTTTCGCGAGGGTCGAATTGGTTTTAGATAGATTATTCTGAGCATTCAAAGATGCCAGATTGGTATTGATACGGATAGCCATAAAGGTTTCCTCCATGAAACCGAGATCAGAGTTTAAATAAGCTCTTCCTTGAGCGAATAGATATTTTTAAAATATAGCACTAATGAAAACCTAAATCAAGCACGATTGTGGCGAAAATTGATTTAGATTAACTTTAAATGACTTGCTTATAGACTATGGAGTTTGAGAAGCAATGCTTTGCCTAATAAAGACTTTAACCCAATAAGCTCAGCGCACTTTGGGGTGAAATATTGGCCTGTGTTAATACCGCTGTACCGGCCTGAACCAGGATCTGTGCGCGGGTTAAATTGGCAGTTTCTGAAGCGATATCAGCATCCCGAATGCGTGACTCAGAAGCGGTTAAATTTTCTTTTGCAATTTGGATATTTTGCAGATTGTATTCCAGGCGGTTCTGGTAGGCGCCGAGTCGGGCGCGGGTCATATTCACAAAATCCAGGGCGTCATCAATCACGCCAATTGCATTTTGTGCTTTCAGGCGACTGTCATTGTCATTAATACCCACAAGATTGAGGGTTTCGACCCGTAGGGCATTGGCACGCAGATCTTGTACGCCCATACGCAAGGTTTGACCTTCGTTGGCTCCAATATGAAAGGTCAGCGCATTGTCACTGGTTACGGCTGCTCGTTGTGCTGTAATTTGAATCATTGCCGTTTTCCCCATGTCTGTCGTGGCAAGCAAAGCGGACGGATTAAGCTCGAGTGTTATCTCAGCATTTGATCCTCCTGCTGAAAATGTAATACCAAAGTCGACTGAACTATAGGCTCCCGAAGTTAAATCAATAGGGTTAAAAATATCTGAATAGCCGACAATGCCTTCGGAAGTTCGCACCTCAATCACCATTCTGTCGTCAGTGGGGATAAATCCATCGAACATGGCTATCTGTCCATCGGATTTCATCACAGTCAACTGAACAGCAAGATCTTGTTCTGCGTCACCGTCGATAGAGACCGCTGTGATTAAATCCGTTAGATTTCCTGTGCTGACGTTTGTGATACGCGTGTTTTTCTTAATCTCTATATTAGAATCTTCGCTTGCTGAAGATTGCTGAATACTGCCGTCGAGTAATTTGCGCGTATTAAACTCCGTGTTTTCGGCTATACGGGTGATCTCATCGCGCAGTTGGTCAATTTCGACCTGGATTTTATTGCGATCGGTATTGACGAGAGTATCATTGGCCGATTGAATAGAGAGCTCACGCATACGCTGCAAGATGCTAGAGATTTGGTCAATTCCAGATTCAGCAGTAGAGATCAGATTGGTGGCATCCTGGGTATTATTGCTGGCCTGGGCAAAACCTTTGACCTGCGTGCGTAATTTTTCTGCTACGGCCAACCCGGCTGCATCGTCTGCTGCACGGTTAATGCGCAAGCCTGAAGATAATCGCTCCAGCGTTTTTGCGAGGGTCGAATTGGTTTTTGACAGATTGTTCTGAGCATTTAAAGATGCCAGATTGGTATTGATACGAATAGCCATAAAGGTTTCCTCCGTGAAACCGAATCAAGATAAAACAAGCTCATCCTTGAGCAAAGTATTTGTTACTGAATTTAGCACTATAAATAATTTAAGTCAAGCATTACTTTAGGGTATACGGTGTTTTTAATGTCGTGGATTCAAACTTTACAAAATGCTTGAGTTCAAGCCTAGAATTCTAAGTAGATAAGCCTTTATAATTAAGGATATGGGATACAAACCTTGCCTCAACAAGCAAACGCTCACTGTTTTCGGCTGTGCTTTGGCGACTTGGCTTGTCGCTTGTACACCACCAAATCTAAGCCGGCCTGTGGTTACTCCCGGTTTCACAGATTCCAGAGTCAGTCAGCCGGACTATTTAGTCGCATTTCAATCTGAAGTCCCGGCCTGGTTACGCCCCCGGCTACAACGGGCTGTCTTGCCCGAAAAGGGGCTTTATTTGGTGCATCAGCCCGACCCCGTGTGGATTGAACATCTGGCGCAATTGCCTGAAGTCAAGTATGTCGAAGCAGTCGAAAGCTATCAATTGCCTGATGAAAATTATCAGCCAGTGCCCGATTTATCACAAGCTTTTCTCTTACAAAGTTTCGTCCCCAATGACAGCGAGTATCGCTTTCAATGGAATATGCGTGCCATCAAAATGGAAGCCGCCTGGGAAATTCGCACTCAGGCAAAAGAGGTGACTGTGGCGGTAGTGGACTCAGGGGTAGATCCGGATCATCCTGACCTGAAACCCCATTTATTGCCATTGGAAGATGTCTGGAACGAATTTGGCGGGGATGATATATTAGTTGGTCGCTTTTCAGGAGTGACCCTGGACTTTAAGGGGCGCGATGGCAATGGCCATGGCACCCATGTCAGTGGCGTGATCGCTGGGGTCCTAAATAATGCTGAAGGCGTTGCGGGTATCGCCGGTGGGGGTGTCAAATTGTTACCGATCAAAACCACCAATTTACAAGGGGCTACGGATTCGGTGGTGTTGGTCGAAGGGATTAAACGCGCGATAGATCGGGGAGCTGATGTGATCAATTTGAGTCTGGGTTCTTTGAGTGCCAGTCAGCGCAATCGCTCGCGTTCGCTTGAGCAGGTGATTCAATTGGCACAAGAAAGAGGCATTACGGTTGTCGCTGCCACAGGCAATGAATCCCAACGCAATAATTCCCGCATCACAGGGGTGACACTTCCAGCAGCGTATCCAGGCGTGATTGCTGTGGGCGCTTTCACCGAGAATGGTGACGTTGCTGATTATTCTAATGGCGGTCCAGAGCTGGATTTATTGGCTCCAGGTGGCGATGGCAGTCTGGATTCAGGTGGCTTTCCGATCTTGTCGACCTGGCCGACCTATGCGGCTTTCGAATCCTTGACACGCCGAGTCAACACTTTAAATTATGCCGTGAATGTGGGGACATCGATGGCTGCCCCCCATGTCAGTGGCGTGGCAGCCTTGTTAATAGGGCAAGAGCCGAATCTGAGCCCAGCCCAGATTCGGGCTAAGTTAATCGCCAGTGCCGACGATATGCTCAAGCCGGGCTTTGACAATGACAGTGGCTATGGCAAATTGAATGCGCTCAAAGCGCTAGAAGCAACCGGGGATGCTCCCCGTTTATAATCTTCAAGCAAAAATCAAAGCAGCCCTGCTGGTCAGTAGCTTTGTATTATTGGCCTGCGCAGAGGAAGCTCCAAATCAGGAACCAATACCGGCTGTATCATCAGCAACGAATGGGCAAGCGGGCGCTCTACGTGAACTTGAATTAGAGCTTCTCAATCCTGATTTAAAAGGTATCGCTGAGGCTAATGTCCTGCTTTGGTTGCCCGGAGAAGCGAAGCCAAATCAGAGTCAGGCTCGCCAGACGGATCAGCAGGGTCAGCTGCTTTTGTCAGATTTAGAAGCCGGACAGGCCTATCTTTTGCAAGTGAGTGCCAAAGGCTACCGGCCCTTGCGTAAATTCATTTACGGGCCACGTTTGGCCGAACCGCCAATGCGTCAGAGGCTTAGTCTGCAGCCCGCCCAACGTCTGGCCGGTCGTGTGACGGATACAAGTGGTCAGGCACTGGCGGCTGTGCATATTCAACAAGGTCAGTACAGTGTACTCAGCAATGCCAAGGGAGAGTTCGAGCTCTGGGGGACGGAATCTGAGACTATAGTGGCTTTTAAGCAAGGCTATCAAAAAATAGAAGGCCCAGGACAAACATTTTTGGCCACAGATGCTTTCCGAGCTGAATTAAGCTTAAGCGCAGCTGACTCGCCCTTGCGTTTGCGCTGGGATGACCGTTATCAAGCTCTGGGCTTATCTGCGGCTGAATTTCAAGCTCAAGCGGCTGAGGCTTTGCAGCAAAGCCCACGCCAGGTGCTGCCCTGGTCAGCCGCAGATCTGGAGCCGACGCGTGATCTCTTGTGGTTGGCTTACCCTACCCAAAACTGGGACGCTGAGCAATCTCAAGCATTGCTGGATTTTGTAAGCGCTGGGGGCCAGCTTATATTGACGGGTGAATGGGCTGGGTTTGGCCTCTCAATTAACGATAGCTTGCAAGACTGGCTCACGCCGTTGGGTCTGCAATTGGGGCAAGATACATTGGCTCAGACTGAGGATAGCTTAAAAGTAAACCAGTGGGGAGCCGATCCTTTGGTCGAGGACCTCAGTGCTATTCAGTTAGCACGTAGTGGCTCCTTGCAAATTGTGGAACTTGAACAGGCCCATTGTTTGGCATATGCACCGGCAGCAGCTTATCGCATTGCCAGCCTGGCATTACCCCAATGTGTGCTGGCGCGAAGCCTTTCTGGCCTGGGGCAAGTGATCAGCCTGAGTGATAGTTCGCTCTGGTTAAGTGAATTTGGATCTGCTGACAATGCTGTACTCTGGCAGCGACTGATGGGCTCAGAGTCTGGGCGTTGAGTTTTATTTGTGTTTCAAAGTCGCACAGCCAGGGCTGCGTGAGCGGCTAAGATCGGGAGGGTTTGCATCAAAAAATCATTCTGGTCTGCATTCTGAGCATAAATAAAACCCTGTCCCGCATCACCCAATAAATTTAAGGGAACCAGATAGCCATCCGCATAAGCTGCTGGCAGGTTTTGCAAAAGCTGCGGTTCTTGCCCCAGATGCTTTAGCAGATCATGACTCGATTGTTCCAGTTGATCGGTACTGCAGTCGTCAGGGCCATGAAAATACAAATGACTTTGGTTGTTCTGATCCGTATCGTCAGTTGGCGGTGTTTCCAGATAGAGCAAGGTTAAGGGTGATGGCGCCAGCGAGGAGGCGATTTCGACCAGTCGTTGCAGAGATTCGTCCAGGCTTTGGCTTTGGTGTAAAGTCAATAGCGACTGGTTTAAATAGGTCAGAGCGTCGCGGTGACGTTGTAAGGCTTGCAGTTCAATAAACGATTTTAAAGCAGAGCGTACAGCTGAATAAAGTTTGGTTTGAGTCATTTCGGCTTTAGACAAATAGCCATCGATATCGTAATTGTCGATCACCGCTTTTTCGGGAGCTTGACCTGGCTGGCCAGTGCGCAATAATATCCGAACCATTTGATTTTCTAGGGTTTCTCGAATTTGATGAATGGCATTCAGACCCGCTTGCTGATCTTCCATTACGACATCCATCAAAATCACGGCTGTTTCAGGGTAAGCCTTCACAAAATCGACAGCAAAAGCACCACTGGTGACTGACTTTAACTCCACTTTTTGGTCCTGAAAACGCATGCGTTTCAGGCTTAACTCTGTGGCAGTATGGATATCGGGCTCATCATCAACGATTAAGACTAAATGACTCATTTGGGAACTCCTCTGTTGGGCTTTTCTGCGATTTGGGTTGGGTTGCTTATTTGACCTGGACTTCTGGGGCGACCTTTTTTAGGCGATCGTAATTTTTATCTGAGTAAGAATTTCCATATTGATAGGCAAGATGCAGACGGTTTCTGATTTGTGTCGGTAAAGCTTTTAATTGATCATCCTTGACCAGGCCTATAAATCCATCGGCCAGTTTACTGGCATTGGATCCGTTTGATGCCAGCAATTGAGCTGAAAATACCTTGAGTATATTGCTGCGGGCTTTCGGGCTGGTGCGCGAATCGGTTGCCCAGGCGGCTATTTTCCCTTCCAGACCCAGATGCTCAGAATCTCCCCCTGCGATTTGATGGCGCAATTGGTCAGCCATTTTATAGCCATCATCGCCGCCGAAAATGGCATTAAATTGATCCCAGGAGGTGTTATTCAATAAGTAAAATAAGCTCTGGCCGTGCTCTGTATAAGCGACACCAAAACGTTCTTTGCTATTGGCTGACGTTTTTGATTTGCCCAGATGCAAGATCAAGTCTTTGACCTGATTAGGAGACATTTTTTCGACAATGGCTTTGCTTTTCTTAGCACGCATAATGGCTTTAAAACTATCGTGATGGTCCCCATCAAAAACGCCTTTGATAAATTGATTGACTTGCTTTGCCATCTGGGTGTCGCCTTTTTTCCAGGCTTCGTCCAGTCGCGTTAAAATTTTAGCCGAAGCGGCCGGGAATTCTCCCAGGGTTCGACCTAACATGCCTGTATGTAAGCCGTTTTGTGTGACTTCTTTCAGTTCAGAGTTCGTTAGGCTATTGAGCATGCCGACGACCATATCTGCTCGACCTGAGCTGACCCAAATCGATTTGCGATCTAGCACCCGATTGATAAAAGCAGCCCGCTCCATCGGTGTTTTTAATTTGGTGAACTCGCTGTGCATTTGTTGCGGGTCATCCCAGACCACACCCAGACTGGCATCGACTTTTTTATAGACTTCAGCCATGCTGGTGCTGATTCCGACATCGCGCAAAGTCGCTCGCAATTCGCCGGTTTTATCTGACTCTGCAAAGAAGACATCTGCTGCCGCCGCTCCCAGACCAACCACTGCTGCACCAGCGGCGACCAGCGGGGCGGCCGGGCCTGAAGCTCCTGCCAGAATGGCGATGCCAGCGATGGCACCCGCTGTACCTGCGGCGGCAGAGGTGATTTTAGCCACCATGCCGACGGCGTCTTCATTGCCGCTTTCTCTGATGGCGCCCATCACATCGGCGGCGACACCCAGGGCTTCACCGATTGGGCCCAGGGAGCCCAACTGGATCAGACCCTTCATTAGCTTGGCATCATTAGCGAGGCCAGCTAAATGTCCAATAGCAGAAAGTTTTGAGCTGCCTTCCATCACCGAGCTGAGCCCTGACATGACTTGCTCGCTATTTTTAGCCTGACTGAGTCCATAGATGCCTGTAAACAAAGCGGCTTTGCTCATCAATTTGCTATGCACCGTTGATTTGGTCATGCCTTTGACAATATCGTCAGCTTCACTTGCCAAACTTGCCGGAATACCGGGCGCATTTTTGAGTGCCTGGCCAATATCTTTCATGGCATCTGTAAAGCCCTGGGCACTCATCATTTTTTTAAAGGCCTGGGGGTCATTTTTAAGCATCGTTGATAAACGCTTCGCAAACTCTGTTTGTAAGGTTTTGGCCGCATCGGTCTTGGATAAATGTGGGTAATTGTCTTTAATGAAGTCAGCAAATTGGCGTTCTACAGTCTTTTGTAGGCCTGAGCTGGCCTTTGAATTGCCCGCTTTGAGCTGCGACTGAAACTGGGATTCCATATTTTTAACGACTAATTTTTTTAGCGTCTGCTCGGCCAGTTTTGGGTCCAGCGAGGAGAGCTTGAGCATGGCTTTGCTCATTTCGGCCTTTTGCGCTGGGGGGCTGAGGGTGCTGAGTTCTGACTGAAAACTATCCGAGAGCAAGTGATTGGCGTATTTTTGAGCTGATTGCTGATAATTACTACCAAATGTTGAGGTCAGGGCCTGGCTGCGGGCGTCCTGAAAGACTTTTTGTACTTTGGGGTTCTGAGCGAGCTTTGTGACTTCTTGTTTCATGAAGTGCAAATTGCTCTCGATTACACGCAAAGCATCGGCGTCCCCGGCCAAAGGCCCCCCACCTGTTTTTTTATAGACGGCGTATTCATTGAGTAATTTGGTCAGACGATAGTATTTACCTTCTGGGCTCGTCGGCGGCTTGCTTTTGAGGCTGTTTTTGAGATTCGTTTGAAAGGCTTTGCTGGCTTGCTCAGCTTGCTTGTCTGTGATATTTTGCGTGGCTAAGACTGGCTTTGCAGGCTCGGGAGCTGTGGCGTATGGGGTTTTGGAGATGCTGACGGGAGCCTGGCGACTATCCGCTTTTTGCGGACTGGCTAAGCGGCTGGATTGCGCTTGATCTTGCGGAGAACTGATTCTCTGTACAGGTTCGATCGGACGGGAGGAGGTCAGCGGCTCTGCTTGGCTTTGATTTTGATAGGATTGATTGGGAGCGGCGGTTTCAAGTTCACTCGCCAGACTACTGACTTGCCTGGGAACACTCGCGTTAACACTGGCTTGTTTCATTTTTTGAAAGAATCCCCCAATCCGGTTATCGACGGGAGCATGTTGCGCACTTTGGACCCGTTTGCTTTGGATGGTTTGATTGCCATCTCCCTGACCCGATAAAACCGCTAAATTCGATAATTGGCCTTTGACAGTGCCTTTGCCCTGAAAGTCTTGGGCCTGTTTGTTTTTCGCGTTCTGGTAGGCCTGGGGATCTTGTTTAGGCCCGATCTCAGGCGGCTGACTTGATGAGACGCGTTTGACCTGAGTTACCTTAGGAGAATTGGGTTTAACTTGAGTTAACGTTCCCAGATTCCCTAAGCTTTTTAAATTCATTGAAAGGCCCCCTGTTAAGAAATATGAATTCGATATAATTAGATTACATTAATGTTTAAATTTTTGCAGGGGGACAGTCACAAGACAACTGTGATTTGCTTAACAGTCAATGCTAAGGCTGAGTATTCATAAGCTTTAAGAAGGATTGATGTATTGCTGTTTTTTAGGTTTTATCCGATTTTTGGCTCCAACAAGAGGGCTTTAATCCATTAATGTATTTGATGTATCTGGCCACAGGGGCATCCATGGCCAATAAATTCTGAGTGCCAAAACGGATGTTTTCATAGACTTGCCCGTCTTCGCCTTGCAGGGCATAAAAGCCGATTTTGGTTAGCCAGAGCCAAAATCGACTGAGAACCAAACCCCATAAACCTTTGCGTTTTTGGGTCAAAAAAATCGGTTGCACCTGGATTTTACCCGGCTCCAGCATCTGGTAGGCAAAGAGCATATTTAACTCGGGTACAATCCCAGTTCGGCCTAAAAACTGGACGCGTTTCATGGTTGTCAGTGCGGCCACACAGCCGTCTGCGTATTTCATCGAATAGGCGTAGTCTGGACCTAATAAGGCGCGGGTCAGTTTTTCAATCGGCGTCTTGTTAGGGGTTTGGCCTTGCAGTTCAATATCGATCAATTGCGGTTGGTTCTGGGTGATTTCAAGATCCATTTGCATGTCGATGCCATGTACTGTGCGTAAATGTTGAGGATCTATGCCATTGATCATCGTGATATGAAAGTGGCAACGCCGCTGATAAACTTTGCCATGCACCCAGCTGACTTCTTTGCCCGCCAGGCCAGGCACTTCAAGTACTTCAGATGGGGTATTGGGGTCAGGGTGTACCCAAACAAATCCATAACGCTCCTGGCAGGCATAAGTCTGCAAACGGGCCCGTTTGGGAATCTGATCCTGGATTGGAATATGCTTGCACTGGCCATCTTTGCCGTATTCCCAGTGATGAAAAAAGCATCGCAAACGATCATTGACGACTTTGCCGATCCCCAGATCTACGCCCATATGGGGACAATAGCCGTCCATAGCATAGACCTGACCTTGCGAATCCCGAAAGACACAAAGATGCTGCTGATTGAGATTGCGGCTGAGCACGCTTTCGAGGCCCAACTCGTCTGAGCGACAAATAATATACCAGCCTTCGGTGACCACCTGCCAATTATTAAAGACAGGATGGGCTTTCTGAGGCTGAGTTTGCTGGTTTCGTTGATCACTGCGCATCATGAGTTCTCTTTTTTTACTGCTTTACCCATTGTAACTAATTTCCAAAGCTGCTTCATTTTCTTTTGGCTGCGTATACTAGTTAAAAACTTGCAAAGGTAGCTATCTCATGCAGAGACTATTGAACCCAGCCATGCTGCTCTATGCCCGGCAACAGCAAAAGCGCTTTGACCAAATAGATCTCTATCAGTCACAGATGCAGGTCTTTGGTCAATTATTGCAATGGAGCCTGGGCTCTCGCTTTGCCCGTGATCACGACTTGCATCGGCAAATGAGCTGGTCTGATTTTCAAGCTCAGGTGCCGCTTCGAGATTATGATGACTATCGCCTGAATTACCTGGAGCCCAATCTACAGAATTTGGACCGGATTTTAACTAATCTGCCCGTCTGCTGGATCGGCAAAACTTCAGGAACGTCTGCTGGACGCGAAAAACAAATCCCGATCACAGCGCTTTTTATGGAGCAAAATCGACAAGCATCTCAGTTGCAAGCCCTCTTTAATCTGCTGGCAGTCAAAGATGCCAGAGCCTTGCTCAAACCTATTTTTTGGCTGACCGATATGTCAGATATTGAATGCTCAGGCCCTTATCCGATGGCCACCACAGCCCGCTTGATGCGAAGCTTTGGCCCCCCGGCCCTGAATCGCCGCTTGCTTCCACGGACTCACTTATTTGAACACCAGCCCCCATCTGAGCGCTTTGAGCAATTGATTCGGCAAGCCTGCGATTGGGATGTCTGGTTTGTGGCTGGGGTCAGCCCCTGGTTGCTGACGCTTTTTAAGCGAATGATCGAATTCAAGCAGGTCGAGAATATACAAGCCATTTGGCCCCATTTGAAACTGGTCGGACATGCGGGTGTCTGTTTTGACTGGTATGCCGATTCGATGCGTCACTTAGTCGGTCCGGGCCCGATTTTTCGTGAAAGCTATGCCGGTACCGAAGGCTATTACGGCTTTCAAGCCTTGTGCAGTACAGCATTGCGGCTGATCCCTCATCTCGGCTTGCTCTATGAATGTATCAAAGTCGAAGACTATCAGCAGACCCATCCCAGACGATATGGACTCTGGGAAGTCGAAACCGAACAGACCTATGTGCTCTATGTGAGTAATTCCTGTGGTTTGTGGAGCTATGAAGTCGGTGACCTGATTTGCTTTGAACAAACCCGGCCAACGCTTTTGTGTCGTGTCGTCGGTCGGGTCCAGGCAAAATTTGACTTTCTGGGGGACAAGCTCTTATTGCGTGAAATCGAGACCGTCTTGCAGGCATTACAAAAGGAGCACAATCTGAAAATCAATGATTACCACGTCGGTATCGATATGCCAGCCCGTCAGATGCATCTGCTACTCGACTGCGAGCAAGCTCCCGCTTCGCTGCTCGGATTTATGCAGGTCTTTGATCAGCGCTTGCAAGCATGCAATGATCAATATCGCCGCAATCGCCAGGGTGCTGTTAATCAGCAACCTCGGGCTGAGCTCGTTGCTGCGGGAGGATTTCAGCTCTGGCTAGAGCAGACCCGTCAAACCCATTTGCAAACCAAGATTCCGCATTTGTTTAGCGAGCCGAGTCTCTTTAGTGAGTTTTACCAAAGTTTAGTGGATTTAGATTTGATTTTGCCTGAGAGATGTTAAGCTAAACAGAGAAATTGCACAGGCGGCACCATGAAGACCACGACCACGCGGGCCTTCCGTTTAGAACATTTAAACAGCTATAGTCCAACAGACTTTGAAAACTTTGCTGATTATTTTCTTTATTTGCATCTCAATTCTTCCGTGCAATGGATCCACGTCTTAGGTGGCATCGGCCCCCTGCTTTTATTGCCCTGGGTGATCACCGCTTTGCTCAGTTTTAATCCCTGGCCTTTTGTGCTCTTTAGCCTGGTCTTTTATGGCGCTGGTTTTGCCAGTCATTGGCTCTATGACGGTCTGGTTTCAAAAACAGTCACCTCGTTTTGGGCTTCATACGCCTGTGTACTCAGACTGAACCTGCACGTCTTAAACCGCCGAATCAAGCAAGACGAATTCGACTTTATGCAAAAGTATCCCCAGGTGATGTGGGTTTATTTGGCTGAAGAAAGCAAGTGATTATAAGCGACTGATACGCAGCTTGACCACGTATTCAGATTTTGCTGATTGGCTTTTGGGGTAGGGATCAACAGCGAGCAATTCAATTTTGTATTCTTTCCAGCTAATCTCAGCACTTTCTGAAGCTCCCGAAAAAAGAATCTCTTTATCTTCTGCTGCATGCTGCTTTGTGCTCATGCTTAAGGTGACTTTGACCTGGCCAGCCCAGACACAAGTGACATCACTTGGGCAGCGTGAGTCTTCAGGCACGGCCAGAAATTTGACGTTGAGAGTTTCGGCTGCGGCTGCTTTTTCTTGGTTGAGTTTCAGACTAAAGGTCTCGCCCAGAGCAAAGCCAGCAGGATCACTTGAGGGGGTCGGAATGGCTGGCGGGCTGGGTGTCGCCGTTGGCAAAGGTGTCGCTGTTGGCGTCGGCACAGTGCCAGGGCTTACCGTGGGATTATTGGATGGACTCGGACTTGCTGGCGCCGGGGGCTGACAAGCCCACAAGCTGAGACAGAGTAGTAAATAAAGTTTTGGCATGGTTTAAAGGTCCTTTCTGAACAGCCGTTGATAGGTATCTTAACTCCTAATCTAAGATTTATAAAGCGTGAGTGAACAGGTATTCAACCGTATTTGTAGATTAACCAAAGTTGACAGCAAAAATACTGGCTTGCCGGGGAACTTTTTTTGACGGATGGCGTCTAAACCTGAAGAATGCAATCGCCTTGCTGCTGTTTCAAGACAGCCAACATTTGCAAAAAAATTCCTATTGGAGGACACGACCATGACAAATCAATTAACGATAGCTCACCTGGCAGGCGTTCTCCAGTTCACTGACATCAACTAGTCACTGCTCTGGGCTCTCCTGCCCCCTTTCAATTTGTTTTTCGTTCTAAATTCTATTCAAACTGAAACTTATGGAGACCCAAACCTTGTCTACTTTTTCTATTCATACTGAGGTGTCAACGACACCCGCTTCCCTTAGCTATGATCCTTTAATCCCCTGGGGCTGGCATGCTTTTTTTGAGGCCAGTCTCGCAAGCGAATTCCCCAATTGGCGTGAGCAAGGCTATCAACCGGCCCGCGTTTTGGCTGCCTTTCAGGGTCTTTACCGATTGGGCTTTGCCCAGGGTGAATGCCTGGCTGAACTCAGTGGGCAATTTCGTCATCAAAGCCTGAACAGCGAAAATTTGCCAGCCGTTGGCGATTGGGTGCTCTTGCAATGGCAGCCCCAGATGCAGCATGGCCGTATTCAGGGCCTTTTGCCGCGACGTTCCGTTTTTGTGCGCCGTGAGGCGGGCGGGAAACTTCAGGCCCAGGTGATCGCCGCCAATCTAGATACGCTTTTGATTGTCTCGGCCTTAAATTCCGATCTCAATTTGCGCCGTCTGGAGCGTTATCTCACTCTGGCCTGGGACTGTGGTGCTCGACCTGTGATTGTCTTAAACAAAGCCGATCTGGCTGAGAATCTTGAAGCCGATCTGGAACGGGTCACTGAGATTGCTCAGGGCTGTGAGATTGTGGCGCTGTCTGCTTTGCATCAGCAAGGTTTAGAAGCGCTTGATCCCTGGGTTTATGCCGGGCAAACCGTGGCGCTAGTGGGGTCGTCAGGAGTAGGTAAGTCGACCCTCTTGAATGTACTGGCCGGTGAGCAACGTCAGACGACACAATCAGCCCGTGAAGACGATAGCAAGGGCAGGCACACCACCACTCACCGCGAGTTATTTGTCTTGCCCAATGGGGCTTTGCTCATCGATACACCGGGACTACGTGAGATCAAACTCTGGCATAGTCAGGCCGGTTTTGAGCAGAACTTTGCTGATTTATTGGAACTGACTGGCCTCTGCCGTTTTCGCAATTGCAGCCACCAACAAGAATCTGGCTGTGAAGTCTTAGATTCACTGGCCTCAGGTGATTTAGACCTGGGGCGTTGGCAGTCGTATCTGAAGCAACAAAAAGAAGAAGCCTGGCTTGAGCGTCGGGCTGATCCAGAGTTGCAAGGGCGCTCTAAAAAACGCTGGAAACAGATCAGTAAGGCCAATCGCCAGCGCTATAAAATGTTGGAGAATAGCTGAGTTTGTTTCTCGACACGCTTTGGCAGCAGCATTTTTTTACTTGCTGCTGCCTAAAGCGGGGTTAGGCAATAGCTGAAACAAGCGCTATAATTAGCCCCATGAAGCAGCAACAACATATCGATTGGCTGGTCGGGCAATTGCCGGACTGGACCCAACAGGATTTGATTTCTACAGCGCAAGCTGAAGCCTTACGTCAGCATTATCAGCAGCAAAAACTAGCGAGTCAATCCACGGTCTTGACCTTTTTTGGCATGATTGGCGCGATCTTAATGGGGATCGGCATTATTTTGTTGTTTGCTTATAATTGGTCTGATTTTTCTCGGCCTTTACGTGTGCTGATTTCCTTTTCGCTATTACTTGGCGCCCAGGGTCTGGTGGCTTATACGCTCTGGAAAAAAAGGGAATCGATCACCTGGCGAGAGAGCACGGCAAGCTTTTTAAGCTTAATGATCGCGGCGACGATCGCATTAATTGGCCAGACCTACCATATTCCAGGCGATTGGGCGCCATTTTTACTGACCTGTTCGCTCTTGACTTTGCCGCTGGTGTATTTACTTCGCGTCTCGTTTCCGGCGATTCTCTACTGGGTCGCGGTCTTGTGTTGGTATGCGGCTGTTTTTATGACGCCGACAAGCTTTTGGGCCGCTTCACCTGATTTGGCTTTTTGGGGCCTTTATCTCTTACCGATCCCCTGGCTAGGTTTATCTATCCTCAGTCCGCGAAAATATCAATTGGGGACCCTGGCTTTGGCCCAGACTGCTGTCATTGTATTTCTAATTGCAACCGGCATGAGTTTGCTTGATACGGGCGTGGATTGGCGTCTCTTGTTCGGTGCTTGCTTTGCCGTTATGGCCATGGCCTGGCACTTGCTTTTTGAATCTGATCGGCAACGTCGTTTCTGGCAAGCACTACCGGCTACGAACCTGGGCAAGATAGGTCTGCTGGGCCTGGGCTTGGCATTGAGCTTTGGTTCTGCCTGGGAATCTTATGGCGATGGCATGGTACACCTGGTACAACAGGATTGGTTAGCTGTTGATGCCCTCAGCAAAGGGGGCTTGCTGATTGCTATTACTGGAGCCTGGTTCGTACTGGGTCTGGTCTGTTGGCGTAAGAAAGCATACTCAGCGATGGTTTGGGCTGCCGCTCCGCTGATGATTGCCCTGGGCTTGAGTCTGGCGCCAGCTCAGAATTGGCTGCCGATTTTAACTGTCAATCTCTGGTTGCTAGCTATGGGGGGCTATAAATTGCTTGAGGGTTCCAATCAGCAGAATCCTGCGATTTTGAGCAACGGCTTATTGCTGATCTCTGCTTTAATCTTAATCCGCTTTCTGGATTCTGATCTCAGTATCTTATTCCGGGGGCTGGCCTTTATCGGTGTCGGTGCGCTCTTTTTAATTGCCAATATAATCATTATGAAACGCCTCGCAAAGGAGCCTGGACATGAAGCATAATTTGGCACGTTGGATTTTATTTGGAATGATCGTTGCGATTCAATTGGCAGTGCCGAGTTGGATGATCTATCAGCGTGAACAGGTGCTGGCCCATGGGCAAGTCTATCGCTTTAAAACAGCTC
>JBBKWI010000070.1:0-98697 GCA_037968875.1 Candidatus Sericytochromatia bacterium | reverse complement strand
TAAATAAAATTGATAAAAAGAGAGTGATGTGAAGTTAATAAGTCCTGAATATATTCTTAAAACTAACTTTATGCTATAAATTTAGCCTAAATCAATTATAGTATACAAAATAGATCAGAATCGACCTGATCAGAAATAATTGGTGAAAAGTTGAAATGAATTCTTGCTTGTTTAATCCTGTATAGCGTTTGAATTCGTTGATTATCAGGGTATATTAATAGTCTTTAAAACTCAGATTCAGCTTTACTTTTGCCTTTGATTCGCTCAACGAACCACATCAAGATCAGGCCCATTTCAAACAAAACGATCAGAGTGCCTGCTAGCATCGATTGGGTCATCATATCCACCGAGGGCGTAATTACTGCAGCGACCACAAAAGAGACCAGAACCGCATAGCGCCGCTGAGACACCAGCAAACTGCGCTGTAAAACGCCCACGAGTGAGCTAATCAGCATTACTATCGGAATCTGAAACATCAGGCCGGTGCTAAAGATCAGTACCGAAGCAAAGCCAATATAACGGCTGATCGACAACATCGGCTTGATACCCTCGGGGGTGAAGCCAATTAAAAACTTGACGCCGATCGGCAATAAGACCAGGTAAGCAAAGGAGACCCCCGCCAAAAACAAAAGATAAGAGACCAATAGAATGGGCACCAAAACCAGGCGTTGCTTGCGTGTTAGAGCTGGGCCAATAAACCACCAGACCTCTCTGAGCAAGACCGGAATACCCAAAAACAAGCCCATCAGAACCGATAATCGCAAAACGGCTGTAAAGCCTTCTTCGGGAGCTAAAATCACGAATTGCACATTGCCAGCCTGCAGTCGTAGCAAAGTTAGAATGGGCTTATAGTAATAAAAACCGACACCTGCCCCCACCACAATTGCGATCGCGCCAATGATCAAGGCCCGGCGCAATTCACCGAGATGCTCAACAAAGCTCATCTCTTTTTGAGTCGGGTCAAGCTCACTCGGAAAGGGGGGCTCAGCTGGAGTCAATTCAGCATTCCAGGATTCAGGTTGATCCAGCGACATTAGCAGCCCTCCGTCTGGCGATTATATTCATGCATCAGCATGGCAGCTGCCGTGGCAATATTGAGAGAGTCTACAGCAGGTTGCATCGGGATTTTAACTTCTAGATCAGCTTGTGCGATCAAGTCAGCACTAAGTCCCTGGCCTTCATGTCCGACGGCTAGCAAGAGCTGGCGAGGGAGTTGACAGTGCAAGCTACTCAGCTTAGCCTGGAGGGTGCTGGCGAGCACGGACCAGCCTTCGGCTTGCCATTGGCGAAGCTCTGTCAGGCTCAGAGGGGTGACCGGCACGCGAAAGCAAGACGCCATAGAGGAACGAATCACTTTCCCCTGAAAGGGGTCCGGGAAATCGCCAAGCGCCAGGACACCTTGCCAATGCATGGCGTCAGCCAAACGCAGCAAAGCACCAAAATTGCCTGGATCTTGCACGTTTTCACACAACAGCCAGGCGGAAAGTCGTTGCGGGTCTGCGCGCACCGTTTGCAGGTCAAAGACGCCAATGCAATCCGGGGGAGACTGAAGTTGAGAGATGGAAGCAAGAAGCGTTGCCGAAACCTCAAAGGTTTCCGCCTGATCTGAGAAGCGGAGCTCGCTTTTTAGATCTTCCCGTATAAAAATTTCTTTTAAAATAAAGCCGGCTTTACTGGCTTCAGCAACCAAACGGGAACCTTCTACGATACATTGCTCAAACTTTTGTCGGTGTTTCCTTTGCTGCAGGCGTTTTAAATGCTTTATCCTAGTATTAGAACGACTGTTTATCAACATTTGGAATGCATTGTACCGCGACCTATGAATAAGAAGATATGGATTAGCTTATTTGCCCTGGCCCTGGTGGCTGCCCTGGGCTTTTTTCAGCTGGGCTTTGAAAGACTGGGGCAAGCCTGGGCTTTATTGGGAGTCCTGGTTTTGCTGCCTTTGTTTTGGCTGATGCGTCAATCAGCCAGGCAGCAGAGCTTGCGCTTACAAAAAATATATGACTCAGGTCTGCTCAAACGCATCTTAAACCAAAATCGCTTACAGACCCATTGGGTGCGCTATGCCGTCTGGTTGGCCGTTTGGATTTGCTTATGTGTTGCCCTGGCCCGTCCTCAGGGACAGCCAGTACTAAGCGAAACTTCTGGCGAAGGCATTGACCTGATTATGGCTCTGGATGTTTCGGATAGCATGAATGCTGCCGATGAATACCCTTCTCGCCTGCAGGCAGCCAAACAATCTGTTTCGGCATTACTGCAGCAAATGTCAGGCGACCGCGTTGGTTTGATTGCCTTCAGTGGCGATGCCTTCCCGATTGCGCCCTTTACTCATGACTATGACGCTCTGCAAACCCTTTTGGTTGAGGTCAATTCGCGCTATTTGCCTTCAGCGACCACGGACCTTGAGAATGCCTTGCAATTGAGCTTAGAGCGCTTTAAGCAAAGCCGCGAAAAAGAAGCGGAAGTCGGTCAGGTGCTGGTTATTTTTTCAGATGGAGAAAACCAGCAGGGCAAATACGATGATGAGCTCAGTGCTCTGACCAAAGCCGGCGTGCGGATTTATACTGTCGGTGTGGGTACTCCCACCGGGGCGCGTATTCCTGTCGAGAGCAATTCGTTTTTTAGTCTGGCTTATAAAACCTGGCAGGGGCAAGAAGTGATCTCAAAGCTGGACGAAAAAACCTTAACAAAGATTGCCAAAGCCGGTCAGGGCCAATACTTGCCCGTTAAAAAAATCAACCAACTGCCTGCTTTGCTTGAGCGGGCACGGGGTGAGCTCAAAACAGCGGCTTATCAGGCAACAGGTGTACAGTCTTTCCAGGAGCGCTACCGGGCCTGGTTGCTGCTGGCCTTATTGCTCTTGTTTTTAGAACCCTGGCTTTCAGGTTTGCAGCTCCAGAAATCTGAGCGTTGGCAGCGTTTAAGTTTCAAAAGGGTGCTTAAACAGATCTCAAAACGCCCACAACAAGCCGTACTGATTATATTATTGCCTTTTCTAACAGCGGCCTGGAGCTGGCCCTGGGAAAGCTTTGTTCAGGATTGGCAAGGCCAACGAGACTACCAGAACAAAGACTTTAAAGAAGCTGAGAAAGATTTTTCTCGGGGATTAGAGCTAGCACCTGAGAACCCGGTACTACAAAATAATCAGGGCAGTGCGCGTTACCGAGAGCAAAAATTTCCGGATGCGATAGACTCTTTTAAACGGGGCCTAGAGAATCCCCAGGCCACGCCTGAGCAGAAGGCCCAGAACTATTATAATTTGGGTAATTCTTATTATCAACAGGGCAAAGACAGTGAAAAATCTGAAGAGGCCTGGAAGCAATCGATCGAAGCCTATCAACAAAGCTTGAAGCTCAATCCGCAGGACAAGCAAGCCCTTGAAAACCTGAATTTTGTGCAGCAACAATTGGCTCAACAACAGCAGCAAGAAGGAAAGCAAGATCCCAAGGATCAAAAGGACCAACAGAAAAAGCAGGATCAACAAAATCAGCAAGGGCAACAAGACGATCCCAAAAATCAGGATCCCAAGCCGGGTCAAAATAGTGGGGGAGCCGATCAAAAACCCCAGAAATCAGAAACCAGCCCGCTGGATAACCAGTTTACAGATCAAGAGATTGAAAAATACCTGGATTATCTCAAAGAAAATGAGCAATACAAACGGGACGATTTTCAGCGTTTGCCTCCTGAAAACCCCTACTCAGCCAATACAGATCCCTGGAAAAATCCGAATGATCCCAGGCTCAAAGACTGGTAGTCTTCAGGCCTTGTTGATTTATGCTAGAGTAGGTTTTATCTCATTGGAAAGAGCCTGTTCATGAACCTCAAGCATCTGGTGCAAGCACAGATAAGTCTGATCAGTCAGCGCCGCGATGGAACCGACACGCTCTGCCGTCAGGCTTATGCTTTGCTGGCCGAATCGGAAAGCCAGGGCTTTGAAGACAAAGACTTGCTTAAAGAAGCCATGCGCTTGTTTATACAGGCGATTCGGCAGCAGCGCCAAAACCCCGAACCCTATTTGGGACTGATTTATCTCTTTTTTCTGATTGGTGAAGAAACCCAGGCCCAACAATATTTAGCCATTGTTTTAAAATTGGACCCCCAGCATCAAGAGGCCCAGACTCTGCTGCGTTTTATGCAGGTCAAGCCAGAGACGGAGCAGGTCTTGCAATTGAGTTGGGAAGGGGAGCAACTGAGCCCGGAGCAAATTTACGATAAATTAGAGCTTTCCTTGTACTATGTCTTACAAGATATACGGCGTCAGGACTTAGCTCTGGCTAAGCTCAATCACTCAGCTGAAGTTTTGCGTTATTTGCAGCAATTAGCAGCCTGGCTGAAGCAATTTGAAAGCGGTTTGCAGCAATTAGACATGAGTTACGATACCTCCAGTCTGATTCGGCGCTTGCAACCTGTCGAGAATCGTGTGAGCCAGTTGAAAAGCTTATTGGCGGCCAGCGAATCCCTTCAGAAACTGTCTCACAGTTTGAATACCTTGTTGGCAGAAAGCCGTCAGCTTTATCAGGCGGTTGAAGCCCAGCAATTGACAGAGATCGAAGCCAAACTCGAGCGCTTACTCGATGCCTCTGATAAGAATGCACAGGCTCTGAGTGATCTGGTCGGGACAGGCGTCGATTTAGCTGAGGTTCAACGGTCCTATACTGCGCTCAAAGCGATTATTGAACAAATTTATGAAACCATTGATTGCTAAAGCTGGCTACTCGGCTCTAATCTGAGTGGCCCAGGCCTGCCAAAATCGCCGCTAATAAGCTCTCCAATAACGCGTCGAGCTTGTCATTTTCGAGTAAGCCCAACACACAAAAATTAGCTAAGCCGTGCAAGGTCGTTGCCAGGTGTAAGACCTGATCCTCGGCAGGCATATCCAGTCTCAAAAAACCTGCTTGTCGTCCACTAATGACCAGATCTGCCCAGAGGGCCATGATTTCTTCGTAAGCCTGAGCCAGGCTGGGGTAACCGTTGCGGTGCTTGATTTCGAGGCCAAACATCAATTGAAAATAGAGTGCATATTCAGTCATGAAATTAAGGTAAGCCTGGCAAAAACGTTGCAGACGGAGCTTAAAGGGGATTTCGGGAGGGGCTGCAAAGCGCAGCCAATCTCTGAGTTCATGAAAGCCTTGCTCGGCGACGGTGACCATTAAGGCGTCTTTGTCTGCAAAATGGCGGTACATAGCGGGAGCAGAAACACCGGCTTCTTTGGCAATGCTACGCAAAGAAACGTGGGTCATGCCTTTTTCTTCGGCCTGAGCCATGGTAATGCTGATCAGGCTTTCGCGTAAATTGCCATGATGATACGATCCTTTGGACTTGGTTTTTGCCTGGGGCCGACGCAGATAATTTCGGCGTGCCTCCTGAAATGACTCCAACGGAGGTAAGGCCGCACCGCTTAAATTGGCCTGATTAAGTGATGTTTCTAGGGTTTTTTCCAGAGCGTCTAAATCAGCGTCACTGAGAATACCCTGGGGATCTTTTTCAATCATGTTAGGCATGATAACAATTTTAAAGCTAACTCTCAGGAAATCTAACAAAAAAAATATAAAATTTGCCTTAAAATTTTAAGCTGTATCTAAAGCTATCAAAGCAAAGTGAGCTTGTAATTGAGATACAATACCCAAAATTCAAAGGAATCAACCATGACATTTGAACTCAGCCTGCTTCACTCTCCACTGCTCCAGCAAATCCCCAATTTGCGTCACGCTTTTACCACCCGCAAGGGGGGCGTGAGCCAGGATAATTTTGCTGAACTCAATCTCAAGTACCCGACTTTGCCTACGGATGAAGTCGGTGGAGAAGAGCGGGTCTTAAACAACCGGCAAGCTTTGAGCGATTTGCTGGGATTCAATTTAGAGCAATGGGTGGCCTGTCAGCAGGTACACGGTAAGCATGTTTATCAGGCGACAGCCCAGGATGCCGGACGAGGTGCTTTTTCTCAAACGGAAGGCATTCCCGATTGCGATGGCCTGGTCACTAACACGCCGGGCTTATGCCTGATGGTGATGGTAGCCGACTGTTATCCGCTGATTTTGGTGGATCCTATTCATAAGGTTGTCGCTACGCTGCATTCAGGTTGGCGCGGAACCCAGCAGGGGATCGCTTTAGAAGCTTTGCGGTTGATGCAGATGGCATATGGTTCTGAGCCGCAAGCGATCATTGCGGCTATCGGTCCGGGTATTGGCTTTGATAGCTTTGAAGTCGGAGCCGAAGTCGTTGAGGCCTTTGCTGAGCAAATTGATCGGCAGGACCCCCGCCTGGTGAAAGCCGTCGGCCAGAAATACCGTCTGAACTTACCTGAAATTTTAAAAGATCAATTACTGGCTGGAGGTCTGCCCGAAGCACAGATTGATCTCGTGACTCAGGATACCTTTAGCGATCTGCGTTTTTTCTCCTATCGCCGTGAGCAGGGCTTGACCGGACGGCAGGCGGCTCTGGTCGGTTGGGCCGCCTAAGCTCAGTGCTCTGTGGCGAATGTATCTATTGCTCTTGAACCCCAGGATAAAGATCTGATCGGATCTTGAGGCAATGAAGCGCTGCGTAAAAATTTTATCAAAACGCTTGCATTTTAACGCGGTGCGTTATAGAATGAGATCAAGAAACAAAAAGATAAAGTCTCTGCAAGAAAGAGGCTTACTTAAGGAGATTTATATGATGGACATTTTGAAAAAAGCTTCTCTTCTGACCGCTGAATTTATTTCAATGAGTGCTGATAAAGTACAAGAAGTCACCGACGAATTTGTTAAAAAAGGCACCATTCACGATAGTGAAGCTAAAAAGTTTGTTGCTGAAGTGCGTACCAACCTCGAAAGCCGCGAAAAAGAATTCACTGAGCGTTGGGAGCAAGTCGTCAACAGCGTTCAACAATTGGGTACCACTTTAGGTGTTACCAAAGTTGAAAAAGACAATCTGGATGACCGCATTGATGAGTTAGAGCGTCACATTGATGAGCTCAAAGCCCGTCGTGATATGTTAGACAAAGAAATCAAAAAAGACGAAGTGCTTGCCCAAGCCTCTGTCAAAGCTTCTGCTAAAGTTGCTTCTGGTAATAACGCCGCTAAATAAGCGCCTAAATTAATTTAAAAAAAGAGCCCCTGGACCCAGGGGCTCTTTTTTATTGTGTTTTATTTTTGTTGTCATTTTGTTAATTTATGAAATTATTGCAAGTATTTCATTACAATCAAGAATAGGCATCTGCTATGCCCCGATTTTGATTTGCGTGAGGCTAGAGAAAGATGAAACAACATATTTGGATTGTGGATCCAGACGAGAAGGTCTATTCGTCTGTTTATAAGCAATTGCTCAAAGGCAATGGCTTTGTTATAGAGCAGCACAATTGTGCCGAAAAGCTATTTTTGCGTTTGCAAGAAACCCGCGCACCCGATGTGATTATCTTGGAGAAGTGGCAGCCAGATATGGATGGTCTGAGGGTTTGCCAATTGTTTCGGCAATTACGAAACTGCCATGATATCCCCGTTATTTTGGTTTCTGAAGCCAGTGGTCTTAGCGATTCTGAACAAGCTCGCCAATTGGGGGCTTTTGACTATATCCCCAAACCTTTTAAAGCAGATTATTTTCAGAAATGCATCCAAAAAGCGGTTGCACTCAGACAGAAATACTTGCAGTTAAACCGACTGTTTTTTCAGGGGCAGCCTGGATCTAAAGAATATGACCAGATTACGGGCTTGCCCAGTCAGGTTCTGTTTGAGCAGGCATTGAAAAGAGCGCACCAGGGCAAAGATAAATTATTGTCTTTAAGCCTGATTGACCTTGATTTTTTTGCTTTTTACAATGAATCTTACGGTCAAACACAGGGCGATTATTGCTTGCGACGGGTGGCCGAGCAAATCAAAAAAGTCTCTAATGCCAGGGCACAGTGTTTTCGACTGGCAGCTGATGGCTTTGCTATTTTGGAGAGCCTGCCTCGCAAAGAGAGCTTGCGACAAGCTGAACTGCTTTGCCATCGCGTCCGTTTGCTTGAAATCCCCCATGCTCCAGTCACCGGTGAGGCCTTCTTAAGTGTTTCAATCGGTACCGCGACCCTGAACGATTGTCATCATACTTCCGTTCAGCTTTTGCATAAGGGCGCCCAGCAGGCTTTGTTTCAAGCCAAAACCTGGGGCCGCGACCAGGCCCGCCAGTTTTTTGAGATTTAACGAAGGACGATTTAGGCCGCAAAGCCGACTTTATACTATAAATATTTGCTTGTTAAGAGGGCGTTTTAGATGTCTATACAAATGGGGGTTATGTTTCTGAACTCAATGACCATTAAATCAAGCGCCTTCGCTTGGATTAAACTTTTAATAACTCAGACCTCAATGATTGGGTGAAGCTCAATCTGCTGTAATAGAGATGCTTTTTTGTACGCCTGTGCTACGATTGTCAGCTTTCAAAAACAGAAAAAGAGACTGTCTAAGATATGCTCTTTAGACAGTCTCTGGTTGATATTATGCGCTGATGGCTCTAGTCGTCGCCGCCAAAGATACCCAGCAAGACCAGAATATTTTGAAACAAATTAATGAAATTGATGTAGAGCATTAAGGCTGCCAATAAGTACTGGCTATCCGTCATATGACTCTTGATCATCGACATATTGTAGAGCACATAGGCCGAGAAGATCAGCACGCCCACAAACGAGAAGATCGCATGCATAGTCGTACTAAAAGGCAGGAAGAAGCTCACCAGGCCAGTCAGAATCAGGCCGATCATGGCCATAAACAAAAAGCGGCCCATGCTGCTGAAATCACGTTTAGAGGTCAGGCCAATGGCCATCAAACTGCCAAAAGTGATGCCCGTAATACCCAGGGCCTGAATAATGATTGTCGGTCCGCCAATGGCTGAGGCCCAACCCAATAAAGGCACCATCATCACGCCAATGGCAGCGGTCATTAAGAAAAACAAGCCCATGCTGACAGGCGTGCTCATTTTTTCTTCCCAGCTGCCGGCAGTCCAGCTGATGCCGAAGGCCACTAAAAAGGCCACCATCGAGATACCGCTGGGTAAATCTCTGGCGATATAAGCCACCAGAGCCGTAAATAATAATCCCAGACCAAACATCGGTAAGACACGGGTGTCAAAGACCCGTTGGCTCATGCCACCACTCCAGGAATCAACGCCTTTCATGGTGCGGGGTGCGTAGCGATCGTTTCTCATTTGAAGTTATCCACTACTTTCTATTTTTATTAGTCTTATTATACCAAGAATACAAGGCTTGCGGACAAGCGTATTGATGCTAATTTTCAAACGGAATACAATACGAGTAGAAGCGTAGTCTCAATCACATCATCCTGAGATCCGTCTCTGTTATGATACCCAGGTCTTGGTGGACAAAAATCGTCAATAGTTCAAGGTGACTTATGAATATTCTCTGGGAAAAATTTAGATCTTTGTTTTCATACGAAGAAGAAGAAATTGAAACGCTGTCTGTCCCTGTGCGTGGGGAAGATGGCAATAACATCATTCCGATGCCCTTTACTGCTGCTTCAAGCCACGAAATTGTGGTGATGCAGCCGACCTCTTTTAATGAAACATTGCTGGCTGTACGCTGTCTCAAAAACCGCTCAACAGTGATTATCAACGTGGCCGATATGTCTGAAGATGAATCACAGCGTTTTGTTGATTTCATTTCAGGCTCAGCTTATGCCCTCGATGGCTATCAGGAGCGGGTTGGAGAAGGTATCTTTGTCTTGACACCTAGCCATATTGGCATTCGCTCAAATCAAGCACTCGTGACTTCTGATGGAATTGTTGCCCGCAACTAATAATGCCTAAACAACCCGCATTTAATCTGCGTTGGCTAGTGGCGGGTGCGGTTGCGATTTTTTATACCTTTTTTATAGCACTTTTTTCGTTATTGACAGCTATTTTCAAAGGCCCCCAAAGCTGGCTCGATGCCCTTTCGAGACTCTGGGGGCAACGTGTTTTACAGGCCGCCCGGATTCAAGTTGAAGTCACAGGCCTGGAGTATTTCCCTACCGAAGCCGCCATTTTGGTCGGTAACCACCAGGGCGCTTTAGATATTCTGGCTCTATTGGGTTATTTGCCGCAGCTCCCGGTTTTTGTCGCCAAACAAGAGCTTTTTCGGATTCCCCTGATGGGACATGCCATGGCTGCTGTTGGCCATATTCCCGTCAATCGCAAAGACAGTCAAAAGGCGATTGCCAGTATTAACCAGGGCGCTAAAAAACTACGTCAACGGGGACAGAATGTGGTCTTTTTCCCAGAGGGAACCCGCACCCGTGATGGTCAAATGAAGCCTTTCAAAAAAGGCGCTTTTGTCTTTGCGTTGCAGTCGCAACTGCCGATTGTGCCTTTTGCAATTGTGGGCTCTTATGAAGCCTTGCCTCCCAAGCGCAAAGTCCTCAATCCCGGCACGATTCGGATCCAATTTTTGCCTCCAATCGACCCCAACCAGTATTCTGTTGAGCAGCGCGATCAATTGACTCAGGACACCTATGCCGTGATCGAGCGTGCCGTACATCAAATCCAGGCCGACCACAGTTATGCTTGAGCATATTGATTTGCAGCAGCATACGCACACAGAAGCAGAGAGCCATTTCGATCTTGATTCTGAATTGCCAACAGCTCCCGGTTTTTGGCTGCCTGAGCCCCCCCAAAGTGTCAGCCTGGGAGATCATGATGTCCCTGTACTGGGTACTGAGCTGGCCGGGCGTCAGATTGCCTTGCTGATTTGTGGCGGCATTGCAGCTATGCAGGCCCCAGTGTTGGCACGCGCTTTGCGCAAACACGGAGCCCGTGTCACCGCCTTTGTTTCAGAGCAGGCTCTGAATTATGTCACCCTCGATGCCCTGGCCTGGAGTACCGATCGGCCCGTGATCACTCAACTCTCGCCCCGGGCCGAACACCTGGGTGATGGCATTGCTTATGACGCCTATTTGATCGCCCCGGCGACCTATAACACCATCAATAAATGCCGTCAGGGTATCGCTGACGGCTTGATCACGACGGTCTTTGCTGCGGCTCTGGGGCGCTTAGAACGTGAGCAAACACCGATTCTAATGGCGCCGACGATGAGTGGCCAGATGCATAATGCGATCCTGGAAGAAAGTCTGATCAAGCTACAAGAGCTGGGTGTGACCGTGATTCCGCCTCGGGATGCCTATGGCAAACACAATTTGCCTGAGCCCGAAAGCCTGGTTTTTCAGACGGCTCGCGCTCTATCCAGATCCAGTCTCAGGAATATTCCGATTTTGGTGACGGGTGGCCCGACGCCGGTTGCTTTGGATCAAGTGCGTGTCCTCAGTAATCGTTTTACGGGAGCGCTTAGTCTGGAAATAGCCAAAGCTTTGTTTGTGGCTGGTGCTGATGTGCATTGGGTACATGGGCCAGGCCCCTTGCAAGTGCCAAACTGGTTGCCGCATTATCCGATTGAAAGCTTTGCAGAGTACCAGCAAAGCGTGATGCATTTGCTGGCCCATCACTCCTGCCAGGCGGCTATTTTATCGGCGGCGGTAGCTGATTATCAACCCCAGTCGCTGCACGCTGGTAAGCTGAGTTCTGGCCAGAATCAGCTCCAAATCAACTTGAAACCGACCGCTAAAGTGCTTCAGCAAGTACAAGCAGATTTTCCTGATCTCGCAATCTTAAGCTTTAAGTTTGAAGCCAATCTCAGTCATGCTCAATTGATGCAAATTGCTCAGTCACGCCTGGAGCAAGGTTCCCATGCCGTGATTGCCAATCGGGCCGAAGAGCAAGGGGCTGAGCAAGTCGCCTGGCTAGTCGAAGCGGAATCAGAGCCGCAGCGTTTGCAAGGAAAGCCCCAGATTGCCTGTGCGATTCGAGACTGTCTGGAGCGTTACTTTCAAAACCAAAACCTGGATTTTGAAGTCGGTTTTTAGCGCTATCGCTGGGGATCGTTTTTTGCTAAAGTGAAGTCAAAAGATTTGCGATCGGAGCCGCCAATGAAACTCTTTCAACAAGCCGGGCCTCGCCTGGATAACCAATACCATGCAGATCCTTATTTGAGCGCATTGACGCAAACCCATTTCAGCGAGCAGCAGAGCGTGATCCGTCAATTAGAGCAGATGGGAGAGCTCGCCGGTGGCGAACTCTATCAATTACAGCAAGCCGATCGCCTGAATGAGCCCGTGCTGACCCAGTGGGATCCCTGGGGAGAGCGGATTGATCAGATCGAGGTGACAGCTCTCTGGAAACGGGCTGAAGTGCTGGCTGCTGAGCAGGGTCTGATTGCGATTCCCTACGAGCAGAAGCTGGGGGCTCTGTCGCGTTTGCATCAGTTTGCCCTGGTTTATTTGTTTACTCCCTCGACAGATATTTATTCTTGCCCGTTGGCAATGACTGATGGCGCCGCCCGCACCTTAAGTCAATCGGGCAACCAAAAGTTGATCGATCAGGCCTTGCCGCATCTCTTGTCTCGTGATCCAGCGCAGTTTTGGACCAGCGGCCAATGGATGACCGAATTGCCTGGTGGCTCTGATGTCGGCCAAACCGAAACCCAGGCCCATTGTGAAGCGGGGCAGTGGAAATTGCATGGCCGCAAATGGTTTACCTCGGCGACGACTTCTCAAATGGCTTTGACTCTGGCGCGACCTGAAGGCAACCCTGCCGGGGGACGCGGACTGGCTTTGTATTATTTAGAGACCCGTGACAGCGCTGGCCGCTTAAAAAATATCCAAATTAATCGCCTCAAAGACAAATTAGGGACCCGCAAAGTGCCCACAGCAGAGCTGATGCTAACGGGAACACCAGCAGAATTGGTCGGGGAGCCTCAAAATGGCGTGCGTCAGATTTCGCCGATGCTGAATATCACACGCAGCTGGAACGCCATTTCAGCAATTGCTTTGATGCGTCGTGGGCTCAATTTGGCCTGGGATTATGCCCGCAAGCGGGTCGCTTTTGGAGCCGCCTTGATCGACAAACCTCTGCACCGTGAAACCCTGCTGCAATTGGAAGCAGAGTTTGCTGGCGCCTTTTATTTGAGTTTTGAAATGGTGCATTTGCTGGGCCAGGCAGAAACCGAGGGTTTAAACAAACAGCAAGAAGCTTATTTGCGCCTCTTGACGCCTTTGGTGAAGCTGACCACAGGCAAACAAGCCGTGGCAGTGCTTTCTGAAGTTCTGGAATGCTTTGGTGGTGCGGGCTATATCGAAGACACCGGCTTACCAGTGCTCTTGCGGGATGCGCAGGTTTTACCGATCTGGGAAGGCACCACCAATGTCTTGTCATTGGATAGTCTGCGGGCCCTGGGCTCGCCCCAGCAAGCGCAAGAGACGCTGGGCTATCTACTGGAGCAAGTGCCCGAGGGGCAGTCCGCTGCGCTCAAGCAGACCCGTGAGGCTCTGGGATCTGCGGGGCAATGGCTAAAGCAGACAACGGATGCGGCTGAGCTGGAACGAGGGGCTCGGCGCTTTGCTTTGACCCTGGGGCGCAGTTTGCAATTGTCAGCCCTGGCCCGTCAGGCGCAAACGATGACGCTGGGCGATCAATTGCCAATCGATCTGGAAGATTTGATGCAGCGTTACGCCTGGGCACCTCTTAATCAATTGCAGAGGCATTAGCTCGGGCATGGATTCTCTCAATCTCCCAAATCGCCCAAACCTCCCAGACTTCTTGGCTGAGCACTTACCCATTGAATGGGTCTCCGTTTTAAAGGTGCGGGGAGTAGTGTTGCTGAGGCAAATTTTGGATCCGGCTATGCTGAGTGCTTATTTGCCACACTTTCAGGCCGCTTTTACAGCCGAAGACCGACGTTATATCAGCGGGCAAATGCCGCCGGAGATTTATCAAAAGCTTTATCGTTATGGCCATGCAGAACCCAATCAAATTGCTGATTATTATGCCTGGATTGGCTCTTTGCTGCAAGCACCGGGAATGAAATCTGTCTTGCAAGCGCTCTATGGTTCGACGGCCTATTTACTGGTCAATAATTCGTTTCCCCGGCGTCAAGACCCGGCACAGCCTGAGTTTGCAATTCCATTTCACCAGGATCAGGAATTTACAGGCCCTTTTCGCACGGGGCTTAATCTTTGGCTGCCTTTGACGCCCGTTGGGCAGGCTTATCCCAGTCTGGAACTCTGCCTCGATGGACCTCAGCAGCCCCTGTTTCAATTGCGTGATTCAGAACCCTCCCGTCAAAAACGTCTTCAAGAACTGAATTTAAATCGCTGGCAAATTGAAATGCAGCCTGGAGACCTGCTGATTTTTACCGGCTTTACGCTCCACCGCAGCTGGATCAGCTCAGCCATGACCCAGGTCCGTTACAGTACCGAAATTCGTTTGATTGCTGACTCCGAAAAAGACTTTACTCAGGCGCCTTTACTGGCTCAGAATCTGAGCTAATGTTAAGCTAAAAGTATGCCAAAACGCTTTCCTGATTATGCAGCCGACTTTTTTAGCAGTAACCGCTTACCTGAGCTCCTGAACCAGCGGGGAGCGGTGCTTTTGCGCCGTTTATTACCGCCCGCTTTGTGTGCTGAGTGGTTGCCGCGCTTTGAGACGGTTTACCAGAAAAGCGATCAGCTTTATCAATCCGGTCTGATGACACTTAAAGATCAGCAGCAATTTTATGAGATTGGCCATCCTGTGATCCAGCAAGAAAGCGATCTGGCGATCTGGGCCTGGTGGCAAATTTTGTTGCAGCAGCAAGCTTTGCGCCATTTGTTACGTGGCTATTTTGGCCCCCAGGCCGCTGTTTTCGCAGGCCATTCTTTGCCTCGGCGTCAATTGCCCCAGCTGCCAGAGTACGGTTTGCCTTTTCATCAGGATTATGAATACCTTGGCGGCTTTGCCAAAGGACTTAATCTCTGGATTCCTCTAACACCGGCTGGAGAAGTCTCACCGAGCGTGGAGCTTTGGTTGGATTTGCCCCAACAGCCGATTTTGGATTTTGGCCAGCCGAGTGAAGAGCGTCTGGCGACCTTGCAGGGCTTACCCGAAGGACGCTGGCGGCCGGTGATGGCTCCAGGGGACGTGCTGATCTTTACGCCTTTTACCTTGCACCGGACTTTGATTGAACCTGAAATGAGCCACTCGCGCTATTCTTATGAGTTTCGTTTATGCAGTTTGAGCGATGGACAAGATTCGCCGCATCCAATGATTGAACGTGATCTTTGATTAGGGTTATAATGAAATTTGAATGCTCAGACAACGCAGCCAGACAATAAAGGAGAAATGAAGCATTGGACGTACTAAAAGTCTCCTCTCGATCCAAACCTACTTCTGTTGCCGGCGCCCTTGCAGGCGTGATTCGGGACAAAGGATATGGTGAACTTCAGGCCATTGGGGCCGGTGCCGTCAATCAATCGATTAAAGCAATTGCTATCGCTCGGGGCTATTTAGCACCCAGTGGTATTGATCTTGTTTTTACCCCTGCTTTTGTAGATGTTGAAATCAATGGCGAACAACGCACTGCCATTAAGCTCATGGTGGAAGTACGCAAATGATTATTACGATTCTTGCGATTTTGATCGGCCTGGTGACAGCTGTTGGGGGCATTGCACCCAATATCGCCAATGGTCTCCTACAAGATCGCCTCAATACGACCCTCAACCAACCCAAAGCACTTCGGGTCAAGGTACATGCCGTCGAACCCAGCTTTTCACTGCTTTCAGGTAGCGTGGCTTACACGGAAATCGATGCCAGTGATTTTGTGCTTTCTGAGCTGCCGATTCAAGAAATGAATCTGCGCATTGATCGTCTGGAAGTAGACCCCGAGGACATGCATTTACGTGAGCCTTCTCAGGGTTCTGTGCGTGTCAAAATCAGCGAAGCCGGTTTAAATAAATTCTTAGGCTCCGATACCTTTCGTCGTCTACTCGATGATATTCGCAGCAACCAGGAAGTCTTGAGCCAATTAGATGCCGATCTCAATGACCTGAAAATCGACTTACAAGCCGATCGGGTTCAAATCAGCGGTAACGCCGCCACGATGGGCGGGTTCTTTAGTGTACCCTTTGAGCTCTCCGGTCAATTGCGCCTCAATTCAGAGCGTCAGCTCTATGTCCAGGCTGTAGACGCAACCACTCTTGGGCGGCCCCTGGCCAGCGATACGATTCAGGCGCTCTTGCAGCGCTTAAATCCGATTGTCGACCTCGAAAAATTGAGCAATGACGACATGCAGTTTTTCTTCCGGCAGATTCATGTTTATGACGACCATATTGAATTACTTGGTGAAGTCAAACTCAAAAAATTGCCTCAGTAAATTCCCTTAGATTTATAGCAAAAGAGGAGTGTCGATACGCTCCTCTTTTATTGTTGGAGCCGAATAGCTAAAGACGACGAGCTTGAATCAGTTTGAAAATTGGTGCTCTGAGAATTGATTCTTAATTCAGATCCAAGAAATCAAGAGTGATTGATATCAACTTTAGAAAGCTTTATTGTGTCTCGGCCTATTAGCCTGCCGGTGATTCCTTAAAGCTTAGCGAAAGGGAGTAAAGTACGTGTGGGCGCTTTCAAATAAATCAAAATACGATTATGATTAAAGTAGAGGTATTGAGCAGATGTTTTTGAGTCCGACAGATGCAACGAGTTTGGCGCAAACGCTGCAGCCGACCCTGCCTTTGTTTCAAGATTTAGAGCATTACAAAGACCTGCAGTCGGTCATGGCGGTGATGGAGGCTGAGCAAAGCTTTGAGCTCAATCAGGACACCGCCCGCTTTAAGCAAGACGGGCCCTTGGAAATCCCAGACGAAAAAGAGCGTATTCGCTTTTTGGGCTATTTTCTAAGCGAGAATATCGACTGGAAGCGGGCCCTCAAAATTGATCTGAATTTTCATTCGCGTTATGCTTATCGCCCCGTAATCTTGATGCTGCGTTCGTTTCACTTGCAAGGCAAAACCCAGGTGCAGCTCAAGCAAGGCCTGACCCTGCATACAGAGTCTCAGGTTAATCTGGCGGGTTTGGCGCGTTTTGAGTTTGAGCCCTTTGAAAACTGGCTCACCAATCCCAAGCGTATCACCGGATTTTTTGTCTATCTGGTGGCCCCACCGCGGACCCAGGCTGTCGAGCCCGAGCCGGTCTATGAAGAAGCCCCTGCTGAGCCCGGTATTGTACGCTCGCATCAAACTCTGAATGTTTATCGTAAAATTGATACACGGGTTTAGTTCTGGAGCTATTTTGAGATCAGCCCTTACTCTCTTTTGACACCATGCGTTATCATACAAGTAAAAATCCTATGAGGAGCCTCTTATGTGGCAAGGCCTGATTCATACCTATCGCGAGTATCTGCCCGTTGATGACAAGACCCCGGTGATTACCCTGCAAGAAGGCAATACGCCACTGATTTATGCTTGTCATTTGTCTGAGATCCTGGGAGCCCAGGTTTGGCTCAAATACGAAGGGCTGAATCCAACGGGCTCGTTTAAAGATCGTGGCATGACAATGGCGATCTCCAAAGCCGCTGAAGCCGGCTCTAAAGCTGTGATGTGTGCGTCTACAGGCAATACTTCTGCTTCCATGGCCGCTTATGCGGCCCGTGCAGGCATGAAAGGCTTTATTCTGGTGCCGGATGGCTATGTCGCCCTCGGCAAGCTTTCTCAGGCTATGGCCTGTGGCTCCAAAGTGATTGCGATTAAAGGCAATTTTGATCAGGCCCTGGAACTGGTGCGTGAGATTTGTGAGGCTTACCCTGTAACCCTGGTCAATTCAATCAACCCCTATCGCATCGAAGGCCAAAAAACCGGTGCCTTTGAAGTCTGCGAGCAGCTGGGCTTTGCCCCTGATATTCTTTCGATCCCGGTCGGTAACGCTGGCAATATCACGGCTTACTGGCGAGGTTTTAAAACCTACAAAGAAGCCGGTAAAGCCGATCAGCTTCCAGCGATGTGGGGCTTTCAGGCTGCTGGAGCTGCTCCGATTGTACACAATCGTCGTTTTGAAAATCCCGAGACGGTCGCCACCGCGATTCGGATTGGCAACCCGGCCAGTTGGGAGCTTGCTAATCAGGCCCTGGCAGAATCTCAGGGTCATATTGATGAAGTCAGCGACGATCAGATTTTGGCTGCTTATGGCTTATTATCTACTAAAGAAGGTGTTTTCTGTGAGCCAGCTTCGGCGGCTTCTGTCGCGGGTTTGCTAAAGATGAAAGCCGCCAATAAGATCCCCGCCAATGCTCGGATTGTCTGTGTTTTAACCGGCCATGGCCTCAAAGATCCAGACCGTGCGATTGCTTATCACAGTCCAAATAAACAGCCTGCCTTCCCGGCGGAGCGTGAAGCTCTGATCGAAGAAATGGGACTGTGAGCTTTCCGCCTCGGCTTTCAGCGAGTCAAGACTCAGCAGAAAGCCTGGCCCAATTAAGCGCTGAACTTCTGACAGAGCAAGGAGCCTGTCTGATCACTGACTTTCCTTCTTCACCAGAAGACCATTTTTTGGAGTCTTTTTCTCAAGCACTCGGTATTCCGCGACTCGAACCCAAGAACCTGCGCGGGGGCATGGTTTGTCCCGTGGGCCCGGCGCATTTTGCGGAACGTGAGGCTTTTGCCAATTCTTCACGCACATTTTTGTGCCACACGGACTGCGCTGATTTTGAGCAGCCTCCTGATACGGTGATCATGCTCTGTGAAAAACCGGCCTCAAGTGGGGGAGATAGCTTACTGGTCCGCCTGGATGACGTTTTGTCTTATTTGTCTCCGCCTCAGATGCAAACCCTGGCACAGCCGGTGTATTTGTTTAGACAGGCATTGGCCCCGATCTTGACTCAGGTCGGGCCCTTGATTCAGATCCGCTATAATCGCCCCTGGATCAATATGATGCCCGAATTTGAGATTGAGCAATTAAGCCAGGATCAGATCTCAGCATTGGATCATCTGGATCAGGTGATTGTCGCCTGTCAGACTCAATTCAGTCTTCAGTCTAAAGATTGCCTGATTTTAGATAATCAGCGCTTATTACATGGCCGCACGGCTTTTGATGAGCAAGCGTCGCGCTTACTCAAGCGGGTACGCGTGATGCGTCACCCGAACGAATAGCTGCTTTTAAAGTTTAACATTCGTTTAATTTGTGGCTGCAAGACGAACGATCTGCTTGATTTTGACTGATATAAGAGACAGATAAGTCAAAGTTACGCTGCTTGGTTCAAGCAGATTCAGAAAGGTTATTTTTATGAGTAATATTAAACCGACTCCTTCTGCCTCCTCCTCTTCCTGGCCGAGTAAAGTAGAAGCTAGCGAATCTCCAAAGCAAAAACCGGCTGCCAATGCCCCAGCGGTTGCTGGCGAAGATTCAGTGATTAACAAATTACGCGATAAATTTTTTGGTCCTGGTCAGAGCATTACCCATCCAGGTGGAGCAAAACCTGTGATTAATTTGTTTCAGGGTGACCCCAAAGGGGATATTGATGACTTACGCCAGACCAAAGGCCCTGAGCGTATGAATCTCTTGCTTGATTTTCAAGGCAAATTAGACAAATTAGGTCGCGCAGAGCTAGAAGTCGCTCAATCGTATTTAACAGAGCTTTTAGCTGATCCTAAAAATGATGATGATCAATTACTCGGCGCCTTACTCAAAACCGTCAATACTGAGCTGAAAAGTCGCAAAGGCTTCTCAATTGATCCAAGTCCCATGCCCTGGAGACCTTTGCCGCCTTCTATTATTAAAGGTCATCCCGGTGTAGCTCTAGACTAAAGTCTGAGTTCTGAATATATTGAAGCACCCCGGATTTAATTGTCCAGGGTGCTTTTTACGTCAGCTAAAGCCCTGGGCTTGCGAAATAATCATGTAGATAATTTACTAATAAGCGGGGACTGGTTTCTTGATTGGCATCGAGAGACCAAAGAATAGACTGGAGTTTTTCTAATTGGGGCAGAAACATATAGTGTAGGGGATTGCGTAGCGCCTGCAGGTCAGACAGGATGCGTTCTTGCTCGGGGCGGCAGCTATAGGGCACGGGCATGCCTGCTGGGAGTTGTGGTAAGGGACGTTCACCAAGCTCTGAGAAGCTGTACCCAGTTAAGCGACAAGCCAAAGGCCGCATAGCATAGACGCTACAGCGCCCCTCGATTAACAATGGGCAAGCCCTTGTTTGCTGATTGTGCTGATCTTCGGGGGCGATTGAATCTGTTAATGCTTCTGTTTGTTGCTTAATTTGTTGACGTTTGTCGACACTTAAGTCAGCCAGTGCACTCTGGATCAGCTCCCATTCGCTGGGGCCAATCAGGGGCAGGGCGTCGCGTTCACAACAAGCAAAGCAGCCATTGGTACAAGGTATCTCTGGGTGTAAGGCCTGCAGGCGTGCTGTCATCGCTTCGATAGCCAGCAGGAACTGTTCTGGCAAGAGATGATCTCTGAGTTCCGTCGCCAGAAAATTGACTTCATCGAATAGTTTTTGCTCAGCCAGAGGCAATTGCTCGTAAAGCTCAACGGGATTCATAAAAATAGCCTTCCAGAAAACTGAGCAGAGAGCGAGACGGCCCCGACTGCTCGAACTCTTTAAAGAGTTCGGCTCGTAAAGGCAAGGGATGTTCTGCTTTCATAGGTAAGACAGTCTCCCAGCGATCTTTTTCGGGATTACAGGTATAGATATCGTCACCAGACAGCGCTGGGCTTTGCAAGACGCTATTGCCAAAAGCGCGGCAGGTTAAAGGCCGCAGCGCATAAATGCTACAGGCTTCCGAGGCAATAAAAGGGCAGGGCATTTCAAATAAAGCAGCCGCAATGCTGGGGGGATCAGGTTGTTGCAGACGCTGGCGTAGGCTTTGTTTGAGGCTTAGATAGCGTTGCCGCACCGCTTCTTTTAAGCTGCTATTTTGATCGAGCTGCGCGGCGATTACTTGCCATTCCTGAGCATAAGTAATCGGGCTGCCATGGTTTTTGCAGCAATCATTACAGCCTGTGCGGCAACGCAATTCAGGGTAAGCGGCTTGGGCGGCATCTTGGGCCAGATTGGCTCGCTGCCAGATATCTTGAGGGGTCATGCCTTTATTTTAACATCGCAGCGGTTGAAAATCAGCGACAAAGAGCCAAATAAAAAGCCCCCGCACCTGTTGATTCACTTGCGGAGGCTTTTGGAAAACTTGGTTTAGAGGGTCATACCTGCAGAAAAGACGATCACGCCTTTTTTGTTCTGGTCGATGACATAAATCTTACCTGTCGCATCGACAGAAAGTTTTCTGGGATCCAGTAGATCTGAGTCAGAGAAGCTGTGAATAAAATTACCGCTGCTATTATAACGGAAAATCTTAATGCTGCCTGAAGCGTTACCCGTAATGTAGATATCGCCATTACGTGGATCCACAGCGACATCAGAGACTGCTGTGAAGTTTTCACCGGCACCCGAAGCGCCAGTTGGGCCAAATTCCAGAGTGCGATTGCCACTGGAAGAAAACTTGATCAGTTTGCGTGAGATGCCGTCAAAAGTATAGACATTGCCACTGCTGTCTGTGGCCAGGCCCAGAGGGTCAATATTGGTGGCACCAGAAAACAAGAGCTGCGAATTATCTGGGTTGAGATCATCGTGTTTAATAATACTGCCAGAGGTACGTGAACCAATATAGAGCAAGCCGGTGCTGGCATCTACAGCAATATCTGAAATGATCGTGCCCGCAGTGCCCACTTTATAACGCTTGAGCTGGGTTCCATTAATATTATATTTATACAAATTGCGATCATCATTATCAAACTGGTCAATTGCAGCCCAAATGGTTGCGCCGGTAACTGCGACGCCAATGACTTTTCTGGTGCCTCGCTCGGAGATCGTAATGTCATTTTTGGTGCCCGTTGCAATATTGAGGTCGCGAACATAACGACTGTTTTTAAAGAAGCCTTCTGTAAAATGGCCAACATAAGCATGACCATTTTGTACATCCAGGCCATCAGCACTCTCAATCGCTGACATATTTAAGAAACCCAGCTTTTTATTGCCAAAGGCATCTATTGTGGTGATCGAGAGCGGGCTAGACTTGGTGCTTTCGCCAGCTGGCGTCACCGCACTCACGGTGACACTATAGGTCGTTTCACCCGTTAAATTGGTCAGATTATAATTGGGGCTGGTGACATTGCCATCTTTAAGGGCGCCATCGAGATAGAGCTTATAAGAGGTGGCGCTGGCGACAGAAGACCAGGAGACTGACGCGCTGTTTGCGGTGACATTGCTCGCACTTAAGCTAGACGGAGCACCGATCGCAGAAGTTTTGACACTCTTGGCAGCAGATTGAACACTTTCGCCACTGGGCGTAATCGCACTCAGGGTCACTGAGTAAGTCGTATTCGGTGTCAGGTCAGCAAAGGAATAGCTGGTGGTATCCGTCGTGCCTTTTTCGCTACCGTTTAAAAAGACCTTATAAGAAGTTGCTGTTGATACACTGGCCCAAGACACTTTAAAAGACGTTGTGGTAACAGCTGAAGAAGTCACAGATGTCGGGGCACCGACAGCACCTGTTTTGACATTGATAGTACTTGATTTGGCACTCTCACCTTCAGCTGTGATCGCGCTAATGGCTACAGAATAGCTGGTGTCGGGCTGACGAGAGTCAATCGTATAGGTGGTGGTTGTGCCCGTGCCGTACTCAACATCATCTACATAGATTTTATAAGCGGTGGCGCCGCTGACTGCGGTCCACTTGGCTTTAAAGCTGGTGGGGGTAATATCAGTAGATGTGACATCTGCAGGCACCGTCGCGACAGGTTCTTCAACGGGGACTTCGCCATCTACTGGCGGATCGACTGGTATTTCGCCATCAATGGGCGGATCGACTGGCATTTCGCCATCAATGGGCGGATCAACCGGAATTTCGCCATCAATGGGCGGTTCAACCGGAATTTCGCCATCAATGGGTGGATCGACCGGGATTTGATCTTCGGGCAAGGGCGCATCAACAAAGTCATCACCTGCGGGATCAAATCCAGTGTCTAATCCAGGGTCTGTAAACCCAGCATCGCCACCAAGCGGCTCGATCGGGGTAATTCCTCCACTGGTCAGGCCACCGCCACCGGGTGTCGTGGGAGATGTTGGGGGTTGTTTGTCCCCGCAAGAAATCAGGAAGGATAGGGCCAGGGCAGGTATAACTAAGTTTCTTTTGCGCATGAAGGGTTCTCCGCTAAAATGAAAAGGATACTTTGGTCTGTATTTAGATATAGACGACGAAACGCATGAACTTGTGTTCCGCTAGCTTTAGTTTAGCGAATGTGTTTACACTAAGTCAACACATTCGCTTTGTTTAGGACCGATGCTTAAGTCAATGAGCTAAACAACTAAGCTGAGATACCGACTATGAAGCGTTGCACTCGGTGCCGGAGAAACCGCGAGTTGTTGAAACCCCTAAAGCAGCTTTGGTATAAGCTGCTTTATCGTCACTTGTATCAGCACTTGCATCAACTTCGTTGAGATTGCTGACCGTTGCAGATGCCGTTGACTTAAAGGCCGCATTTGAGGAATTGGCAGCGACGCACTCATAAAAGCTTTTGATTTTTCCATAAGTATATATCGTACCTTTGGCGTTCACCGTTAGCTCGCTATTGGCGCTAGTGCTGCTACTGCCGCTACTCGTACTCGAGTCGGTAGTGCTGCCACCACCAATATCAACGCCGATGCCAACACCCACATTGGCTGATGAGCCTGCAGTATCATTATTGCCTGTCTTGGTTGTGCCTTCAGATGCGTTGGGTGCTTGACATGCCAGCAAACTGGTCAGGGCAGCTGTTATTAGAACCATTTTAGATAAAGATTTCATCTATTTTCCTCTTTTTAAATAATGACGTAATTATACGTTCTTTGGAGATTAGAACTATGAGCATAAGTTTACAAGACGTGAAAGCGCTGCCAGAAGTTCCTCTGAGCGAGCCTAATCAGCCAGGAGCTTAATCGAAAAACGTCGACAGGCTGTAAATGGACTTTAAAATCGCCGCTTTACATTACTTAATAAAAAAGGTACGATAGTCACATATTGCTGCTGCGATTGATTTTAACAGGGGGGTGTTATGAGCGAGGCTCCAAAGTTTGCGCGGGTAAAAATAGGGAAAGACCTACAGTTTGCAATGCATTTGGTTTTCATTTTTTTGATTACGGTTTCTAGTGTGTCAGGTATGAAAGTTTGGCTACAAAAACGAGGCTATGTGACGAGTGAAAACCAAACTCGGAATGCACGGGTCTTTTGGCCCCAAAACGCGTTGGCTATTTTCCCTGGCCTGCCGCCTGCAGACACTGAAGATGCCCAGGACCAGGATCCTTTACCAACCGCTTTTGTGGCAAAGGCTGCTTATCAGCAAGCTCGAACGCAACAAATCCCTGCGCTCAGATACAATCGCACTTATCAACCGCAGGCCCAACAAAGGCTAAATTATCGTCCGCCGGTGTACCGCAAAGCCATTGTGCGCCGTCGGTCTCGGGTCCATGTCAAAAAACCATCTTCTACAGTGCTGCTGTCTGCTCGCCCGGCCCGGCCAGCAAGTGATCGTGAGTACAACGCTTATATGAGCTGGGTTAAAAGTACTCTCAAGACCTATCAGCAAGGCGCTGAATAGCTTCAGATCTTGGTTTCGAGTTCTTGTAGTTTTTGTGTGAAACGTTCATTCCAGCGATTGAGCTGAGATAAGTCACCCTGCTCTATCGCTTGCACCAATGTGTGGTGCAAGCGTTCGACTTCCTGGATTTGTGAGTTCAGTCCGGTTGAGTTTTGCTGCTGGATGCGTTTTTTGAGGTCCTGCACGCGGGTTTTGAGATCTTGTGAGAATTGTTGCCATAAATGAGGCAGAGAGCGTGTATCTTGCTCTAGTCGGCTTAGTTTTTTGCGCCAGGCTTTGAGATCTTTCTCTACACCTAACGGATCTCGCTCATTGCGTTTTTCAAAACGCTTAAGCTCTAATATCAGGGTTTGATACATTTGCTGAATCTTACTCAACTGCAAGCGACTGTTTAATTTACGCATTTCGTTGAGCTCCTGGCTAAAGGCCTGTCGCTTTTGATCGGATTGTTCAAACAATTGCTGGTTTGATTGACGAACATCTTTCAGGTTCTTTAAGACATTCAGGGCTTGCTCGTAAAGCTGCTTACCTTCTTCTAGTTTGAGTTCTAAGTCGCGAAAAAAGTCCAGGGCTTCTTCTTTGGTGTCTTTTTGGGCCAGGTGCCGGGTTTCTTTTTCAAAATGGTCAAAGATATATTCGTAATCTTCTTGCACACCGTGCATGCTTTTGACAAATAGACCCAGGGTTTTTTCGGTTTCACCCAAATAGCCATGAAAGTCAGGCATGACGGCTTCAATACTCTCATAGACCTGTTCTAATTGCTCATAGACGACTTGACCTTCTAAAGAATAGCGGTCTACAAATTCCCGGTTTTTATTCCAACGTCGCCAGAGTTTAAAACCAAACCAGGCAGCAATACCCAGCACAAACAAGGCGATCACGGCCAGGATCCAGAGCCATTCACTTTGACTCAGAGCCATCAATTGGCGGTTGCGCTGTGCCTCAGGTTGAACCTCGCTTAAATTACTTTCTACGCTTAGACCTGGCGACTCGCTGGCGTTGGCTGTTGAAGGTTCACTTTTCCCTATCGATTGAGAGATCTGCTCAATGGCCTGGGGAATTAGCTCTAAATGATCAAACTCGGAGCTGGTATCTGGTTGCAAAGTCGGATCGGCTGTCACACCGGGGATCGGTGCACTTGGGCTAGGGATCGGTAATTCCTGATCCTGATCTGATTGGTTTTTAAGTTGCGCTTTGACTTGCTGACCCGCATGAATCCCTATTTTACGGCGGTCGAGTGCGACCACCACCAGGAGATGATCTTCAGGCAATTCCCAATGTGTGAACAAGCGTGAAGCATAGTGGCCCAGATTAATGTCTTGGGTTTCAGGTAAATAAACGACCTTGACGGGGAAGGGGTAAGCGCGAACCTGGGCGTCTATTTGGCTAATATAGCTCAGAGGCAATTTGCCGGTCACGTCCGTAATCGCCACGCCATCCTGATACTCAGGGAAGGACTGAGCCCAGACAGTCGACGTCAGGCCCAAACAGAAAATCAAGATCGGCAGCAGCAATTTTAAAATCATCTACTTATTGTAGCTTGAAGCCAGGCTCTGTCAAAGCGACAATTATCAGGCCTATCAGAAAGCCTCGGAATCACACACTCAAAGCACTGTCCTTTGTTAAGATACGTGTACGAAAAATAGAAGGGCTAACGATGCTGGAACTCCAATATTTACTTCAGGATATGGGCCTGATTTTTTTGCTGTCCGTGGGCGTGATCTTATTCTGTTTTCGTTTGCGTATTCCACCGATTATTGGATTTTTGCTGACAGGCATGTTGGTCGGGCCGTCGGGTCTAAAACTGATTGATGATGTGCACATCGTTGAAATGATGGCTGAAATCGGTGTGGTCTTGCTTTTGTTTACGATTGGGATTGAATTCTCTTTGGCTGAACTCTGGCAAATTCGACGCCCTGTCTTATTGGGGGGCAGCTTTCAGGTCCTGGCATCGATTGCCCTGGGCACAGGCCTGTTCTGGCTCTTGGGACTGAGCTTACAAAGTGCTGTTTTTGCAGGCTTTTTATTCGCTTTAAGTAGCACCGCGATTGTGCTAAAGCTCTTGCAAGACAAGGCCGAGATGGAAGCACCCCAGGGTCGACTGTCATTGGCTATTTTGATCTTTCAGGATGTCGCTGCGATTCCGATGATGCTACTCGTGCCGGTTTTAGCGGGTGTTCAGCGCAGCGCCGAGACCTCCTGGGGCTGGGTGACCTTTAAAATTGTGGCGGTGATTGTGCTGGGCTTGCTTTCAGCCCGCTACCTGATTCCCTGGTTGCTCGCTCAGGTGGTACGAACACGTATTCGGGAGCTGTTTTTGATTACGGTGGCGGGTCTATGCCTGGGCATCGCCTGGCTCTCTGCTTCTCTGGGTTTGTCGCTGGCTCTGGGCGCTTTTATAGCCGGTCTGATTATTTCTGAGTCTGAATACAGTCATCAGGCCATGAGCTATATCTTGCCGTTTCGGGATGTTTTTACCAGCTTATTCTTTGTCTCTACAGGCATGTTGCTCAGTGTCTCTGGCGTGTTTGAAAACATTGGCTTGATCATTTGGCTCTTGCCTTTGCTGCTCTTGCTCAAAACAGCTTTGGCTGCCGGAGCTGGTTTGGTGTTAGGTTATTCAGGCCGGATCAGTGTCATGGTCGGTTTGTTTTTGGCTCAAATCGGTGAGTTTGCACTGGTTGTAGGTAAATTAGGGCATGAGGCAGAGTTGCTCGACAGTTCACAGTATCAGATCTTTTTAGCGCTTTCGATTTTATCGATGATGCTCACCCCCGTTGGTTTTTGGCTGGCTCCTCGTCTGGCTCGACGTTTGCCCGACGAGAGTTTATCGGACTTACATATCAAGGAAGACCTGGATATACCTGCTAAATTGCTGATTATTGGTTATGGCATTGGGGGACGGAATTTAGCGCGCACAGCTGCCGCTACTGAAGTACCGTATCGCGTCATGGAAATGAACTGGGACACTGTTCGTCGAGAGCGAGCGCAGGGCATTCCGATACAATATGGAGACGCAACTCAGTTAGAGGTCTTGCAGCATTTAGGCTTAGCTCAGGCCAGGATTCTGGTGGTCATGATTTCGGATGCCGCCGCGACGCGTCGGATTGTGGAATTGGCACATCGAGAGTTTCCGCAGGTTTGGATTCTGGTCCGCTCACGTTTTGTACATGAAATCGATGCGCTTTACGAGCTGGGAGCGAATGAAGTCGTTGCCGAAGAGTTTGAGTCGTCGATTGAAATCTTCTCAAGGGTCTTGAATCGCTTTTTGATCCCTAAAAATGAAATTGTGCGCTTGATCAGTGATATTCGTGGAGATCATTATGAGATTTTTCGACATACGGACTCTAACCAGGCCTCTCTAAAAGGACATTTTCCTGATTTTGAATGGGCTTCAGTACGCATCCATTCTGATTCGCCATTGGCTGGCGTTTCTCTGCAGACCAGTCATTTACGCAATCGCTTTGGAGTTACTGTGATTGCGATTGAGCGTTCAGGCCAGGCTTATACGCACCCCGATCCAGATTGGGTGATGCAAGGGCAGGATATCTTGATGGTGATGGGCAAGCCAGAAGCTATTTTGGATTTGAGTGAAGCCGTTAAAGCGAAGACTTAATTCAGCCTGGCTCAGAATAAGGTAATCTATTAACAAAACATTTGCTGAGGACATCTATGCCTAATATCATTGCTCTCTCCCCTCACTTCCCGCCTAATTTCATCCCTTTTTGGCTCAGATTAAAGCAAACCGGAGCCAAAGTGTTGGGGGTGGCCGACATTGCCTGGGAAGCACTGCCTGAGTCCTTGCGTGAATCTTTAGATGAATATTGGTGTGTCGAAGATATGCAGGACCTAGACGAGCTGGAACAGGCCTGTTTAGAGCTGCAGCGCCGCCACGGGCGGATTGACTTTGTCGAGTCTCACAATGAATATTGGCTGGAAGCCGAAGCCGCTTTGCGCAGCCATTTGCAGATTGAAGGTCCCAATCTGGATACGATTGTTTTGCTCAAGCGCAAATCCCAAATGCAAACCGTTTATCAGCAGGCGCAAATCCCGATTCCCGGAGGGGTTTTGGCTACGAGTTTGCGGGCCTGCCAGGATCTCGTGGAGCAAACCGACTATCCATTGGTGGCTAAGCCTGATATTGGTGTTGGGGCAGCAGCGACCTATAAAATCTCAAGCGCCGACGAACTCGAAGATTTTTGGGCGCATCGACCCGAAGTCGATTATTTCTTACAAGGTTATGTGCAGGGTGAACTCTTTTCGTTTGACGGCCTGGTTGATGCCCAGGGCGAGATTCAAATCATGGCATCACATCGTTTTAACCACGGGATCATGGAAATTATTAACCAGGACCTGGATTTGTTTTACCATTCTTTGCGTGAGATTCCGGCTTCACTCGTCGAGATTGGCAAGCGGGCAGTAGAAGCCTTCCAGGTTCGCCAGCGCTTTTTTCACTTTGAGTTTTTTAAGACTGGTTCTGAGCAGTGGACTGCTCTGGAAGTCAATATGCGTCCGCCCGGTGGCATGACCCTCGATATGATGAACTTTGCCAATGACTGTGATTTGTTTCAGGCTTATGCAGATTTAATTGTTAAAGGACAAACTCACTTAGAAGCGACTCGCCCCTATGTCTGTGCTTATGTCGCTCGTAAAAATCGCGATTATCGCTATAGTCATGACGAGATTATGCGGAAATATAGTGAGATGATTGTCTATCAGGATCAGGTGGCTGAGCTTTTTTATCCAATTATGGGCTCGCAGGGCTATGTCTTGCGTCACAGCGATTTGGATACGATTGAGCAGACAGCGGCCTGGATTCAGGAGTTGGCCTGATGCACGTCGCTTATTACAACCTTTTTAGCTCTGCTTTGCAGCAGGAAATGGAATTTAAGGTTTATGGATCTAGGGGCAAGCCGATGTTGGTTTTCCCGACCCAGGAAGGCCGCTTTTTTGAGTTCGAAGACTTTGGCATGGTGCAGGTTTGTGAGCCTTTTATTGAGGCGGGTCAAGTTCAACTTTATACCATTGATAGCATCGATGCTCAGACCTGGACGCACTCGCATAAGTCTGTGCCTGAACGGGTGACGCGCTATCAGCAATATGAAAGATATGTGTTGGATGAAGTCTTGCCTTTTATCCACGACAACAGTGGCAGTGCTGAGCCGATCGGTGTGGTGGGTTGCAGTATGGGGGGGTATCATGCTGCCAATTTCTTTTTTCGTAATCCCCGTTTTTTCAATGCTTTGCTCTCGATTTCTGGAGTCTACCAACTCAAGCTCTTCCTGGGTGAATATATGGATCCGCAGCTCTATTTTCATGCACCGCTGGCCTATCTCAAAAATTTGGAAGACCCGGCTTATCTGAAGCTTTATCGCCAGAGCCAGATTATTATTTCAGTCGGTCAGGGGGCCTGGGAAGATCCTATGCTGGAAGATACACGGGCTTTGCAGCAGATACTGCAAGCCAAGCAAGTTGAGGCCTGGTTTGATTACTGGGGTTGGGATGTCGAGCACGACTGGCCCTGGTGGCGCAAAAAAATGGCTTATTTTTTGATGCATCTGAATCTATGAAAATAACCTTACTCACGATTGGTTCTCATGGTGATGTACGACCTTATCTGGCTCTGGCCAAAGGCTTAAAAGCAGCTGGCTTTGAAGTTTGTTTGGCGACCCATGAAGAGTTTCGCGGCTTTATCAGCGGGCATGGAATTGACTTTTACCCGGTGCAGGGCAATCCCAAAGCTGTTTTTGAAAGCGAGACGGGTCAGGCCTTACTCGGCAGTGGCACCCATTTTCTGGAATTTATTCGCCAGTTTCGCAAGGCTGCTGAAGCCGATATGCTGGGCGGATTTGACGATTGTTTGGCCGCTTCCCAGGGAGCCGACGCGATTATTTGCCCCTTTTTTGTAGCCGGAGTGGCTTATCAAATCAGCCGGGTTGTTGGCTGTAAAACAATCTTGGCTTATTTACAGCCGACGACTCCGACAGGGGCCTTTCCGGTGATTATGCTTCCCAATCTCTATTTGGGGGGCTTTCTCAATCGCCTGAGCCATCAGCTCGTGCGCCTACTCTTTTGGCAGGTCTTTCGCGATGCCGTTGAAAGCTGGAGTCGTGATAGCCTCGCTATTTCCAAGCCGCCGCGCTTGGGACCGCTTGCTCGCATGGAAAAAAAATCTCTGGTTTTATTCGGTTATTCTAAGTATTTAGTGCCCAAACCTTATGACTGGCCCGCTAATTATCAGGTGACCGGCTTCTGGCAGCTCAGAGAAGGCAAAAATTACCAGCCACCAGAGGCTTTGGTTGAGTTCCTGGCTGCTGGCCCAGCACCGGTTTATATTGGCTTTGGGAGTATGTATTCTGAAGACCCGGAAGCCGTCGCTGAGTTGGTTTTGGCCGCCTTAAAAAGTGCTGGCCAGCGCGGGGTCTTGATGTCGGGCTGGGGTGGTCTTTCTTCTCAGAATCTACCCAAAGAGGTGCATTTGTTGGAATCCGTTCCTCATGACTGGTTGTTCCCTCGTATGCAGGGCGTGGTGCATCATGGCGGAGCGGGTACAACCGGAACGGGGCTAATGGCCGGGGTACCCAATTTACTGGTGCCTTTTTTTGGGGACCAACCCTTTTGGGGGCAGAGAGTCTTTGGCATGCGAGCAGGGCCGCGCCCAATCCCCCGTCAAAAATTGAGCTCAGAAAAGCTCAGTCAGGGAATTCAGGCTTTGGGCCGCTATCAGCAGTCAGCCGCTGATTTGGGGCTTAAATTGCGCAGCGAGGGTGGCGTGACAGAAGCGGTTTATCTGATCAAAAAATATTTAGGTGTGCTTTGAAACGACGAGCTAATGTACCCAGCGCACCTTGACCAAAGCCGCTTGCATCGATTGCTCTTCAGCCAGGTAGCCCTGGACTAAGTCCTGAGCAAAGACTTGCCAGTCGATGCCGTAGTCAGCCAGTCCACGGGTGGGCACAGGGGTGTTTTCGGAGCGGATATTCAGTCCGAAATGAATCAAGCCAGAGACCGGGCTAACCGTAGCAATCGAAACAGACAGCTTAAATTGACCATCGTAGAGATCGTCACCCTGACGACGCACCTTGGCACCAGCAGCAGTGAGTAAGTCTTTGGCTTGCGCGGTGAGTAAGCGCTGACGCAGAACCATACTGCGCAAATCAGCCTGGAAATGCTCAATAATCAGGCTCAGCATTTGCTCGCTGAAAATCGGGGCTTCGGCGTGTACATCGGCCAGGTCGACCATTTCATCTAAATGAACTTCGCAGGGGCCTGCAAAAGCGACGCAAGCATCTCCCTGGATTTGGAACTGGCTATAAATCCAGTGAGAACGGAGTTGGTGGCCGGTATAGGCCTGGGGTTCGGCTAAAATCAAGTGCTGCACTTCAGGGCTCCTGAACAATTTTTTAACGGTCAGCGTCTATACTATAAGAAAGTGAAGCACAGCGTAACAGATTTTTGATATCGTCTAGACCTGCTGGCCTCAGTTCCTGTTAATATAAAAGAAATAAAATATGTAGGTAATTCCGTAGTGAAACAGCTTTTCAGGCAGTTTGTTTTGTCTCTCTTTATCCTGGGCTTGGTCCTACCCGTCTGGGCCCAAAGCTATCCCTTTAATGATGTGAGCCATAAACACCCTGCTTACAAAGAGATTTATCTACTCAATAAATATAATTTTTTACCAGGAATTACTTATGAACGTTTTGGCGGCGAGCTGAACTATAACCGCTTTCATTTGTCTGAAACTTTGGACGCCATGTTAGGCAATCAGGAAATTTCGGCTACCAATATCTTCATTCTGAGTGATGTGAGTCCCAATAGCCCACGCTATAAAACGGTTTCACGGGTCTTGCAAGCGGGTTTGGTTGAACTCGACACCAGCTCTTTTGAAGGCTTGCGCCCAATCACACGTTATGAACTGGCTTATTCGATTTACCAGCTCTTACGTTTCAAAAGTGCACCTGTGCCGCCGCCACGTGAAACCAATATTAAATTTCGTGATGTGAGCGCCAAGTACAAAGATGCTGTTGAGCATATAGCCAATGTCTGGCAGATTACTGAAGGCTATCCCAATGGCCAATTTAAAGGCGATAATCGCGTCACGCGTTACGAAGCTGCTTTTATGCTAGACAAAGTGGCCGCTATTCTTTATCAGGATTATCAGGAAGCTAAAACCAATAGCCCGATTCCCAAGCCGCCGATTCAATTGCAATTGGATCAGAGTCCAACACCAGATGGATCTGCACCTGCGATTATCAAACCTTCTAATAATAAAACCTTAGACGAACTCCTGGGCGGATCTCCCAGCCCGGTTGCTCAGCCAAGTCTTAAACCATCGACTGCTCCCAGCGGTAAGCCTTCAGTTGCTCCGAGTACTGCACCGACCTTGAAGCCGACAGCAGCACCTTCTGTAAAGCCGACTCTTAAACCGACGACACAGCCTTCAGTGAAGCCCTCGGTCAGTAGTTCAATGTCTGATCTAGAAAAACTGCTTAATGGCAGTGCTAAGCCTTCGGTCAAACCCAGTACGGCACCGCCGAGTGGAACTCCTTCAACGAAGCCTACTTTGGCACCTGCTGCGACGCCGACACCCAGGCCTTCGGCCAGTATCGATATCTCTAAAATTCCAGATATTGATATTACCGGTTCGGCTTTGCCTTCTGTGAAGCCTTCAGCGGCTCCGACTTTGCAGCCGACAGTTAAACCCAGCGTCAAGCCTTCTGCGAAGCCCTCAGCTAAGCCGAGCGTAAAACCATCGGTTAAGCCAAGTCTGAAACCATCTGTGAAGCCGTCACTCAAGCCAACAGCGAAGCCCTCTGTCAAACCTACAGTCAAGCCTACAGTCAAGCCTTCACCTCAACCGTCAGCCAAGCCATCTGCTCAAAGCTCTGACCCGGCTGCGATTCAATCTTCACTGCCGACGCCCAGACCCAGTGCGCTGAGTGATTTGGAGCAACGTCTCAGAGAGCTGCGTGAAAGCAGTAAGCCTGCGATTACGCCGTCAGCCAAACCTGAGCAGCCGGACAGCCTGGTTGATATTCCATTGCCTTCAGCCAGACCCACGGCCACGCCTGAGCCTCAATCTACGCCCAAGCCGATTGAAAGCAATCTCTTGCCGAATGTCAGCCTCAAGAAAAGACCACCTCTGGATAACCGTGTGCTGCTACTAGGCAACTGGCGCTTGCTTTACGAAGAACGGGTGCCAGACAATATTATGACGGCTTTAAGTATGCCTGCGAGTTCTCAAAGTATTTCGGGGGATGCAGGCATCTCTGCTCGCTTGAATTCGATGTTCTGGTTTGGGGAGCCCAATACTCCGATGGGTAATTTGGGGCTGGTCTTTGATCTGGCCTCTATGGGCGGATTTCAATTTAATGGTGCCGATTTAACCGATACGCTGTGGGCTGATGCCGGTGTGATGTATAAGCTGGTTAGTTCAGAAAGCTTTGATTTTGCAGCCGGTCTTGAAGGCTATTACCGGATTACTGAGAGTAGCAATGATCCGCGCAATAATTACTTCCAGGCTTCGCGTAGTTATATTGGGATGGGCACGCGTCTAACGAGCGCCTGGCGAGTCTGGGATCCGTTGACCCTGGAACTGACGATTGCACCCCATTACGTGATCCAGGATCTAAGTAATATTCAGCTCAGTGAATTGCCGCTGAATCGTTTTGATACCCAGGTTCAATTCTTGATTAACTGGGATATTTTTGATATCGGTAGCAGTAAAATGTCGCTAGATGTGGGTTACCAGGGCTTATTCCTGTTTGATCTGGGTTCAGAGGCCTCGCAGATTATGCATGGTGTGCTCTTTGGCGCCGGCTATCATTTCTAGATTGACGAGATCAGTTGACGAAAATGCGCCAGAGTCTCGTCTGTGGCCTGCATATTTTGAAAGGCGATCCCTTTGCGCTGCTTGACCGCTGTGCGCATTTTCTGGCGCCAGTTAGCATCGGTACCCATTTTGAGGGCCAGGGCAATATAAGCATCAAGATCGCTGGCGATCAGTTCAGGTAAGTCCATCAATTGGTATAGACCTGCCGCGATCCGACAGCGCAAAAATTGGCCAGGGCAAGTGATCAGTGCCTGGTCGACCCAGAGCGACGAAAAGGCGATATTGCCTGCTCCCAAGCGCAGTCCATCGAGGACCACATCTGCCTGATGTAATAAAGACAGAAAATCAGGTGGTGTGAGCCAGTCTAAAAAGCGAATTCGACTGAGCAAGCTTGCTCCCAAATCCTGATAATCAGCCTGGATATCTTTTTCTAGCTGATCATACTTGATCAGGACGATTTCAGCCTGCTCGTCTTGACTTAAGATCGCCTGGAAAATATGCTTGAACTCGGGATCAAGCCGAAACAAGGTTAATGGGAAAAGGTAGATGTGCTTGTCTTCAGGGAGCCCCAGTTCAGAGCGGCTTTTGTGCTTGATTGCTTCTGGAGGGAAGTAAGTCACAATTGGGCCGTGAGTTAAACAGAGCTTTTCGCTGTAATGGTCCTGGGCCTGGGTGGACTCAAAGTCAGCTCCAGAAAAATAATAATCCATATGTTTGAGACCGGTTGTCACGGGCAGACCTGCAAAAACCACCTGTATCGGCGCAATGCGGTTGCTTGCCAAAATATAAGAAAAAGGCTCCAGACCAATATCCAAAAAGACTAAAATATCAGGCTGGCTTTGATTGATTTGCGCAATAGCCTGAGTCATATCCAGTGGCAATTTGCGGAAGTTTTTATGCCAGTCTTTGATTTGCTGGGTAATATGATCTTCTCGTTGGGCTCCCAGATACCAGAGGGTAACTTCAAAGTCTTCGGCAAAGCGCAAGGCATTTAAGAAGCCTAAAAAATAATGCATCGTGGAATGGTTCCAAAAGGAGGCCGAAATCAATGCTAATTGGATTTTTTGCCCTGCTAAGCGAGGGGCACGGGGCATAATGAGTTCTTGTAGGGGTGGGAAAAGTCTAGTCCAGATTGCAGCGAGACGTTGGTTGAGTTCACGATTCTCTAGGCCTTGTTGACTGAGGGCGATCAGCGGCAGTTCTGAATCGATGCCACGTTCTTGCCAATAGAGCAGTTTTTGCTCGGTAAGTTGACTTTCAACTTGGCTTAAGTGTTCGCTAAAATGACTACGCCATTGCTGAATCTCAGCTTGGGTTCGATAGCGCACAGGTAGTAAAAAAGCCAGTTCTAGTTGTAGGTTTAAATCATCAGGAGAACACTGCAGACCTTGTTGTAAGACTTCTGCTGCTGCTGCAGTTTGATTGAGTCGTTTGAGCGCTCGTGCCAGATAGAGCCAGGACTGGGAATAATAACTGCCACTTTGATTGAGTAATCTAAAAAAAGGCTGTGATTCCAGGTATTGTTTTTTGCCAAAAAGCTCATAGCCTGCGCGAATCAGATTGTCTGCCAGAGCGTCGTCATCGGGAATATATTGCAGAGCACGCGCAAAGGCTTCCAGGGCCGGTGCGTGCTCTGCCTGATAAAAATAAGCAATGGCCAGATAATGATGCAAATCCCCATCGTGTGGGGATTGTTGTAATAAACCCTGGAGCAGAGGCGCCGCATCCGTGTAGCGCCCTGCTTCTAGAGCATCCAGAGCCTGTTCTAATGGATCATCATGCATAAACGTATCTTTTAAGGACTAGTCGTCGTTTGCTCTTGGTTTAACAAGACTGAGTCTGGTGATGCTGCTGGCAATTCGAGCACATTGGACGTCTCTGTCTCTGTTTTGAGCACATCAATACCGCGATGCACACCTGTTTGCATGACAATCAGCCAATGGGATAGCTGCTGTTTGAAACGGCCTAAGCCACCTTTGGCACGATCAACATTTTCACCAAGTGATTGGTAAGTTTCACCAGCTTCATCCAAAGCCAGATTGGACTTGCGTAGAATTTCATTGACTTCATATATTGTGGGCTGCACTTCTTCTGTTAGGCCGCGTACAATCTTCAAGATCCCGCGAACCTCGAGAATGGTCATCACCAATTGCCAGCAGACAATGATGGTCGAGAATAGAAAAATGCCGATCAAAAGCCCTAAGAGTAACCATTCAGCCATTGGGGAAATCCTTTTTGCCAATCTCTTCGATTGTGTTTAATTGCTGGTGTTTTTCTTTTGCCGCTTGCTTGCCAGCTTCAAAAGCCTGGCGGATCAGGCCCAGTTTTGCTCCCAGCGATGCTTTTCCATCGTTTGCCAGGCCCTGGATTTGAGAAGCGCTTTCACCCGTTGCTTTGTGGGCTTGTTGGCGCCCTTGTTGCAATTTGTTTTTGAGGGCTTCGCGGGTTTCGTTTCCTGATTTGGGCGCTATTAATAGGCCGACTGCTGCTCCAGCAGTTGCGCCCAGTAGCAAGCCGATCAGGAAGGAGCCAAAAGAAAATCCGCGTTTCTCTGGCTTTGATTCAATTTTCATCATGCAGCCTCATCGATATCAATTTTTGTTGTTTTGACTAAACCGTGAATCGCTGAAAAGACTTGCTCCACGCCTTTTTTGAGGCCAACGCGTAAGATGAACGGCTTACGCCGCAGTTTACGCATCAAGAGCATAATCAAGCGGGTTTCGATTAATGCCAGGAAAAGCCCTTGAAATAAGCTAAAGATATCTTCCAGTTTTTCTAAGCCTTTATCGGCCTGACGGTTGGCCTGCTTGAGTTCGACCTGAACTTTTTGCAATTGCATTTGAATATCATTGAGATCCTGAGACAGCTGTTGCTTTTGAGGCGTCAGAATGTTTTTTCTGAGCCAAAAACAAATCGCTGCCGTGCCCAGGCTCAAGACAATATAAATGGTGCTTATCCAGACAATCGGATGGGTCCAGCTGAGAGGGTCTTCCATAGTTTAGTTTGGGTCATTACCTTAAAATTTTACTAGTCATCATAACATATCCCCTGCCAGCACTGAGTAAGAGCTGATTAGCTTTAGCAAGTCTTTTGTGCAGATCGGCAGGGCAAATCAAAGGGAAAGTGGTAAGCTAATCAGGTGAAACCAAAAATAGTTAATGCGTACCTTATCTATAATCCGACAGCCGGACAGATCTGGAGCCCTTTTGCGCCACAAGTTGTGGTGGATTACCTGGCCAAACATTATTGGCAGGTCAGAGTCTGCCCAACCGAGCACGCAGGCCATGCCAGCGATCTGGCACGTGAGGCCGTAAAGCAGGGCTGCGATGTGGTGATAGTTGCCGGTGGAGATGGTACGATCAATGAGGCAATACAGGGCTTAGCCCATAGTGAAACACGCCTGGCAATTTTGCCTGTCGGCACGACCAATGTGCTGGCCCGGGAACTCCAGATTCCATTAAATTTTCAGGAAGCGCTCGAAAGCTTGCCCGTGGCCAAGCCGCGGCGAATTGATTTGGGGCAAGTGAATCGCCGTTATTTTTTGCTGATGGCAGGTGTTGGCTATGATGCTGAGGTCGTCAAGCAGACCAATCCCCAGCTCAAAAGTGTGTTGGGTAAAACCGCTGTGGTGACCTCTGCCGTGTTTAATTTGTTTAACCACAGTCCCCATAAAGTCAAACTATTCTTTATTGATCAGCACAATAAGCGCCACCGACTCAAGCGTATCGTCATGCAAATCTTTATTAGCAATGCCGCAACTTATGCTACCGATTATAAAATCGCTGAGCAGGCCAATATGCAAGATGGCTTGCTCGAACTGCATATTTTTCGGACAAAACGTTTTCGCGATACTCTCTATTCGTTGACTTCTCTGGTGCTTAAGCAACATAAACATTGGGTTGACTTTGAACATTATTCGATTAAATCTTTACGCATTGAGTCAAAGCAAGCGATTCCGGTTCAGATTGACGGCGATACCGTGGGTTGCACCCCAATCACAATTCAGGTCAGCCCCCAGGCCTTAACGGTTTTGTACCCCCGAATGATGCCCGCTTAGGAACAAGCCTCTCTCAGTTAACGACTTTAAATTAAAGGTTTTTTATGCAATTATCTTGATTAAATAGGCCTTTATCGGCTTTAATCAGATCATGCTAGCTTGATTTAGAGCCTGTTCTTCTAATCCTAAAGTAGGGTGAACAACGATGAGAGTGGTAATTTTAACGCGGGACTATATTCCTTTAATGTACTGTGATTTGCGTCGTGCGATCGCATTGGTTTATCTTAAAAAGGCCGAAATTGTGAAAGAAAGCGGAGAGTATCTGCACTCGGTTTCGGTAGCGTTTCCTGTGCCCAAAGTGATTCGGCTGCTGAGCAAAATGGTCAAAAAATTTACACCTCGGGTCACTTATACGCGCAAAAATGTGCATATTCGCGATAAATATACCTGCCAGTATTGTGGTTCTCTTGAAAACTTAACCCTTGATCATGTGCACCCTCTCTCTCGAGGAGGCAAATCGAGCTGGGAGAACGTGGTCACGGCCTGTTTCCCTTGTAATTCTTCCAAAGGCAGTCATACACCTGAAGAGTCAGGAATGAAGCTGGTTCGGCGCCCCAAAAAACCATCTGTACTGATGCAAATCAATTGGACCGAGCTTTTTGGTGATGACTTGAGCTCAGCTTAAATCCCAAAGCTATGTTGATTTTAAAAGCGCGGCAAATTTGCTGCACTTCTGCTCATTTTTGGGGGCATTCTTTGCTAGAATGCCAGCAGATTTATTTAACAAAGGAACATTCTCATGACTCAGAAAAAAAGTGTCAAACACCCTCCGCTCCAGATTTTGCAGCAAAAGCTGGAGGCCAGTGACTTTAGCTCAAATTTTTTGCCCGCCAATAGCGAAGAAGATCTGTTCTTTGACACCCTCTTGATCTCTCTCGACGAAGCCGATGAAGACCAGGACGAAAATGACGTTGCCAAATATATTCTGCAAGCCTTTTTTGTTGAAGATATGATGCAGGCCGAGAACCCTGATTTACCGTCAGAAGAAGTGCCTAATTTTGCGATGTTGCAAATGATGACTGAGCTGCCTTTTAGCTGGGAACAAGTGGCTGAAGAACGTTTGGCTGAAGGTTTACAATTGCTGAATATCTGTAGCCAAAAGATGCCTTTTGGGCACTTTAGCCTGGATCAAGACACTTTGGTTTATAACTACGCCTTTTTATCAGAAACCCAGCGTGTCAATAGCGATATTTTGCTGAGTGTGCTAGATATGATCGGCTTTTTCATTAACCGTATGGCCCCCGTACTGGAAGCTTTTCAAGCCGACAGTTTGAGCCTTGAAACGGCAATCGAAGCTCTGGATCAGCAAGTTTTAGAAACAGAATAAGTCTGAATTCAATCCAAAAGCCAAACCTGAAACTCAGGTTTGGCTTTTTTCTTGTCTGAGAGAGATCAGGAGCCTGAATGGCTTTGCTTTTTTCGGACCTGAACCACTTGTCGGTGTAGCCAAAATCCCACAAACATACTGAACACAAACCCAAACACACCTGGATTGAGGCTACTCAGGTTGGCCAGGGCTGGACCCGGGCAGAGTCCTGAAATGGCCCAACCGATACCAAAGAGTACAGCGCCCAATATTAGAGGTCTATCGAGATCCGTAGAGCTGGGCAAGCTAAATTCTTTAGCCAGTAAAGGCCTGCTCCTGCGGATAATCAATGGGAATACCACAAAGGTGACGACGACAGCCCCACCCATAACGAAGGCCAGGCTGGGATCCCAATGGCCGTTTAAATCCAGGAACCCCTGGACTTTGGTTGGGTTCATCATGCCTGCTAAGCCCAGGCCGAGGCCGAAAACCAGACCTGTTAAAAGGGCCGAAAGTATACTTTTCATTTTTTAATAGAACCTCTCCAATGAGAATAAATGCGTCATGAGATACATCGTCACAAAACCAGAGCCCATAAAGGTCAATACCGAAGCCAAAGAGCGTCTGGAGCGCCGAGCGAGTCCGCAGACACCATGACCACTGGTACAACCATTGCCCATTGCTGTACCAAAGCCAACGATCAGGCCGCCACCTATCATCTGGAGCAATGGCAAATTGAGCGTTTTGGCTGTCATCTCAGGTGCGAAGTACACGGTAATAGCGCCTCCGATGATCAGGCCGATGGTGAAGGCCTGTCGCCAGTGTTTTTCTGCTGCGGTTTCAAACTCAGCCAGTAGGCTTTTTGAAATTCCGCTGATGCCTGCTATCTTGCCATTGAAAAAGAGCAATGCGGCTGCGGAGATCCCAATTGTCAGACCGCCAATCAGAGATAGCCACGGGGTGAAATTTTCAATTATCATGGGAAGAACCTTTCTGTGTTCATTGATAGTGACGTTTTATTTTTTGATGGCTACGCCAGGTGCGGTAAACGCCAAATAGGAACAAGAGCGGAGCGAAGCCGATAAAGCCCCAGGAAATAGATAGAAATACGAATTCAGGGCCAAAAAATTTGAGTACGCTCAGACCCGCAATGAACAAAGCAAAAGCGCTTCGCGCATAAGCCAGTAAGGTGCGTTCGTTAGCCATCAGTGTGCGATCAATAGCCAGATGGTCCGCTAGTGTTAAATCATTTCGCAGGATGAAAATCCTCCACTTTCAGAATAAGTGTTTCTTAGATTATATAGGGAGGGGGGTATATAATCAAGGATGTTAAGCTTAGCATTCCTTCAGTTAAGCGGATTGTGGTCGTTTCTCACTCGCTTAATCCTGTTGGTTAATTCCATTAAGTAGCCAGAGGCCGAGTAGGATTGTCAGGCTGAAAAAGCCAATGCTGACCAGCGGCATGCCCAGGATTTGGGGGCCTTTTTGAAAACCTAGACTAATCGCCGAAGCGATCACCAGACCACAGACCAGCAAACCGGCAGCCATGCGGTTGGCGAGTATGCGTATGCTGCGTTCGATGCCCTCAAGATTGCGGTGTTCAGTGATTGTACGTAGGCGGCCGGAGTTGAGATTGACCAGAAAATCATCGACTTGGCGCGGCATGCTACTGAGTAATTGAGTCAATTCTAAGGAAACCCGGGCCATATCGCGAACGGTCAGCGTCTGCATAAACTGATTCTTGATAGCCTGTACCACAAAAGGCTCAGCGGCTGTGACCAGGACATACTCGCGGTCGAGTTGGCGACAAATACCCTCAACAGTGATTAAGACCCGAATCAAGGTTATAAAAATACCTGGCAATTGGATACGGTAAGTTAGGGTCATATTTAAAATGTCTTGCAATACTTTGCCGACACTGACTTCTCGCAAAGGTTTGCCCAGTGTCGAGCGCAGTACATGATCTAGATCTTGAGCGAATTGATTGCGATCAATATCAGGGGGTGCTTTGCCAAACTCCAAAATGCGATCGGTGGCCCGGCGCGCGTCAAATTTGATGATCGCCAACAAAAAATCGATCAAAATATTGCGTGAACGGGGATCGAGGCGGCCGACCATACCAAAATCGAGTAAAACCAATTGCATATGTCCAGCGTCGTAATCAGCTTGCAGCATCAAATTACCTGGATGGGGATCGGCGTGAAAAAAGCCATCAATAAAGACCTGCTGCAAAAATGTATTGGTAATGATGCGGGCCAGGCGTTTGCGTTCGCGATCGATCTCGGCTTCACTGAGATCGGGATCTTCTTTTTGTTGTTGCAAGCGGGCCAGGGCCAGGTCTGCTTTTTCGATAAAAAAGAGGTCTATTTTTTCACCCGCAATAAACTCCATGGTCATCATGCGCTTTGAGGTATACTCCCAAAAAATGGAGGCTGTTTTGACTTCCCCTTTTTGATAAAAGCGCTGGATATTTTCGCTAATGGCTTCAGTATTGCTTGCTTCTTGGACGAAATCTAGCTCATTGCGTAAAACCGTTGAAAATTCATTTACCATTTCAGCAAAATTATAGTGTTTGCCCCATGACGTACGCTCAACTAGAGTCACAATATCTTTCAGAATACGAATATCAGCATCGACAATCGGCTGTAAGCCCGGACGCTGTACTTTAACAATTACCGCATGTTCACGCCCATTGTGTCGAATGCGGGCACGATAGGCTTGTCCCAGAGAGCCTGTGGCCAGGGGCTCGGTTTTAAAGTCAATAAAAATATCGTGCACGCTGCTAGCAAACTTGGGTTTAAAATCCCTTTGTTGTACCTGTAATTCCCGCTGGCGTTCGTTCCATTCTTGCAAAATCACGGCTTCCATCAGGTGCCAGGGACTTGGGGCGACATGTTCCTGGAGTTTCTTGAGCTCCAAAATATATTCTTCGGGCAGCAGATCGGCGCGGGTACTCAGTACCTGCCCCAGTTTGACAAAGGTCGGCCCCAGGCTTTCGAGGGTGCGTCGGACGGCTTTGGGGACGGGCAGTGGAGGAGGCTTGTTCTGATCCGCTTCATCGCCTAATAAAGGGCGGTTCAGTATTTTTTGGCGCCAGCCACCCGGGATAATTTCAAAGAGTCCCAGTTGGCGTACTAATACATCCCAGCCGTTTTGTAAGAGCGTGACTGCGATTTCGACGCGTCGTTGATTGCCGCTGAGGGGTTCGTCCTCACGTTTGAGCCAGCTGGCATCCAGGGGTTGGGTGCCGCCACGCTGGTTTATCTTTGCCATGCCGTTGCCCCAGCCTGGCTTGAATGCCTGTGCGCACGCATCAACTGTTCAGTACGTGCTGTTTTGACCCAGGGATTTTCTTTTTCAGGTTGTGGGGGGGGGACTGTCTGTTGCTTTGCCAAAACGTGCACGGTTGCGCTGATCACCGCCAGCTCTGTTTCACTAGCTTGCCCACTAATCACAATCTTAACCGTGGGAGCTTGATTCCGGCTCATAAAGGGATATTTCCGTGTTTGCGCGAAGGGCCCTGATGACGCTTGCTCTGATTCATTTCCAGAGCCTGTATCAGGTGCTGGCGGGTTTCGGAGGGCAGAATCACATCGTCGATGTAGCCGCGCTGAGCTGCTACATAGGGGTTGGCAAAGGTCTCTTTGTATTCTTCGGTGAGGCGGGTGCTTTCGGCAACTGGATCGTCGGCTGCTGCAATTTGCTTGCGAGAAATAATTTGTACTGCCCCTTGAGAGCCCATAACGGCGATTTCGGCTGTGGGCCAGGCCAGGTTGATATCAGCGTGCAAATGTTTACTGCACATGACATCATAGGCACCCCCGTAAGCTTTACGGGTAATCAGAGTGATTTTAGGCACGGTTGCTTCTGCGTAAGCGTAGAGCAGTTTGGCACCGTGGCGAATAATGCCGCCATACTCCTGATCTTTGCCCGGCAAAAACCCTGGCACGTCGACCAGGGTAATCAAGGGAATATTAAAGGCGTCGCAGAAGCGCACAAAGCGAGCGCCTTTGACGGAGGCATTGATATCGAGTACGCCAGCCAATACCAGAGGTTGATTGGCGACCATGCCGACACTTTGGCCGTTAATATGTGCAAAGCCAGTCAGCAAGTTCTTGGCATAATCAGGCTGGATTTCAAAAAAGTCACCGTCATCAACAATCGCTTCAATGATTTCACGCATATCGTAAGGCTTATTGGGGTTATCTGGGATCATGCTATCGAGTGCCAGCAAGGACTGCTCTGCTTCTGAGGCCGGCAAGACAGGAGTTGGATCGAGATTGTTGGAAGGCAAAAAGCTGAGTAAATAGCGCACATGCTCTAAGCAACTGGTTTCATCGGGGTAAGTTAAATGGGCTACACCGCTAATGGAGGCGTGAGTTTGCGCGCCTCCTAATTCTTCAAAGGTGATTTCTTCGCCGGTCACGGTTTTGACGACATCGGGGCCAGTTATAAACATATGGCTGGTGCCTTCTACCATAAAGGTGAAGTCAGTCAGAGCCGGTGAATAGACCGCTCCTCCTGCGCAGGGTCCCATGATCACGGAGATCTGAGGAATCACCCCTGAGGCTTGTACATTGCGATAAAAAATATCTGCATAGCCTGCTAAAGAGACCACACCTTCTTGAATCCGGGCGCCACCGGAGTCATTGATTCCGATCACTGGCGCGCCATTTTGGACCGCCAGATCCATGATTTTGCAGATTTTCTCAGCAAAAACTTCTCCCAAAGAGCCACCAAAAGAGGTGAAGTCATGAGAGAAAACATAGACGGGACGACCGTCGATTTTACCCCAGCCGGTAATCACACCATCGCCCAGGGCTTTTTTGTCTTGCATGCCGAAATGGTGGCAGCGATGCACAGAGAATTTATCAAATTCAACAAAACTCCCGGGATCAAGTAAAATTTCTACCCGTTCACGGGCTGTCTTTTTGCCGCGGGCATGCTGTTTTTCGATGGCTTCTGGTTGGCCTTTGAGCACTGCGGCTTGTTTTTGCTTGAGGTCGTCAATTTTTGCTTGTGTGGAATCTGTCATGCTGTTTCCTTAGGCGAGTTCCCGGCTTGATGCCTGAAGTATTGTACCGTATTTTGAGGCTAAATCGTATTCTGCTGTGAGAGGGTGATCTGCCCTGTCGCAGCCGGTTTTGTAGATATTAGGCTTACTTAAAAAACTAAAGCATGACTTAGCTTGACTTACACTAAAAGTAAATCAATAGCTGGTTAATAACTAAGAGGAAATATATGTTGAAATGGATTCTGGCATTGGGGCTAAGTGCGTGTGGTGGCTTCTCTCAGCCGGCTTCTCAACCGGCTACTGTAACAAGCCCTTCGGCCTCTGATCTGACAGGAGAAAAAATGTCTGAATTACAGTCTTTATTTGCAGACGTGGGCTTGACTGCTAGCGATCTACAAGTCATTTTTTGGCCTGAAGATGCTGGCCGCTATGCGGGGATTTTGCGACGGATTCAGGTTGATTTTCCGCGGGTCCAGACACAAGGTGATTTTCGGACCCGTTTACAAGACTTATTGATCCCCTGGCTAGAAGCTCAGCAACATCCTGAAGCCCAGTGTGTCAGTGTCGAGATGCTGGAGTCAGGCTCTGCATCAGCGGCGCGTTTTCTACTGGAAATAGTCTGTCGCTAAACCATTAAAAAAGGCCCGCTTAAGTAGCGGGCCTTCAGTATGAGTGGCGATTAGCGAATCACGAAATTGGAAAAAGGCCCTTTGCCTTCATCATGCAAAGCACGCAGCATGCGACTCATGGTGTCGAGGGTGCTTTGTGCCCGGGTTAATTGTTCCTGAATGGCTCCTTGTGAAGCGCCTTCTTTGGGTTGGAAAGACAGGCGTCCTACTGGACGGCTATAATGAGCTGCTATGATTTGGTTGTTCGAGAACTGAGCGGGAGGCACATAGGTATTGCTGCCAGGCGTGTAACTGGTTCCTGTTGTATCATTGGCGAATTCCCAATGCTGGTAAGGCCCTGTGGTTCCAGGAGCGGTGTTGAGCGAATCTAAGCCACGTAATTCTAAAAGATCATAGACCAGGCCATCGCTCTTGATCATATAGCGGGCAACGGTGGTATAGTTCTGGCCTGCAGGCGCAGCACTGACCACATTAGGGTCTTCAATTGTGATGATTCCGGTGCCCTTGTAATTTTGGAGGGTAAAGATAGGACCATCTGAAGTCATGGTTTTAACGACGGCAATGGGGTCACCTGTTAAATTAGAAAAATCAGCTGCAAATCCCCCTGTGTTGCCCCCGATTCCGGCGTCAGTTAAGCGTTGAGGCGCGCCACCCCGATTGCCAACAGCGCCTCCCATCATTGGTTGACCTGGATAGAGCATGTCTACAGCAACCGGGAAAAACAGTTGATCGGCTAATTCTAAACGCATGGCATGGGCAGCACCGATGCCGAGTTTTGCTAAGTTATTTGTGGGTGAAATCATAGTGCACCTATCTTGAGACAAAATTTGAGTTGTTTTTATTGTCGGCGATCCCTGAATAAAGATGTTGATCTAATCGATTTTTTAAAATAGATTTAACATAACTGAGGGTAAGCCCCTCAAATGGAGAGGCTTTAAATTTGAGCTAATCCTTGCTGAACTGCTTGTATCGATTGGTTTGAGACTTTTTTAGCCCTGCTTCTTGAGAGCAAGCGCTGCCGGTCGATGCTTGCTTGCCTGTATAATGAAGCCCAAACCCTATCTGACCATTTGAAGAGGATCCCCCCATGAGTTTAGGAATTGGTATCGTCGGCTTACCCAATGTCGGCAAATCCACTTTATTTAATGCAATTACCCGTGCAGGCGCTGTCGCTGCAAACTTTCCTTTTGCTACCATCGATAAAAATGTCGGCATGGTAGCTGTTCCCGATGACCGTCTGCCTAAATTACAGGCTCTGTATACCAAAGGCGATCGCAAGCCCACTATCATCCCAACTGCCGTTGAGTTTGTTGATATTGCCGGTCTGGTGAAAGGCGCTCACAAAGGGGAAGGCCTGGGCAATAAGTTTTTGTCTCATATCCGTGAAGTGGATGCCCTGGCGCATGTCGTGCGTTGCTTTGAAGATGATCAAGTGATCCATGTTTCGGGCAAAGTGGATCCGATCGATGATATTGAAACGATTAATCTGGAACTGGTGCTAGCTGATCTTAGTACGATGGAGAAGCGCCTGGACCGGATGCGTAAAAACAGCAAAAAAGATAAAGAGAAAGACCAGTTGGCTTTGCTGGCTTTGGCTGAAGAAATTCACGATGTTCTGGCTGCTGGTCATGCGGTACGTACCAAAGAATATGACCTGCCGATTCCCAAAGATTTTGGCCTGGTGACAAGCAAACCGGTGATCTATGTCGTCAATGTTTCAGAAGACCATTTGTTGGAAGACAATGACCTGGTCAAAAAAGTCAAAGCGCATGCGAAGCAAGAAGGCAGCGAAGTCGTCAAAATTTCTGCTCAAATTGAAAGTGAATTGGCTGAGCTCAGTGATCAAGAGGCGGAAGACTTCTTGGCTGAGCTGGGTGTCTCTGAGCCGGGGCTCGATCGTTTGATTCGCAAAGGCTATGAGATCCTGGGTTTGATTACCTTTATTACCGCCGGTGAAAAAGAAACCCACGCCTGGACCGTCGAAGCAGGTAGCAAAGCGCCGGTTGCTGCGGGCAAAATTCACACGGATTTTGAGCAAGGCTTTATTCGGTCTGAAGTGGTTTCTACGGTGCAATTGCTCGAAGCGGGTAGCTATGCTGAAGCTCGCAACCGGGGCTGGGTGCGCACTGAAGGCAAAGAATACATCGTTCAAGATGGCGATATCTTGAACATTCTGTTTAACGTCTAAGATGATTATCTTACGCTATCTCAACCTCCCCAATTTGGTGACGTATACAGGCTTACTGCTGGCGCTAGCGGCGATTGTGCTGGGCTGGAGTGGCTTTATGGGCTTTGCGATGATTGCCTTTATGGGAGCCGGACTCTGTGACTTGTTTGATGGTCAGTTGGCTCGCAAATTGGACATGAGCGAAACCGAGCGCCGTTTTGGACAAAATCTGGATAGCTTAAATGATACGGTCAGCTTTGGTGTGGTGCCTATTCTGTTGCTATACAGTGTTTTTCAGAGTGTTTGGCTTTACCCTGTGATGGCGATTTATTTGATTGCAGTACTGACCCGTCTGGCACATTTTGATGTGGTGGGCACCTTCCAAAAAGGCAAGGGCAGTTATTATACTGGCTTACCGGTCACCTCATCGGCACTGGTAATCCCTGTTTTTGCCTGGATCTTGCGCTTTAGCGGCGGCTTTTACTTGAGTCTCTTCTGCCTGACACTGCTGGCTCTGGCTTATTTCTATGTCTCTGAATTGCCTGTGCCCAAACCCCAGGGCCGTGCTTATTTTCTCTTCCCTGTTTTGATGCTAAGCATGAGCCTTTTGTGGTTGATTTGGCCCTGATGATAGCTCTATATGATCGCGAAAATCAGTGTTTGACCGAAGAAACCGTTTTTCAGATGCAACAGATGAAAGGCCTCTACTCGCACCCTTTAGGCAAACTTCTGGAGCGTGGACTGGTCTCTCGGCCCTGGTTTTCAAAACTCTATCCGCAGATCATGACCCGGCAAATGCCTGTAGACAAGCAAATTGCTTATTTTGTGGAGCAATATGCAATTAACACTGATGAATTACTGCATCCTCTGACGCATTTTAAGAGTTTCAATGAATTTTTTATTCGTGAACTCAAAGCTGAAGCGCGCCCGATGCCGATCGATCCAGCTCTTTTGATTTCTCCAGCAGATGCGCGCTTATTGGTGTTGCCGATCGAGAACGAGACGGTCTATCCGATCAAAGGGCGGGAGTGGAATCTGGCGACATTACTGGCCAATCGCAATCTGGCGCGCCAATTTGACGGGGGGCAGGCTTTGATTTATCGCTTAGCCCCTGTTGATTATCACCGCTATGCGTATATCGATAGTGGCAGCCACGGCCCACAAGTCGATTTGCCAGGCGTGCTGCACTCAGTCAGTCCGATCGCCTTAGAAACGGGGTTGGCGGTCTTTACTCAGAACCGCCGTTCGTATACGCTATTAAAAACCCGGCGTTTTGGACCGGTTTTGCATATGGAAGTCGGCGCTTTGATGGTCGGTCGCATTATGAATCACTTTTCAGGTGCCGCTAAATTTGAACGTGGCCAGGAAAAAGGGTATTTTGAATGGGGCGGATCGACGATTATCCAATTGCTAATGAAAGATGCCGCGCAGCTGGATACGGATATCCTGAAGTATTCCGCACAGGGGATCGAGACCCTGGTTAAATACCGTTCACAAGTAGGTAAAACAGATGCAGATTCGTCAGATTGATTGGACTCATGCCCAGGATCAGGCCCGTTTTATTGATTTTCCCTGGACTCTCTATCAAAATCTAGAATGGGTGCCGCCGATCAAAGCCAGTCTGGTTGCTGAATTATCTGAAGATAATCTCTTTTTTCGTCACGGCAAAGCCGCGATTTTTGTGGCTGAAGATGATTCAGGCCAAATTTTAGGACGAATTGTGGCCTCTGTGGATCACAATCTAAAAGAGACTGAAGTGGGCCACTTTGGTTATTTTGAAGCGATTGACGATGCTCAGGTTGCTGCAGGCTTGCTAAACGCTGCCGAAAAATGGTTGCAAGCACAAGGCAAGTGTCAGATGCATGGGCCAGTTAATTTAAATATTTATACGGGTTATCGCCTACAAACCAAAGGCTTTGAGGGAGCCCCTTATCTGGGAGAACCTCGTGCATTGCCCTATTATGCGGCTTTGCTGGAGCAAATAGATTTCAAGCCGCAATATACCTGGAACAGTTGGGATCTTTCCCAGATGCATCTACAAGGCATGCATCAGCATATGTGTTCTCAGTTGGTCGCAGCGGGTGGTGCCGGTGACTATCATATGCGCCGCTTTGAACTCACAGATCAAAGGCCTTTTTTGACGGATTTGCACACCCTGGCGATGCCCGTCTTCTCTGAAAATTATGGCTATGCTGATTTGGATTTCGCTGAATTTTTGCAAAGCTATAGTGGTTTGTTGCAAATTTACCATAGCTGTCCCGATTATTTGGCGATTGTTTATGACCCGCAAAACCAGCCTGTTGGTTTTGGTTTTGTTTACCCTGATTATGCAGCGGCGTTTCAAGAGATCGATGGCGATCATGGAAAAATGGAGCTGATGCAAGCACACGCACCCAAACAGGCGATTTTTCATACGTTTGGTATTCGTGAAGACCACCGCAAGACACAAATGCCTTATTTTATGTTTTCGACGGCGACCCAACAAGTGATTGATGATGAATTTACCCATGTGATCGGCGCATTAGCAAAAGAAGGGCGTTCAGCATACGATGCCTTTGGAGCGGCGAGTCGCACCTATGCTGTTTTTACGAAGGACATCGCATGATTGGCGAGCTGCAAGAGCAAGAACACTCACTGTTTGAGTGGATCGGTCAGATTTTGACTGCTCTGGAAACGGCTTTACCTACTTTTGCAGCTCAGGCAGCTGAGCAAGTCTACAAAGCGCATCCTGAAGTCTCGACCTTGTTTGAAAAACGTCAAGTCAAGCGTCTACAAGAAGAGATTCAATCTGCTGCCCAGGAGCGAGCTCTGCGTATTATTGGCGAACTCGCCCATGAAGAACTCTGGGTCTTGTCGCCTTCCCGTAAGGTACGAGAACAATTGCATGATCATCCCAAAGTCTGGCGGATTGTAAAGTCTCTGGCGACGGAGCTGGACCCGATTTTAGAGCGTTATGGCTATCCGCCAAAAATGGGCCCTGATGGAAAATACTTTGAGCAAACCCGTTTGTTGCGGGCCGAGCAATTGCCTGGTGCCGAACAAATTAAGCTTTTGACTCTGCAATACTGGATGAATTTGGCGCGCTATCGCCACAAACAAATCAATACCCAGCGTCAGGTTCAGGTCGGTGATGAACATAAATTGGATCAAATGTGGAATCATTGAGTCCAGCAAAACCTTAAAGACAGAGGTAAGTGAATGGCCTTAGGCGTAAGCGTATTGTTTTTTTTGTTATTCCCGGCGTTGATTTTAAAGGCACAAAAACGCCTGCCTTTTTTGGAGCTGATTGGCCCCGTGATTTTGGCTTATGCCTGTGGTATTTTACTGGCCCAGTGGTCAGCTCTGGATATTTTAAAGTCAGCCGGTGTCACTATTAGTGAAGCGACGGTTCCACTGGCAATTCCGCTTTTGCTCTTTGGGCAAAACCTGTGGGAACGCTTGAGTTCTGCACGGCTGATGCTGCTCAGCTTTTTGATTGCTGTGCTCTCAACGGGTGCCGTGGCATTGGTGGTTGGCCGTTATTATGCTTCTTTGCAAAACTCTGCTGAAATGGCAGGCATGTTAGCCGGTGTTTATACAGGGGGAACCCCCAATATGGCCAGTATCGGCCTGGCTTTAGGCACAGACAAGTCCCTCTTTGTTTTATTAAATTCTGTGGATGTTTTGTTGAGTGGACTCTATCTGTTGATTTTTATGGCCGGAGTCAAACGCTTTTATAAGCCAGTGCCAGAGCCTGAGATTACCGACCTGACTGATGATGAGACAAAGCCTTTATCTGTGCTTCAGATTCTGGCTGCTCTGGGCCTGAGTGCCCTGATCGTGATCTTATCTGTCGGGCTCAGTTTTCTTGTTTTTGGCAGTTTATCGGTGCCGCTGGTGATGCTGGCCTTGACCGCTCTGGGTTTGGCTGCTTCTTTTTGGCCACGGGTACACCGTTTGCGTGCCAGCTACCCAACAGGGGAATACCTGATTCTGGTTTTTTGCCTGGCGATTGGTACTCAGGTGAATGTGGCTAAAATGATCGCTCTCTTTTCAGAAGCAGGTTCGGTGATGGTTTTTTGCTTTTGCATCATCACCGGCTCGATCCTTTTGCATTTGGGGCTGGCGCGTCTTTTTCGCTTGCCCTGGGGTGAGACGCTGATTGCGTCGACGGCAGCTGTCTTTGGCCCACCTTTTGTGGGGGTGGCCGCCCAAACCTTAAAGCAACCGAGCTTAATTGCTCCGGGTTTGGCTGTGGGTGTGTTGGGCTATGCCCTGGGGAATTACCTGGGCTTGGCTGTTTACTATTTGCTGCATAGCTGGGGGATATGAGGGTTTTCACTGAGGAACTGGCCCACCTCAAACGCTTGCCGCAGGTTGAAGTGCATTTGCATGACTATTTCATCGAGATCCCGTTTTTATTAGCTATTTTTACAGAACTGCAGCACTGGTCCGGCTATGAGGCGTTCAACTATGTTTTCTTATCTCGTGAGCATTCCTGTGAGCTTGTCAAAGCTCCCCGTGATGCCCGCACGATCTTAATTTACACCAGCAATGAAGACGGTTATTTGCCGCCTTTAAGCCAGCAAGTTGGGCTCTGTTTTACGCCTGATTGTAGCCAATGGCCTTTGCCAGAGAGGGTGCATATGTTCCCGCTGGGGTGTAATGGCAATACTCCGACGGTGCCCTGGGTTCCCTGGCAAGAGCGAAGCCTGGATCTCTTCTTTGCGGGGCAAGTGATGCCCCGGCGAGGCGCTTTGCTGATGGAGTTGATTCAGCTCTTATTTGACCTTCGCAGCAGCGCTTATCAGGCCCAGGTGACCTTGACTCCGCATTTTCAGGCTGGCTTATCCCCCGAAGCCTACGCAAGTACGCTGATGAACACCCGCCTGGCATTGGTTCCTGCAGGGGTTTCGCCGATCACGCTGCGCTTATTTGAAGCCATGCGCAATGGCTGCGTGCCTGTCTATCAAGCTTTGCCTGATACCTGGTATCTTAAAGATTTACCTGGGATCTGTTTGCCTGCTAATGCTGAAGGCTTAAGCGATAAGGTCTTGAGCTTATTGTCTCAGCCAGCGCTTTTGGCACAATGGCATGCACAAGCGCTAGCGCATTATCAGGCCCACTTTACGCCTCAGGCAGTCGCGAAATATATGATTCAGGTCTTAGGGGCTCAGCTTGAGTGCCTATATAACGCCTGAGCTTAAACACTGAGTTTTTGTAAGCGCGCATTATCTCTTGCTAGCTTGGATTAAGTCAAGCAAAAAATAATCTTTTTTACAGTATTTTTATACAGAAGGAAACATGTCCACAGAAAAGGGCACTTATCAACAGCTGTTTCCACAAGCAGAGTCGAAATTAATCTGATTTGGGTTTGAGAAACTGAAGCAGCCAATTCTCTTCGTTTTGCAAATCTTTGAGATGCAAAAATTCAAGTCCAGAGAAAACCAATAAACTAATGCCGACAGCCCAGAGCATCATATCGTGATAGCGTCGTGAGGACAGAAATAAGACCACCGCCAAAAATGCCAGCATCAGGGCGTGGATACCGACTATAAAGAGCTGCTGATGCGCCAGGCGCTGAGCTTCTTGCTTGATATCATTGCCTAAATCATGGCGCAAGCGTTGATAATCCGCTTCAGCTAAAGGCGGGGCCTGAGAGATGGGGCTTGGCTTGGATGGTAACATAGGCTTCATTATATCAGCTGTTCAGCTTAGATTTGAGCAAGAGCAAGCAAGTGGAGAGGACTAGCCTTTCCCTGCTTGCTCTTGCTTTAACCGGACGCATTGGCTTTTAATATGTCAGGGCGGGTGGGCCGATCATAAGCCGTATAGAGGCGTTTGAGACGCTTGGCAGTAAAGGCCTGGTGGGCTCCAAAAATGATGCCGCCGCCGACGATCCAGCCGACGGTCCAGCGAATCGGGCCTGCTGGCAAAAAGTGCCACATGGCTGTAATTGGAATATTGATCAGGGCCATGGGTAGCAGGTATTTCCAGGCGAAGCCCAGCAGCAAATCGACCCGGAAACGGGGCAAGGTGCCACGAAACCAGAACATCACAAAGACAAAGACATAGCTTTTAAGCATAAACCAGATCCAGGTCGGTAAAACCTGTACGCCTGTGAGCTGTTGAATCGGATCGAGCCAACCGCCGAAAAAGAAGGTCACACCAAAGGCTGAAATTGCAAAGGCACCCAAAAACTCAGCCATATAAAACAGGCCAAACTTCATGCCGCTGTACTCTGTATGGAAACCTGCAATCAGCTCAGACTCGGCTTCGGGGACGTCAAAAGGTGAGCGATTGACCTCAGCACAACCGGACAAGAAGAAAATCAGAAAACCGAGCACGCCCCAGGGAGTGAAAATATACCAGCCCCCTTCCTGGGCATGAATAATACCCTGGGTGGAAAGAGTGCCTGACATCATGATTACAGGTACCAGTGAAAAGCCCAGTGGGATTTCATAAGAGACGACCTGAGCGGCTGCCCGCAAAGACGACAGTAGAGAATAGGTGTTGCGAGAACTCCAGCCAGCCATTAAGATCGCGATCGTTTCAATCGATGAAATACTCATAATAAACAAGATCGCAATATTGAGATCAACCAGAATCAGGTCACGGCCAAAGGGCATCACTGTGAATAGAAGTACGGCTGGAACCACGATTAGCATCGGGGCCAGGGTATGCAAGACGGGATCGACGGCCAGTGGGATGATGTCTTCTTTTAAAAACATCTTAATACCGTCAGCAAAGGGTTGTAAGACCCCAAATTTACCGACGCGATTTGGGCCATAGCGCTTTTGCATACGGGCCACAACTTTGCGCTCTAACCAGGTCAAAAAGAGCATGGTGACAGGCGCAAAGATTAAAATGGCAGTGATACCAATCAAAATCGACAATTGTATTTCAAAGCGCTGATAGATTTCAGCAGGCAAGAGGGTTTTGGGTAAAAGCAAAACCCCTTGTTTAATCAGTGAAAAAAGCCCTTCGATTAGTTCCATTCCAGGCCTCCTTTTTTCCAGGCATAGAGCAGGCCGATCAGTAGGACACCCAGGAAGATCACCATTTCAATCAAGGCTGGCACGCCGAGGGTTTTAAAGTTCACGGCCCAGGGATAAACATATAAAATCTCAATCGAGAAGATCAAAAATGCCAGAGCAAACAAATAATACTGGATGTGAATATGCAGCAAGGGATTGACCTTGGGGTGCAAACCGCATTCATAAGAGGCCGTTTTGCCAGGGTTGCTCTTGCGAGGCCGAAAGAAAAAGGCACCTGCAATCGGCAGGGTAGAGAATATTATCGCAAAAAGGCCGGCTAACCCTAAAGTACTCCAGGCTAAATCTTGACTCATGCTTCAGGGCTCGCTTTCGGTGTTTCTACTTCGTTATCGGTCTGCCCCGCTTCGTTGCTGTCAGCCGGGTTTTGGAGCACAGGATTTGCCTGGGCTTCGGCTTTGGCGGTATCAGCAGCTTTGGCAATTTCAGCCTGATGTTCTGCTAGTAAGTCACTGTTTTGCTCAGCTGGAGGGGCTTGAGCTGGCTGGGTTGACGGGCTCTGTCCAGCTTCATTGGCGCTACTGATTTCTTCAACGCCATCCGGGAAGACGGGGTTGGCTTCAGCCTGGGCCTGAGCTGCTTCAGCACTGTCGGGTAATTCCTGATCTACAGGGAAGCCTTCGCTAGCGGCTGGTACGGGAGCGATTTGATCGCTGGGGGGGACGGCTTGCTCGGCTTCGGCTTCGCTGATCTCAGGCTGACTGTCTCTGTGCAGCAAATCTGCCGTGGAAACTTCAGTCGCTGGTGCTGCTTTTGGGGCAGCATCCGCAGGCTTTGCAACAGCACTAGAAACAGCCTCTTTTTTGAGACCAGCTTCATTGGCTGTGCTGATTTCTTCGACGCCATCCGGGAAGACCGGATTGGCTTCAGCCTGAGCTTCCACAGGGCTTTCAGCGGCGGCTGTGAGATCGAAACCTGCTTCGGTTTTGGCGGGTTTAGGCTCTGTGCTTGCCGGTACAGCTTGTTCTGCTTCGGCCTCGCTGAGGGTACCAGCAGCGGCTGCCTTTTCAGCTTCTTTTTTGGCTTTGGCAGCAGCAGCTTTTTCTTTAGCAGCAGCAATACGAGCAGCGCGCTCAGGATCTTCTGCCTTGGCTGCTTTGGGTTTGTCTGCAGCCTCCCCGGCATCGCCGCTTTCGGCGGCAGCGGCTTTTTCGGCTGCTTTTTTAGCCAGGCGGGCTTTTTTCTCAATCTCTTTTTTGGCTTTGGCTTCAGCATCAGCTTTGCGATTGGCTTCTTCTTCGGCATTGGCTTTGGGGTGTAACTCTGCGTAGTATTCAGCGGGTACGAGCAGTTTTTCGAGATCGTAGAGATAGTTTTCCTGACGGTTCTCGGTCACATTGAGGGCGAATTGATGGTCCATTTTGATGGCGTCAAAAGGGCAGAACTCAGCGCAAAGGCTGCAATTCATACAGACTGACATGTCGATATAAAATTCTTGGGGCTTAGGAATTGGCTTGCCTTTTTCGTCGCTTTCTTGCACGATCCAGATGCACTGGGGTGGGCAGACCTTGGCACAGATCCCGCACGACGTGCAGCGCACATCTTTTTCATCTTCTTTCTGATCATAGATCAACATCGGCAAGACCCGAAAACGCTCATAGGTTGAACCGATAGGCATTTCTTGCTCAGGGTATTGCACCGTGACCACGCCTTCGGTTTGCGAACGCAGGCCGTGCTCTGTTTCTTGAGAGCCCTTGCGTTTAAAGTCCTCTACATAGGTACCCACAAAGGTCTTGAGGGTGTAGAGCATACCTTTGACAATGGATGCACCATAAACTTTCATCGATCGACCTCCCCAAGCACAATATCTAAGCTGCCCAAAATGACGACGACATCGGCGACATGGTGGCCCTGACACATTTTTTCGAGGGCGGTCAGGTTAATAAAGCTACCCGAACGGATATGATAGCGGTAAGGGTTGCCCTTGCCATCAGAGACCAGATAATAACCCAGCTGGCCTTTGGGACTTTCCACAGCGGCATAAGCTTGCCCGGCAGGGACGCGCATATTCCATTGCTTTTTGTCGATGATCTCACCAGAGGGCAGATCTCTGCTGGCCTGGCGTAAGATTTTGAGCGACTCATACATTTCACCCAGGCGCACCAGATAGCGGCTATAGACATCACCATGGGGTTGGGTCACGACATTAAAGTCAAAGCGATCATAGATCGAATAAGGGTGATTGCGACGTACATCATAGTTCACACCAGAAGCTCTCAGCAGCGGGCCAGAGAGGCTATAGGCCGTGGCTTCTTCAGCAGTCATGGCTCCCAGGCCCTGGGTGCGTTCCATCACGATCTCATTGGTGGTAATAAAATGATCTAACTCTTCGATCATGCGCGGCAAGCGATCTTCAATCAGGTGATTAAAAGGCTTGTAAAATTCTTCCGGTAGATCGGCGGCAACACCGCCAAAACGCATGTAATTGCACATGATGCGCGCGCCGGAGACCATTTCAAACAGATCCAGAATCATCTCACGCTCTTGCGCAGCGTAGAGCATTGGTGTGAAAAAGGCGCCCAGGTCATTGAGCAAGAAGCCCTGTGCCCAGAGGTGACTGGCGATCCGATTGAGTTCGGTCATAATCACACGTATATATTCGGCCCGCTCAGGCACGGCAACGCCTGCCAGCTTTTCAACGGCAATGGCATAGCCGTGGTTATTAGACATCGAGGTCAAATAGTCTAAGCGATCCGTATAGGGGAAGTTCATGATCCAGGAATTGCGTTCGCCGATTTTCTCGTGATTGCGGTGCAAATAGCCCATGATTGGATAGAGTCTGACGACCTTTTCACCGTCGAGGGCCAGCTTCATGCGGAATACCCCGTGGGTGCTGGGGTGATGCGGGCCCATATTGACTTCCATTAAGTCGGTCTGGAGCGAGCCGAGACCGCCTAAGTCTTCGAAGCTGGGATCGTCATCGTTATAGGCAAAGGTCTCGGGATCCCAGTCTTTGGGGTATTTTACATTGCGACCATGGGGGTTGCGATCCTCGGCAAATTGGTGCTTGCCATCACGCCAGCGAGAAGCGTACATTTTGAGGGGGCCTTCATAATAAGGTTCTAAATAGTCTTTGCGTAAGGGCCAACCCTCAAAGCCTTCCCACATCAGAATGCGGCGTAAGCCAGGATGCCCTTCAAAGCGAATACCCATCATGTCGTAGACTTCGCGTTCCTGAAAATCAGCTCCCGCCCAGAAAGGCGTAATCGAAGGCACGCTTGGGTGATCACGATCGGCACGCACGACTAAAGTCACGGGCGGTACTTCGGATTCAGGCTTTTGACTGGAGCTAAAGTTATAGACCACTTCAAAGCAGTCTTCAAAGTCAACGGAGGTCAAATTGGCCAGATAATCCAGGCCGATGTCCTTGAGAGCCCAAATTACATTATGCAATTGCTCGGCTGGAACCAATAAAGTACTCGCAGTGGTGACTTGCAGATCAGGGAATTTAGTCTGAAGTTCGCGCATGCTCAGATTGACCGTCGGTGGCTCAACGGTTTTCTTTTTGCTCTTTTTCTTTTTGTCGTCAGCATCTGCCTCGGCTTCTTCGGGCTCAGGCTCATAGACTGGGAAAGCTGCCAGATAAGCGGGGGCTTCATACTCGATTTCTGGCTCAGGGGTCGGCTGTTTGAGCGCTTCGATTTGGCGAGGATCTACCAAATCTGGGCCCAGCATCGGCACTGGACGTTCATCGGTGGTGTCTTTGCGGTACCAGCGAGTGTCCTTGTAATGTTGCTTGTCAATTTTCTTTTGCAATTCGATCAGGCCTGACAAAAGTGCCTGGGGTGTGGGCGGGCAGCCAGTAATATAGACATCGACAGGAATAAACTCATCGATGCCTGAGACGACGTTATAGCCTTCTTTAAAAGGGCCGCCACCAGTGGAGCAAGCGCCCATAGAGATCACATATTTGGGTTCAGGCATTTGGTTGTAGAGGCGGGCGATCATGGGCACCATGCGCTTGGTAACGGTGCCGGAAACGATCATCAGGTCGGCCTGACGGGGCGAGGCTCTAAAAAGCTCTGCGCCAAAGCGGGAAATATCAAAGCGGGAGCTGGCGGTACAGATCATTTCGATGGCACAGCAGGCCAGTCCAAATTGCATGGGCCAGATTGAGGAACGACGTCCCCAATTGTTAAGGGTGTCCAAAACCTTGTCGACGGTGGTGATCGTGACATGACGGCGGACTTCCTGTTCCATGAGATCTTCTGAGTTGTCATGAATGACGCGTAAGTCTGTCATAGGTGTATCCGATTTTGTGGTGCTATACAGTTTTCGAGGCTATTTAATCCCTACAGTTTAGCATGATTTTTGCCAGAGTCGACAGATGACCCGCCCACAAATCTCCAGACCGAATCTAGAATCCAGCGGGCCAGTGTGTCTGGGACTGGGCGTCAATCAAGAGCTCCGCCCGGCTGATCAGACTCAGGGGTAGTTCTCCATACCAATGCGGAAACAGCTCATGACCGCCGCTGGTGTTTTCCCAAACCAATTTGTCTGGCTGGGTGGGCAGCTCCAGCGTTAAAAGCCAGATCTGGCTGGCCTGCTGATAATAACGTGTATGCACGCCCCGGGTTTGCTCGGCTGTCGCGCAGTGAATAAAGCCTTCACTTGTCAATGAGGGAGAACGATAGCTGCCTTTCGTTTGGGCGGCTTGCCAATCGGCATTTGAGGCCAGATGATAAATTGTTTGAGACATATTTGAGGTTTCCATAAAACTTAATTCTTGTTTTCAATAATAGCTCGCAGGCTATTGCCTTGCTGTTGTAGCCTGTTCAGCGCGCTGCTGAATCACATTCAAAATATAGCTTTGCAGTTGTGACATCACCCAGCGAGTCCAGAGACTGGAGTAGAGATTATAAAAGGTGCTGACCCGTTGTATAGAACTCAGATGCAACAGGGTTTGCTCACCATTTTTGCCCAAGACTGGTTCCAGGTAGTAGCTGCCTTCGAGAATGTCGAAGTATTTGCCACCCAGAATTTTGCTGTTGACGATTGCTGATTGGCTCTCAGCCAGCTCTGGCACGATGCTAAAGCTAAGGGTGCGCGGTGGATTCCATTCGGTGACCGTCTCGACAAACAAAATATTGCCTTCAAAAGTGGCGTGACGCACACCGCCGACCCCTGGCTGAGAGAGAGTGGCTTCTAAGGGGCGCGGAAACCCCAGTTCATGCAAATAGGAGTGGGTTTGCTCTTGCTCCTGGATCATCGGCACCCGTTCGATTTGTTTCCAGACGGCGTCTGCCGGGGCGTCAATCAGGATCTGGTTGTGCACTTTGTATTCGTTGTGAGGTTGTGGCAATTGGGATTCGAGGCCACTGCCGATCATTGGCAAAAACACCAACCCAACCAGAAACGAAGAGTAGTTCTTGGGTTTGCGACTGAGCACGGCCATTGCTAGCAGGCCGCCCAGGGATGACATTAGCAAAAACAGCGGGCCGGCCATAATCAGACAAATCATCAATTCAAAGCCCGCTAGTAGGATCACTAGAAAGCTAAAAAAGGCCGGGCCCCAGGGCAGAAAGATTGCGCGCAAGACACTGCGGCCAAAGCTCAGGTTTTGTTGTTCGGGCTTGAGGGCGTCGCCGGCCATTGTCAGATAGCCCATCACCAGGGGCGCGCCAAACAAAAATCCGACAGAGGTCGTGAAAAAAAGATCGTCGATACCCAGTCGCTTCATGGCTTCAGGATCAAAAAAGAATAATCGCATTAGCAAGCCATAGATACCGCTAATCAGTAAACCAAAAACCGTCGGGTGGCGCCTGGCCCAGTCATAAAATTTGCCCATCCCTTTATGCTAACATGTTCTGTTTGAAGCGTTGGTTTGGGATGCGCCAGGCTTGTACTTCAGGCTAATCAGCCAGGTCTTATTCGGGTCGATTTTTTGAAAAAATCTGGGCTGTCCGCCCTTCTCAATTGGCTTGCGAGTAATCGAATGAACTACATCCCGCTAAGCTTATGCTATAGCGGGAGTTTCGTGCTTCGCAGAGACAGCTAACGCGATCTCTCCACACAAGGCAGATCCCCTACCTTTAATGTTGTCCAATGCCCAATTCAAAATGACACGGGCTGCGTTCTCATCTCGACTCAGCCGTATGCCACAGGGGCATTCATGTATTCTCTGTTGCAAGGCCTTTTTTTGCTGCTTTCCACAACCGCTACAGGTCTGACTGGGTTTTACCTTGCGCGTGGGCACTTCTATGTATCGCGTACCAGCTTCTTCCGCTTTGTACTTCAACATCCCATGAAATGCACCAGGTGCTGTACTGAGCACCTCTCTGTTCAGTCCTTTTTTCCACTTGCCCCCATTGGCTGTCATCCCTTTGATGCTCAGCTTTTCAACGGCGATTAAACTGTTCTCTTTAACAATCCGAGCACTGGTCTGGTGTAAAAATTCATGTCGTTTCCGAGCGATCTTTGCATGTAAAGCTGCAATCTTCTGCTTTGCTTTTGACCAGTTGCGTGAGCCACGTTTCTTACGAGAGCAGTCACGTTGTAACTGCTTTAGCCGGTCGAGTTCCAAGAGCATATGACGTTCGTTTTCAATGGCTGTATACTCATCATTATCATGAGCAAGGGTGGCAAAGGTTTCCACCCCCCAATCCAAACCTATTGCTCTCGTTATCGCATTTTGTTTGCGCTCAGGCTCACATTCAAAAACAACCGATGCATACCATTTACCTTGCTTATATACAATATCTAAAGTCTTTGGCGGGCCTGGTGTTCGTGCCTTGCCACGCATACGAATATGCCCAACGCCTGACAATTTTAAGTAGCAGCACTTTTCTGTTGTAGATAAGCGCCATCCATCACCATGGGTATTGTAGCCCCAACCTGAGTAACGAGCGAATGCCTTAAAGCGGGGAAAGCCAGCTTTCTCAACACCTGCTTTACACCGTCTGTAAAAATGCTGAAAGGCCCTATCCATCCGTTTAAGGGTATTTTGGGAGGATTGAGCATTCAGTTCTCTAAACTCAGGTAATTCTGCCCTGAGTTCAGTTAACTCTTTTGCCTGTTGGTAGTAATTTAAGCTGACCCCTTGTTTGTGGTAAGCAGTGATTCGCTGTTCCAATGCAGCATTGTACAAAAGCTGATGCTTCCTGAGCATCTCCAATAATGCCTTTGTTTGCTCTGGCTTAGGATACAGCCTGTAATTCACACGCCTTTTATGCAAAGTCATACTATTAGTATACATTTTGAGTCAGAAAAGTCAACGCATGACGCCTCTCTGAGGCGTATTCCTCTACATCTCCCCCTAAACTTGACTATAGGCGGAGTCCTGAGAAATGAATATGATAGAGAACCCCATTGTCTCTCAGGGCTTCAGGCCCGTATGCTGTAGGCAAGCCAAGCAAGGACAAGAAACGTGACTCAAATCATTCCAGAACCAACCCTTAGACGGCAGCATAGCTGCTGGCCTGGCTGGCTGTTGCTATGTGTGTTGGGGGCGTCATTTGGCTTGCTAGCCTGTCGGCCAGGGGTCGAGCAAACAGCGACGACGGCACTTGAGGCGGCAGCGGTGCAGGGCTTGCCTTACCCAGAAATAGGTCAGCCGGGGGGCGAGCGGGTGATGGGCAATTTGTCTTTGCCCAATTCATTTAATCCCTATTTGGCTTCAGATGCGGCTTCGTTGGCAGTGATTTACCAGATGTTTAGTGGTCTGACACGCTATGACGCCATGCAGCAGCAATTGCAGCCAGATCTAGCTGAGAGCTGGGTGAGTAATACTGAGCAAACCGAATGGACCCTTAAGCTGCGCCCGAATTTGAAATGGTCGGACGGCCAGCCGCTGACGTCTGAAGATGTGGTCTTTACCTATCAAGAGATTATCAATAACCCCCAGATTCCCAATAACTACAGTGACTTTTGGGCCTATTTACCGCGCTTTCCTGACGTGCAGGCGCTCGATGCTCAGACTGTGCGCTTTCGCCTGCTAGAACCCTTTGCGCCGTTTTTGTATAATCTGATGGCGCCGATTGTGCCGGCTCATGTGTTTCGCGGGCAGACTCGGGCCAATGGCAGCGACTCACCGGCCTTTTTTCAGGCCTGGGGTTTGCAGGCCGATCCTGCCAGTATTGTGGTCAACGGGCCCTGGCAATTGGCGAGCTATCTGCCAGGGCAGCGGATTGAATTGGAGCCGAATCCGCACTATTACCAGCACGATACCAAGGGCCAGCGTTTGCCTTATCTCAAGCGTATGACTTTGCTCGATATGCAAAGTGGTCATGCAGCCCTCTTGCGCTTTCGGCGGGGGGAAATAGACACTTATTTAATGCATCCTTCTGATTATGAATTACTGGCCCCGGAGCAGACTACTGAAAAGTTCACTATCTACAATCTGGGGCCCAGCCCCAGTTCTTTGTTTGTGATGTTTAATATGAGTACTGCCCAACGACCGGATGGCACCCCGGTTGTGGATCCAGTCAAATCGGCCTGGTTTCGCAATCTGAGCTTCAGAAAAGCCCTGGCCCTGGCAATTGACAAACAAGGCTTGATCGACAGTGTTTATCAGGGACGGGCAGTGGCGCAAATTGGGCATCTCAATCAGCACAATCCTTTTTATAATAGTGAGCTTCAGGTGTTGGAATATGCTCCTGATCAAGCCCGCGAAATCTTGAGTGCGGCAGGGTTTCGATGGGACGCAAAACAGCGTTTGTTGGATCCGCTGGGCAATCGGGTTGCTTTTGAACTCACCACTAATGCCAGTAATGCCGAACGGGATGCTACCTGTTCGTTATTGCGGCGAGCCTGGGCCAAATTGGGCGTGCAGGTCAATTATCGTCCGGCCAGTTTTTCGGTTTTGATCAAAAATATGCACGATACCCTGCAATGGGAATCTATGCTGGTGGGGCTGGCTAGCAATTCATTAGAGCCTCATTTTTCGTCTTCACGTTGGCGTTTAGATGGCCGTATGCATTTATTTAATAAAGGCCATGCTGATTATTGGCAGGGGCAGCCCACGAGCTATCAGCCCTGGGAACATCAAATGCAGAGCCTTTACCAGCAGGCTGCACGCGAGATCGACCCGGCGCAGCGTAAACAATTGTATTGGCAGGCCCAGGTTCTGGAACAGCAGCATTTGCCGTTTTTGTATACGGTCAGTGAATTGAATCTTGTAGCCGTGCGCAATGATCTGGGAAATATTCGTCCGTCGGTCTATGGCGGTAGCGGTTTACACCAGATCAATTGGAACTCCGCTTTCCACTATAAACGGCCTGAGTCTTGATTGACGCCCCCCCGCAATCATGCTATACATAGACACTGAATAAATGAATGCATATCGATTAAATTAAAATCAAAAAACGAATATTTCAGACTTGCAGTGCATTCATTTGAAAGGTAAATCATGCAAACTTTTCTCACCTGGTTTCAACTTTTTCTCTCATTGGCCCTGATAGTGGCCGTGATTCTGCACCCAGCTAAAGGCGCTGGTTTAGGCAGTATGGGAGGATCCGCTCAGGTCTTTGGTAGCCAAAAAGGTGCTGAAGCGGGTATTAATCGGATCACCACGACCATTGCCGTTTTATGGGCCCTGGTCGCTCTTTTGCTTTACAGTCCACTCATTTAAACTAAACTTAAAATTTTGGGGTAACCATATCATATGAGGCAATTGTCAACTTATAACTCTTACCTGAAACTGATGCTCGGCGCAGGACTTGCATTTAGTCTTTTGACAGCCTGTCCTTCCAATGTCGAAGAAGATCCTGGAGCCATGCAAGGCTCAACTGATACAGGTACAGAGACGATTGAAAAACAAACCTTTGAACCTGTGATTGGTAAGCCCGGTGGAACGCGTGTAATTTCTAGCATGTCCCTGCCCAAGACCTTTAATGCTTACCTGGCAGCAGAAACATCTTCTACCGACGTCACTGGTCTAATGTATCTGGGGCTGGTCACGACCGATCCCGTCAGTACTGAAGTCACGCCTTCACTGGCAGAATCCTGGGTGATCGGCGATGACAAACTGACCTACACCTTTAAGTTGCGCGAAGGTTTGGTTTGGTCAGATGGCAAGCCTATCACCGCTGATGACGTGGTCTTTACCTATAACGAAATTGTCGATAATACGGATATTCCCAATAATTTTCGCGATGGCTTGTTGATCCCAACTGCTGATGGAGATAAATTCCCTGAAGTCACCAAAATTGATGAGCGCACAGTTCAGTTCAAGACAGCCGTTCCCTTTGTGCCTTTCTTGCGTGGCCTGAGTGATCCGATTATGCCCAAGCATATCTTTGAGGGCAGCACCAAGTTGACTGCTGGCAAAGTTTCTTTCAACAGCATGTGGGGACTGAATTCAGACGTTACCAAAATCGTGGTGAATGGTCCCTGGCGGATCAAAGAATATGTCGCTGGACAGCGGATCCTGATGGAGCCCAATCCCAATTACTACCTGAAAGACAAAGAAGGCAATAAACTGCCTTACCTTACCGAATTCACCACGATGGAAGTCCAGAGTTTGGATACCTCGGTGATCAAGTTCGATGCGGGTGAAACCGACTCTCTCTCGCTGCGGGCAGAAGATTATGACTTGCTCGAATCCAAGCAAGAGCAAGATAAGTTCACGATTAAAAACCTGGGCCCGGCCACGGGTACTTTATTTGTGATGTTTAATATGAGCACAGCTAAAACCAAAGAAGGCAAGCCGGTTGTAGATCCCATTAAATCCAAATGGTTCCGCAACCCCAAATTCCGCCAGGCGATGGCTCACTCAATTAACAAAGAAGGCATTATCCAGAGTATTTACAAAGGGCGTGCCACCCCACAAACCTCACATATTTCTCAACAAAACCCGTTTTATAATCCCAATACGCCAGGTTATGAGTATGACCTCAAGCTGGCCGAAGAAAAATTAACTGAAGCGGGCTTCAAGAAAAATGGACAGGGCCAATTAATGGATGCTGAAGGGCATCTGGTTGAGTTTAGCCTGGTCACCAACGCGGGCAATACTCAGCGTGACGCCGCTTGCGCTATTTTGCGTAAAGACTGGAGTCGATTGGGCATCAATGTAAATTATAAGCCCGTTCAATTCAATATTATGGTTCAGCAAATCGATTCCACTTTGGATTGGGAATCGATGATGATTGGTTTGACCGGATCAGCAATTGAGCCCCATGGTGGTATCAATACCTGGCGCTTAGATGGCCGCATGCACATGTTTAACATGGGTAATAAAAGCAGCTGGAAAGATGGCCAACCCACCACTTACGAGCCCTGGGAAACAGAAGTTCTGGACCTCTATGAAAAAGGCGCCAAAGAATTTGATTTAGAGAAACGCAAAGAGCTCTATTTCAAAGCCCAGGACATTGTCTCTGAGCAACTGCCTTTCTTGTTTACGGTCAACCAATTTTCAATGGTGGCCTATCGCAATAATATCGGCAATGTACGTCCCAGTATTCACGGGGGATCTGGTTTGAACCAGATCAACTGGAATACGGATTACCACTTTATTAAGGAGTAGGCATAATTTATGCTAAGGTACGTCCTGAAACGCTTTATACAAATGATCCCGCTCTTATTGATTATCTCTTTTATTGCCTTTGGCATCATCCGTATGGCAGAAGTTTATGCCAACGCCGATCCGCTGGCTCAATTAAAAATGAGTCCAACAACTACCGCAGAGACATTGGCTCGTGAACGCGAGCGTCTGGCCCTTGATAAACCGTTTATCGTGCGTTATGTGATCTGGCTTAAAAACTTTTCCACAGGTAATATGGGTGAGTCCTATGCTTATAAAGCACCGGTATCAACACTGATCTTAAGTCGGCTCTGGAATACCGCTGTACTGGGGTTTGCAACGCTTATACTAACCTGGTTGGTGGCGATACCGTTGGGGATTTTTCTCTCGGTTCGCCAGTACTCCTTTGTCGATCAGGTGTTCTCCTCGGTTTCCTACTTCTTTATGGGATTTCCAGATTTTTTCCTGGCGATCATTTTCCTCTTGTTTGCAGCTGTTACTGGCTGGTTCCCAATTGGTGGCATGACCGCTTCTAATCATTCAGATATGTCTAGTTTTGGTCAATTCATTGATGTTGGCCATCATTTAATTTTACCGGCTTTGACTCTGGCTCTGATCAGTATTGCCAACTTACAGCGCCGTATGCGCGCCAATATGTTGGATGTGCTGGGTGAAGAGTATATTAAAACCGCTCGTGCCAAGGGTCTGAGTGAAAACAAAGTGATCTACAAGCACGCCGTGCGTAACGCGATCAACCCGATTGTGACCCTGCTGGGTTTTGAGATAGCTGGTTTGGTTTCGGGCGCGGCCTTTGTGGAAATCATTTTTAACTGGCCAGGTCTGGGCAATATGATGCTTCAGGCTGTACTAGGTACGGATTTGAATCTCGTCATGGCGGGTCTGATTATCTCGTCCTTTATGCTCTTAATGGGCAATCTAATTGCGGATGTACTCCTTGGAGTGGTCGATCCGCGGATTAAGCTGGAGGCATAAATTCATGACAACCCGTTCATTAGATATGGATATTATTGAGTCTGCCGACATCAATCGGATGGAAAATGGCAGTGGTACCGGTAAATTACCTAAAATGACCTCGACCCGTCAGAAAATTTTAAAGCGTTTTCTACGGCACCGTCTGGCTATGCTGGGCATGGTGATTTTGTTGGTCTTGTATTTATCGGCCTTCTTTGCTGACTTCTTATCGCCCTATGGCGCTGATTCCAGTGTCGTTAATCAGGCGCATTACCCACCGACAGCGGTGCAAATGTTTCACAAAGGCAAATTTACAGGCCCTTTTTATTACCATATGCGCAAGCGCAATACGGCTGGCGCGGGTGAAATTCCTGTATTTAAGCTTTTCCGGGATAGTTCGATTCGTTACCCGATTGAGTTCTTCGCCAAAGGCCAGCCTTATAAGTTTATGTTTTTGATTCCCACCGAGCGCCACTTGTTTGGGGCCGGTGCTCCGATCAATGACCAGGGCCAAAAAATGGATTTGCCGGCGGGTGAAAAACCCAATAGACTCTATATTTGGGGCGCGGATATCCAGGGGCGTGATCTCTATACCCGTCTCTTGTTTGGTGGTCGGATTTCTTTGACCGTCGGTATTATGGCGATTATGATCTCTTATCCGATCGGCTTATTGATGGGGGGGATTGCTGGTTATTTCGGAGGCTGGGTTGATACCGCGATTATGCGTTTGGTGGAAGCAATTATTGCTTTCCCTAGCTTGTATCTCTTATTAACTCTTTCAGCGACTTTACCAGGTAACTTAACCTCGATACAGAGGTATCTCGCCGTTATTGGTATTCTCAGTTTTATCGGCTGGGCAGGCCAGGCCCGTATCTATCGCGGTCAAGTTTTGAGCTTGCGCCAGATGGAGTACGTGGAAGCCGCTCGCTCAGTAGGCATGAAAGATGTACCGATTATTATCAAACACATCATTCCACAGATGTCTTCCTGGATTATTGTTTCAGCCACGATTTCGATCCCAGCTTACACGCTGGGTGAAGCTGCCCTGAGTTTCCTGGGACTGGGTATTCAAGATCCAGAATCGAGCTGGGGCTTGATGTTGAAAGAATCTCAAAATATTGTTCTGGTCAAAGACCATCCCTGGTTATTGATCCCTGGTTTTGCGATTGTTTTAACTGTCTTCGGCTTTAACTTCTTTGGCGATGGCTTACGTGATGCCTTTGACGCCAAAAAGCAGATTTAGATCATGAAAACACGCAGTATTGCGATTGGCAGCCAAAAAGGCGGTGTAGGCAAAACCACAACTGTGGTCAACCTGGCCGCCTGGCTGGCGCTTTTAAACCAGAGAGTATTGGTGATTGACCTGGATCCCCAGGGCAGCACAACACGTTGTCTGGATATGCAGGGCAAGGCCAAAAATGGCGGCTTAAAAGAGGTTTTTGAGGCGGGTGCTCTAGAGCTGCTGAAGAATAACCATATTCAACAGTATATCTATAGCACGCCCATAGAAAAGCTCTCGCTCTTGCCTGCCAATATTGCGCGTTCAGATACAGAAATTTGGATGAATCAGCAGGCTGTTGAAGATCCCGACATTCTCAAAAATGTCGTTGATCTGGCTTTGCCTGATTATGACTTTATCTTAATTGATGCCCCGCCATCTCTGGCGGCTTTACCCAAAATGGCCTTTGCAGCTGCCGATTCTTTATTGGTGCCTTTGCAATGTGAGCAAATGGCTCTAAGCACGATGCCGCGATTGATTGAGCTGATCAAAACCGTCCAGCAATCAGTTAATCCGTATCTCAAATTAGAAGGTATTTTGCTGACTCTATACGACGAAGATGTCTCTTATTCACGTAATCTATTAGAGCAGGCACGCCAACACTTTGGGCCTTTGCTCTTACCTCAAATGATCCCTCGAGATGCACGTCTGGGTGAAGCAACAGCAGCCGGGCGTCCGATCGTACTCTATGACATGCATTCTCCCGGCTCCAAAGCCTATCGCGCCCTGGCCGAAAGTCTGGTCAAGAAGTACCACCCCAGCGATGACCAGCAGCTGGCTTAAGTCTCGAGATTGGCAGGCTGTACAGGGTGTCTGGCTAGCCTTGCTCAATTTGTCTGAGTACCCCACAGAATCAGTCCCCTGGGACCTTTTGCGTTTACATGTCGATCGGCATTTGAATTGTTTGCAACGACTGGTTTTAAGCAAGGCCATGCGGGTCGACGAACAGCGTCAGATTGAAGACCTTGTCCAGGCCCGCTTTGATCAGGCTTTAGAGCAACTTAACCGTCAGCGTCAGCAACAGAAGCCTTATTGGGTAGCGCCCGATCATTACCGTGGGAACTTCTCTCGCTTTCAGGCCATGGGTGATTTAGAGCAAGCTTTTAATCAGCTCAAAGCCGAGTTAAAGCTCAACCAGGTTCCAAGACAGATTCGCTTTCAAGCCCTGCACGATCTCAACTTAGAATTGATGGAAAGATACCTCTTGCGTCAGTTGCCTGAAGAGAAAGCCTTGCTCTGGCGAGCTGCTTTGCAACACACGATCTTGCTTTCATGGTCAGAAGAGCATGACGATGCTCTGGCGGACTTGATGGCTGATTTACCCACGGCAGATGCCGATGAGTTGGCGCATCGGGTTCTCAAAAGTTCCCGTTTTTTGCAAGCCCAGCGTTCAGCTGTTCGAATCCTGGCTCGGTCTCTGCCACAAGCTGAGATTGTCGAGACATTTCAGCAGATATTGACCTACTCAGAAACCCCCGATAGCTTGATCCTGGAGATTTTACAGGTCTTGCCAGAAGACCTGAGTTGGGAACCCATTTTGTTAGACCTGCTCGAGCAAGACAGTCCCCAGCCACGTAGTGAACTACGCCAGGTCTTATTAAACAAATGGCAGCAATTAGATGCTCCGCGCCAGAGTCAGCGTCTATTGCAAATCTTCCAGTCGGCTCGCGGTTGGCATGCCATGACCCGTTGCCTCGCGATACATGCTCTGGCGAGACATGGGCTCTTAACGGCGATGGATCAGGTCTCAGCCATTTTACAAGAGGCGGCTCGCGCCGATGATACGCGCTTATTACAATTGGCTGCTGAAACCCTGGTGTTGTTTAAAGACACACGGGCTGTACCTTATTTACTTGCGGCCTTAAATGGCCAGTACCGCCAGGAAACCCGACTCGAAAAATTGGGCCATGCCTTTGCTAGCGAGCATCAGGAGCAATTACCTCTACTGGTTAAATTACTCGAGAAGCTGGGGCAGGAAATGCATTTTGATCCCAGCAGTGGCTTATGGAAAGCCCAGCAATAAAGTGCTAATTTAGAGGCTGCTTTCGAATCAAACCTACTATTTTAGCCGGATTGGATGATGTCTTCACTGCTCATCCTGTCCTAATTCGTGGTTCTTGGGTGTCGGCTTATGCCATAATGACAAGAACTAAAGAAACGCCGAGAGTTTTACATGATTAAGCGCAAATATTTGATCTACACCAGTGCCACCCTCTTGATTTTGTCCCATTTGGCTTCCTGTCAGGCCATCGATAATGCCTTGATTGGCGTCGGTGGGGGCTCGACTGCTATTAAAAATCGCTCTGCACTCGGCCAACGTCTCGAAAATCTGACGATCCCGGAAGACCAGACTTCGACCTCTGGCATCACAACGGGGCCAGATAACCGGGCGCCGCTCCAGCCTCAAAATTTTCCAGCAACGCATCCGGTACCGTTTTCAGCTCTGCATGATACCTTTTTACAGCGCTGGAACGGTCAGAGCTATCAGAACTTCTATCTCAAAGGAATTAACCTGGGCCTGGGTGTACCTGGCACACAGGCTGGAGATTTGGCTGCCAGTCGTGAAGATTATGCCCGTTGGTTCCAGCAGATGTCAGAGATGGGTTTTAATAATATCAGGATCTATACGCTGCATTATCCCCGCTTTTACCAGGAGCTGGCCAAATTTAATGAAGCCCATCCAGACAATCCACTTTATATTTTTCATGGTGCCTGGTTAGATGAAGAAGTCGAAATTTCTCACGATCTCTATGCTGCCACCGAAGGTTTTCAGCAAGGTATCCGTGAAAATGTGGATGCCATTCATGGCCGCGGCGAAATTGGGAAGCGCCGTGGGCGTGCTTATGGCAAATATACAGCCAATATTTCACGCTGGATTGCCGGCTGGATTATCGGTCGTGAAGTCTCTCCTGATGAAATCATTGGCACCAACGAAAAGCATCCAGATAAAACCCGTTTTGAAGGCAAACATGTCAGTCTGACGGGTAATCCCAGTGAAGTTTGGATGGCTGAGCAGGTGGACTATATCACCGATTATGAGCGCAGCAATTATCAGGTTGATCGGCCGATTTCTGTTTCGAGCTGGCCCACTCTTGATCCCATGACTCACAGTACCGAAAACCCGGTTGACAGTAGCGAAGATATTGTTTCTGTAGATCTCGCCCAACTCGAAATGACAGATTTACCAGGGGGCTATTTCCCCAGTTTCCACGCCTATCCCTATTATCCCAACTTCATCAATAACGAGCCAGAGTATCTCAAGTTTTCGGATGAGCAGGGTGTCAATAATTACCTGGGCTATCTCAAAGAGCTCAAAGCCCATTATAAAAATATGCCGCTGGTGATCGGGGAATATGGCGTGCCCTCAAGCTGGGGCAATGCCCACTTTAGCCCCAGCGGTATGCATCATGGAGGGCTTAATGAAGTCGATCAAGCGCGCTATAACGCACGAATGTCACAAAATATCCACGACAGTGGAGCTGCTGGTGGTATGGTCTTTGCCTGGATTGATGAGTGGTGGAAACGGACCTGGATTGTAGATGAGCGTGAAATGCCTCGGGAGCGTTTTCGCCTTTGGCATAATCTGACTTCACCGGAAGAAAATTTTGGGATGGTGGCTTTTGAGCAGAAAGCACCTGAATTTAAGCTGATGCAAGAAGGTCAGGGGCGGATCGCAAGTATTTCAGCAGCGACAGATGCTGCTTATTTTTATGCCCGCGTCCAATTGAATGGTCCGCTGAATCCCCAGCAAGAACTGGTGGTAGGACTGGATACCTATGCCGATAATTTAGGTGAAAATATTTTGCCTAATAAGCAGGAAACCTCTCGTCGCAATGAGTTTGCTGTGGTCTTGAATCAGAACAAGACCGCTCAATTGAATGTCGTGCAATCATATGATCTGCTGGGCATTTGGCATGGGACTTCTGGCCCCAAACAAACTTATCAGTCGGTAGCCAGTCACGGCGCCCCCTGGAACCCTTTGCGCTGGCAAAATGGCCAGCCCAGTACCAGTAGAGATGGGAGTATGACCTTTCCGCTGACCTACTTTTCGATAGGTGATCTGGGCGTAAGTAATGCCAGTCAGTATCAGCAATCAACGGATGCCGTTCTGATTCACGATAATTTGGTAGAGATTCGCATCCCCTGGAATATGTTGCAATTTACGGATCCTTCTCAGCGCATGGTGACCCATGACGATCGCCTGACACCAGGGCGTGAGACCCGTTCGTCAGAAGGAATTGGCGTGAGTGTGACTGTCAGTGGCGATAAACTAGAGTCTCCACGCTATCTCTGGCCGACCTGGGATCAGGCACCGCCCACACACGAGCGGCTTAAAAGTGGCCTGGACACGCTAACGAAAACCCTGAAGGGCTTGCCTAACTAAATAGTGGAAAGTCCAAAGCCCTCAAGATAAAGTTTCTTGAGGGCTTTGTTTTGGCTGTTTTAAGAGCAGAGCTAACTTAGACCACGATCGCTTGCAACCAATTAATCAGGGGGGTAAGACCGGGAATAATACCTAGCAAATTAAAGGGGGCAAACCCTGTCCAAATCGTAATTAAGCCGGTGACCAATAGCAAAAAGCTAATCGAGACTGGCCGTGATTCGGCTTGTTTCCAGATTGCATTGACGGGCTTGAAATAGATCGTAACGACCAGACGCAAATAATAAGCAATTGATAAAATACTATTTAGAATCGCAAAAATAGCCAGTCCCTGTAAGAGCGGGTCTTGCAAGCGGAGCACTTCGCTAAAGAGGAAGTACTTGGCAAAGAATCCGCCCAGAGGAGGCACGCCAATGAACGAGAACATAAACAGAGCCAGGGCAGCTGCTGTAAAAGGATAGTCCGTCGCCAAACCTGAAAAGTCTTCGATCTCTTGAATCTTTTCGCCACGACCACTGAGGTGGGTCAGAGCAACAAAGACACCGAGGGTGCTGATTACATAGATAAACAGATAATAGAGCAGGGCCGAGCGAATCTGGCTGTCTGGCTGAATGCTCAGGGCCGAGACACCCATTAAGAGATAGCCCGTATGCACAATGCTAGAGTAAGCCAACATGCGCTTGATATTGGTCTGGACCAGGGCCAGCAAATTGCCGGTGATCATGGTCAGGGCGGACAATAGCACAATTAATTCGACCCAATAGGCCCGCAAAATCACGAAAGGTTCACCCAGTAGTTTAATCAGCAGTGCAAAGACTGCTGCTTTCACTGCTGTGGCCATAAAGCCTGTGATTGGCATGGGAGCGCCTTGATAGGCGTCAGGTGTCCAGGTATGAAAGGGCACAGCGCCGACCTTAAAGCCCAGACCGGCTAAAATCAGAATCAAGCCCATGCTACCCAGAGGTCCGATCGGATGGGTCTGATAAAAGCTTTGGATAGCTGACATGTCCAGCGAGCCGACCACACCATAGGTCAGGGCAATACCATAGAGCAAGAGTGCTGAGGCCAATGAGCCCAGCATAAAGTATTTAAAAGCAGCTTCATTAGAGCGTGGGTTTTCGCGCTGATAGCCCACCAAAATATAGGTCGACATCGACATGATCTCGAGGCCAATGAACAAAGTCATCAGGTGTTGGGCCGAGACCAGGACCATCATGCCTGCTAAAGCAAAGAAAATTAGAGAATAGTACTCGCCCCGAGGCATGTTTTCACGCTCCAGGTAATGTGCCGAGATCAGTAAGGTAACAAAGCTGGCTGCGATTAATAAGAGATAGAAAAAAAGCGCAAAGCCATCTAGAAACTGGTAATTCGCCAGAGCTACATTTTGCATGCCTGGAGGCATGTCTTTGATTTGGGCGCGACTCAGATAAGCCAGGATTGTAACCAGACTTAGGGCACTCATTTCGAGCAGGGCGATATAGGTCAGCCAGCGCCGGTTTTGCGCTGGGATAAAGACTTGCATTAATAGTTGACTAATACCAAATAGAATGGCTAGAGCCAGCGGTAAGTAAGGTATAAAAAGCATCAGTTTATCCATGATGATCTCCTTCCGCCTGTGCCTGTAGCTGCGTTTGGTTACGACTGATTACATCTTGTACCGCCGGGCCAATATATTGCATAAAGGGGCGTGTATAGAGACCCATCAGAATCGCGAGCAGACAGAGCGGAATCAGTGATGCCATTTGTAAGCGTTCAATTGATAGCAAGCGACCGGCAGGGACGTTTAAGGCTCCAAACAAGAAGCGCTGGGTTAGCCAGAGCATATAAGCCGCTGATAAAATTAGTGTCAAGGCAGCCAGGATCGCGAGTGAGGCAGAGCTGGAGGCTACCCCCAGCAAAATCAGGAATTCACCGACAAAACCATTGAGTCCAGGCACGCCAATTGAGGCAAAGCTCATCAATAAAAACAGAGCGGCGAAAACCGGAGCTTGTTTGGCCACGCCGCCCAGCTCTTTTATTTGGGTTGTGCCATATTTTTTTTCCACGATGCCAATCAGTAAAAACAAGGCGCCCGTGGCGACGGCGTGATTGAGCATATGATAAACCACGCCTTCCAGGCTGGTGGGATTCCAGTTAAAGACACCCAGGGCGATTAGGCTCATATGAGAGAGAGATGAGTAGGCGATCAAGCGCTTCAGCTCGATTTGACCCAGAGCGACAATCGCACCGTAGACAATGCCAATAATTGCGAGGGTTGACAGCAAGATGCTCCAGCGTTCCATGGCACCAGGGAACAACGGAATCGTAATCCGGATTAAGCCGTAGACACCCATTTTTGCCATCACACCAGCGAGCAAAAAAGTCACTACGGGAGGGGCTTCTGTATAGGTGTCGGGCAACCAGGTATGCAAAGGGAAGAGGGGCAATTTGATCAAGAAGGCCAGAGCAAAGCCAAAGAAAAGCAGATCCACTAGTGGACTGACAGGCAATTGCAATTGGGTCAAGATCGTTAAGTCAAAAGACCAGTTGCCTGTTTGGCTATGATAAGCGCTTCCCAGAAACAAAATACTGATCAACAAAACCAATGAGCCCGACATGGTATAAATCACAAATTTGGTGACGGTGGGGATGCGTCGGGCTCCCCCCCAGATACCAATCATGAAAAACATCGGGATTAGCATCAGTTCCCAAAAGAGATAGAAGACGACCAGATCCAGAGCCAGTACGGTACCGAGCATGCCGGCTTCTAGTAAGAGCACCAAACTAAAAAAGCGCCCCCCATTGTTTTCGATTTGATGCCAGGCATAGACCAAAGCCAGTAGCGTAAACAAAGTCGTTAAGAGTACCAAAAATAAGCTGATGCCATCAATACCGACATGGTAGTTAATATTCATAAAAGGGATCCAGCTTAGCTTCTGCACGAGCTGGTAGCCGCCTTGAGGCTGGACCTGAACCCAGAGCCAGAGGCTGAGTAAAAACTCAAGGCTGGCGATCACCAGAGCGGCCCCTTTGGCAAAGGCCGTAAAACGACGAGGTAAGGTAAGCAGCACGGCGCCTGTCAACAGGGGGAGGAAAATCAGCAGGCTTAATAAGTAGCTGTTCATAGACGGAAGACCTCAGGCATGTGACGCATGAAATAGAGATAGGCGAGCATAAATACGCCGAAAATCAGGTAATGGGCATAAGCGCGTAGATTACCAAATTGCAATTGCTTTAAAGACAAGCCCAGCACACGATAAACCCAGGTGCCTGCCGTGATCGCCCCGTCAATTAGGAGGCGGTCAGCAATCGTCCAGCCGAAGCGGCCCAATTTACGCAGGGGTTCAACAATGACGTTTTCGTAGAGCAGGTCAAAGCCATATTTATTTTGGAGCATATTGGCCAGAGGGCCAGTGGGGGCTGTATAGGGCAAAGCGAAGTTTTTATAACGGCTGCGGGCAATGCCTATGCCAACTCCGGCAAAAGCCACGGAGATGAGCATCAGACCGCCCATGACAGTTGGACTGGCGGTTGGGTGATGCGCTCCTACTGCGGGAGCCAACCAGCCAGAGATCCAGTTATACGATCCAGGTAAGCCCAGCAGACCTGCTAGAGCGGCACCGATTGCCAGCAGACCCAGGGGCAATTTCATTAAGAAAGGCTCAGTACTGACTTCTGACTCGCCCCGGTAATCACCTGCAAAGGTTAGGTAATAGAGACGGAACATGTAAAAGGCAGTGAGACCCGCAGTGAGTAAGCCAAGGGTCCAGAAGACGAATAATCCTTTGTCCCAGAGTGCGAGTAAAATTTCGTCTTTGCTAAAAAAGCCTGCCAGCGGAGGTATACCCGCAATCGCCAGGCAAGAAATTAACATCACGGCATGGGTGACAGGCATTTTTTTACGCAGGCCGCCCATTTTGAGCAGGCTTTGCTCGTGGTGTAGGCAGTGAATCACAGCCCCAGCGCCTAAAAACAAAGCGGCCTTAAAGAAAGCATGGGTGAACACATGGAAAATGCCAGCGGCATAAGCGCCAGCGCCTACGCCCATAAACATATAGCCCAATTGCGAGACGGTAGAGTAGGCCAGGACTTTTTTGATATCGGTTTGCACCAGGGCTATCGTAGCCGCGACAAAGGCTGTCAGGCTGCCAATCAAAACAATTAGCATCGAAACCGAAGGGCTGAGTTCATATAAGAAATGCATGCGAGCGATCAAATAAACCCCGGCGGTGACCATTGTCGCCGCGTGAATCAAGGCTGATACGGGGGTGGGGCCAGCCATGGCGTCGGGTAGCCAGACATGCAGTGGGATCTGAGCTGATTTGCCCAAAGCGCCAACCAAGAGCAAAAAGGCGATGGTATTAATTTGAGTTGGACTCAGGTTTTGGATTGCACTTTGAATGCCTGTGTAGTCAAAATGCTGAGTGTTCCAGAACAGGAAAATAATACCCAGAATAAAGCCAAAGTCACCGATGCGATTGACGACAAAGGCTTTGGTGCCTGCGCCTGCTTTGGCAGGGTCGTCGAACCAGAAACCAATCAATAAGAACGAGCAAACGCCCACGCCTTCCCAGCCCATAAACAGGCCGACCAAATTATCTGACAGGATCAATAAAAGCATCGAGCCCAGGAATAAATTGAGATAGGTAAAGTAACGGGCAAAACCCCGATCGCCATGCATATAGGCTATCGAAAAGATGTGAATTAAGGTGCCAATAAAGGTAATCATGACTGCCATCAGCCCAGAAAGATGATCCATCATAAAGGCAAAATCGATGCTAAAGCGCGAGGTCTCAAGCCAAGAGGCGAGGGTGTGGTGCCAGACCAACTCCCCCTGAGACAATTGCTGAGCAAACAAAAATAAAGCGAGGATTGCTGCTAGCGCCGGGAAGGCTGTTCCCAGCAGACCAACGAGTTTTTCTGAAGGGCCTTGTTCATTTTTGACTTGAGAGAGAGTCAGTAGACCCAGTAGCAAGGCGCCCAGGAAGGGCAGTAAAACCACCATGCTTAAAAGCCAGTTGCTTTGCAAGCTAATGGCCAGGGTTGTGGTTGCGTGTTCGGTATGCATAAGCTAGCCCTTCATCTCATTAAAGTCATCAACATTTAGGGTTTGCCGGTTTTTGTAGAGTAGAATCACTAGAGCCAGGCTAATTGCCGCTTCAGAAGCCGCAATCGCAATTACGAAAAAGACGAAAATATGGCCATCCAGCTGATTGAGGTGACGCGAGAAAGCAATAAAGCTGAGATTGATAGCATTCAGCATCAATTCAACAGACAAGAACATAATGAAAATATTTTTCCGTGCAATAAAGCCAGCCATGCCGATGAAAAACAGCAAGGCGCTGACGGTTAAATAATGAATCAGTCCTGGCATTTAAGCTCTCCTCTTGGCTAAAGCAACGACACCCACCAGGGCGACCAATAGCAAAACGGATATGATTTCGAAACTGAAGTAATAATCCCGATAGAGCAATTGGCCAACGGCTTGAATGGTGCCGAAATCAGTGCTGATCGGTAAAAAATCGGTGCTTTGACTGCGATACTGCAGCATAATCGCTCGCTCTACTAAAAAGAAAAAGGGAGAGAGAAACAAGAGGGTGAGAGCGACTCTTGTTTTGATGCCCGGTTCAGGAGGCATCTCCTGTGGGCTCACATTTAAGAGCATAATCACAAAGACCATCAGGGCCAGGATTGCGCCGGCATAGACCAGAATCTGAATTACAAACAAAAAATCTGCAGACAGGAGCGCATAGAGACCGGCTACGGCGATCAGGGTGACAACCAGTGACAGCGTTGCTGACAACGGATGTGAGCGGGTGATTGTGATCAAGCCGCTGACGACCGCAAGGGTTGCCAAGATAAAAAAGTAAATTGAGGTTTCCATTATTTGCTTCGTTGTTTGCTTAGAATACGGTAAGTCATTATAGACCAAGCCGTAGACAGATCCCAATATGTTCGCTGTGATGCATGCGAAAACTAAGCTGCTGAAAGCCCTTTTGAATCCAGCTTAAATCTGGGATCAAGCGCCTTTGAGTAAAGTGAGCGAAAAATATAGCAATAGGGGAGCAGAGGCGGGTAGCCTAATTTTTTTGGTAAAAACTCTGGAGATATTGCAAGTGCTGCTCTGGCTCGGATTCTTGCCAGAGGGCACAAGAGGCTATCAGTTGTTGGGTCGGTGGGCGCTGACTGGGAGGCATATTACTGACGGATAGGCTACTCCAGTAAAAAGATTTAAGCAACTGGCTCTGCAAGAGCGGAGATCGTTCACTTTCGTTTTCAGGATCCAGCCAGACGCAGCGCGTTGGTAAACCAACCAAAGCTTCTAACTCAGCCAGTTGTTTCACTTGCATCATCGGCTCCATGCCCCAGAGATGAACCTTATTACAATAAATTTTGCTGCGATTAGGCTCTAAATCACTCAGGCTTAAAATAATGCCATCCGCGCCTAAATGGCGAGCCGTCAAAATCTGGTATTCGTCGACGATCTGATCCCTGATAATCAAAAAATGCTCAGGCAAGGTTTTGCGGATCGTTTTAAGATCCTGGTAGGCCTGTGTCAAATGATTCCCCGAAGCGGTACCCAGATCAATAATCAAGGTCGGATAATTGGCGCAGAGATCCAATGCTTTTGTGAGTTGACTGGCACTCTTGATCTGCCGCAAACAAATCTGTGGCACAAAGATCTGCTGGCTATGGGCATTATGCCTGTCAAAAGAATGGGCGGGGGGAGCCAGGCGGGCGTCGCGCTCTAATTGATAAAAAGGCAAATGCTGCCGCAACACTTGAATCTGCTCTTTTAAAGCTTGAATCTCCAAGTCATAATCTTGACTACTTATGGTCTGACTCATTATTACCGTTCCCATTGCTGGTTCTCTATATTGGGAAGTCACCTTGCTTAACTTAACTTAACCTATCTTATTGTAATGGAAAAAAGCCAATTGATGACTAAAAAAGGTGTAAAAAATTGCATCTTTATATTTTTGTGTGATAAATGACTTGAGAGGGTGTGTTAAGCGGGGGATTATATCGTTGGTTTAACGGTTTTCTTTTCGCTGCGGTGCTTGATAAACTCAAAGACCATGGGCAAGATCGAGATAAAGATCACACCCATAATGGCAATTTCAAAATTGTCTTTGACGATCGGAATATTGCCAAAAATATAACCAGCCCCTGCGCAAACACCGACCCAGAGCAAAGCCCCAACCACGTTATATATAAAGAAAGTACGGTATTTCATGCGCCCGACGCCAGCTACAAAAGGTGCAAAGGTTCTGACAATCGGTACAAAGCGTGCCAGGATAATCGTTTTTCCACCATACTTTTCATAAAAGCCCTGGGTTTTGTCTAAATAGGCTTTTTTGAAAAAACGACTGTCTTCTTTGCGAAAGACCTGGGGCCCGGCCACAAAACCAATCCAATAATTGACGGCGTCGCCCAAAATCGCAGCAATACTCAAAAGCAAAAAGATAAAAGCCATGTTCAGATCGCCAATGGCGGCAAAAGTGCCAGCAGCAAACAAGAGCGAATCGCCGGGTAAAAATGGCGTGACCACAAGCCCGGTTTCACAAAAAATGATCAGGAATAGAATCACATAGGTCCAGGTACCGTAGTCCTGGATTACGGTTTTGAGGTGGTCATCGAGATGTAAAAACAAATCGACAAATTGGCTTAGAAGTTCCATAGCTTGCCTTATCGAGAGAGTTGCTCTTATTTTAACCTATTTTAGTGGCGGCTGGAACGCTTTGCCCAACCGCCTCCGCTTGTTTTATTCACTCTCAGAAATTTGAATCTTCAGGCCGCGCTTCTGTAGCTCTTGCATAAAAATCTCGCCGGGTACTGAGCGCTCAAGTGGAATGGCACCCCGTTGGTTATCGCCACGGGCTGACATGATCGCGACGATTGAGGCTGGGTAGCCTGTCATACGTGACATGGCACTAAAGCCAGTGGCTTCGTCATAAGTGTCAATAATTGTGTATTCCAGGGTTTTGGATTTACCGTCTTTGATACCGCGGCAGGTGGTGCGAATCACGACAAGATCTTTGGGGTCATCAAAGTTTAATTTTTTACTGGCTACGGCATGAAAGAGATCACGAGGAACCACAGATTGCCCTTTGACTTCGATTGGATTTAAATCCAGTAGACCCATATCCAAGATCAGTTTCATTTTCTCGAAATGGCCAGGGTAACGCACGGTTTTGTATTCATAAGTCTTGACCTGTCCCTGAAAAGTCCAGGGGCAAGTCGAAGTGCCGCCAGAGGTCGTAAATGCTTCACAGGTTCCCAGGGGGGCTGCGAAGGTTAGGGTTTCGAGCTCGGCAAAGGTATCCACATCAACAATTTGATTGTCGCGTAAAATGGTGGCTTTGCCGAAGTATTCATTGGTCAGCCCTTCAATATTAAAAACCAACATATAATCCAATGGCGGCTGCGGGTTTTGAGGTAGGCCACCGCAGCGAATCTGGACTTCTTCGCAGCTATCGAGTTGAGAAATACCATAGGCTGCCAAATGATTGCCAAGACCCGGTGCCAGACCACAATCAGGAATAACAGAGACACCGGCGGCCAGAGCTTCTGGGTGTAATTCGAGCTCTTGTTTGACAATATCCGTATTGCCACCGAGATCATTAAAACTGACTCCAGCCTTGACGGCTGCCGCTGCAATCGGTGGATTCAAGAAATAAGGAACCGCAGAGAGACAGCTGTGAGCGCCTTTCAGATTCTGTAATAGGCTGTCGGTGTCTGTCACGTCGATTTGACCGGCTTGTACACGATTGACGCCCAGTAAGTCGTTAATATGCTGCGCTGAGCGGCTGGCCTGTTCTAAATTACTGTCTAATAAACGCACTTGCTCAGCCTCGCCAAAACGAGCCATATCATAAGCAATTGTGGTGCCTTGAATGCCGGCGCCGAGAACAACATAGGTATACATGGGGATCTCCATCTTCAAACTTGGTATAACAAGTAGTGTAGCAGCACTTTGCTGGAGAACCGTTCGTGAGTTTGAGTGGCCAAGGGGTTTTAATGACCTAGAGCTCTTGACCCTGCCAGAGCGAAAAATCAGGGGTCAGATTGGGCTCTTCGATCAATTGATTGTCTTTGACATGGGTCACAATCCAGATTGGCAAGACCGTCTGTACAGCGTTGTCGGGGTTATAGTCGCTCATGATTTTGGTTTCAAAATCGTTCCAGATCGGCATCACGATCGAGCGACTGCCTTGCTGGACGAGATAGGTTTCCATTTTGTCGACTTCAGACTGGCAGGCATGCAGCTGAATATGCTGATTGAGGGCAAACAAAAAGGTGCCGTGGGCCCGACATTTGGCCGGCCGTGACATATAGACCGAGCATTTCTCATCGACCAAAAATGGGCATTGGGTGTCGTTCAGACTGGTCAGAATCTGCACGACTTCTTCTAGTTTGTCGAGATCGGGTGTTTTCTGAATATTCTGGTGCAAGGCCCAGAAACCCGCTTTGTTGGGGTTATAGACGGCGCGGGTGCGCTCAATCAATTCACTGCGCTGCTCTGGGGTGTAAAAGCGCATGATATAGTCATGGACCTGTGCCCATTCAATTGGTGAAACCGAGGGCATTGAGGTGCCTTTGCAACAGGTATTGCACTGAGTACGGCAGGCGATATGCGGATACAAGTCCAGTACGTCTGAGCTGAGTCGGTTGAGCAGTGTATACACATCTTCCAGCGACTGCGATGCATTCACCAATTGCTTAGATGACTGGATACGGGCAATTTTTTGCCGGGTTTCGGAAGGAGGTCGGGTGCCATTATTCATGCTATTTATTGTAGCTTGGACTGACAGATCTCGTCACCCCTAAAACCCGATTTTATGGAGTCAGGCTGAAAATCAAACACAATTTAGCTTGGATAAAGAACATTTTCTTTGAAACAGCGAAATAAACCTTTTACAGCGTCTTTTCTTCATGTTATCCTATATTTAAACTTACTATCTCGCTGCAGAGATGATCTGGCTTTCCCCTGACTTTAACTGTGCCGGATCACTGATCTGCTTAATTTGCAAGGAGGCATCTTTGAATATACGTGCTTTATTAGGACGGATCCTGTTTTTAACTCTGAGTCTGACAATGGCCTGGAACGTCAATCTAGCGGCTCAAGCTGCCGAGCAATTGACAGTTTTATTTACCAATGACACCCACAATCGCCTGGAGCCTTTTAAGCATGTTGAGCTGGGCCAGGAAGTCGGCGGCATTGTCCGTCGCGCACGTTATATTGAAGCAGTACGGGCTCAAAACCCCAATACCTTGCTCTTAGATGCCGGAGATGTTTTTCAGGGCACCCCCTTTTATAATTTCTTTTTGGGTGAGCCTGATATCAGAGGCATGAACTTGATGGCTTATGATGCCATGACCGTTGGCAATCACGACCTTGACAATGGCATGCAAAACCTCAAAAAGCAGACCCAATTGGCCCACTTCCCCCTGCTCAATGCCAACATTATCGACGAAAAAACAGGCCTGTTGGCTTTTCGTCCCTTTCATATTTATCATGTCAATGGCCTCAAAGTGGCTGTGATTGGCCTGATGAGTGAGCATGCCTGGCAAGCTGTTTCTTCAGCCAATAAAGTCGGTTATCGCCTGCGCGACCCCTTTGAAACGGCCAACGAATTGGTTCCAATGCTCAAGCCCCAGGTAGATCTAATTATTAGTCTGCACCATATGGGCATCTCGGAAGACGAAAAATTTCCCTTGAAAGTCCCCGGCGTGGATCTGGTGATTGGTGGGCATTCCCATACCAAAATGCCTGAAGCCAAATTGATTAAAAACAAAAACGACAATGGTATTGGTGGCACTCTGGTGCAGCACGCCTACTATATGGGCGTCTATGTCGGGCGTATTGATCTGACCCTGAATGCCGCCCGTCAAATTGATTCATACCAAAGTGGTTTGGTCTTGATGGACAAGCGCTTTGATAAGCAGCCCGTTAAAGACATGCTCAATAGCTATGGCGACCAGCTCTCCGCTTCAATGGACAAAGTGATTGCCGAATCTTTGGACAATATGAGCACCGATGGCAAATACAATGGCCCTTTTGCATTGGGTAGTTTGGTTGCAGATATCTTACGTGAGACTCAGAATGCGGAAGTTGGCATTATGAACTCAGGTGGCGTGCGTTCAGATTTGCCCAAAGGCCCGATTACCGTTGGACAGGTCTATGAGATCATGCCTTTTGATAATGACATCGTGACTTTTGAAATGCAGGGCAAGAATTTACAAAAAATTGTTCAGATCAGCGCGGAACGATTGGGTGTTTCTAAAAACTTGCAATTTTCAGGACTCAAGTACAGTCTCAAGAACAAAAAAGTTCAGCAGGTCTGGATTCAGGATCAACCCTTGCAAGCCGAACGTTGGTACCGGGTAAGCGCACCCACCTATGTCTTTGATGGCAACGAAGCGATTGCTTTTGATAGCCCACGCAAAGCCGAAACATCGGGGCTCTTGATCCGCGATGTTTTGATTGAATATCTGCAAAAAAAGGGCAAAGTTCAAGCTCCCCAGGATCAGCGTTTGATCCTCTTGTAAGCTTGGTGATCCATATACCAGCTGATTTGGGATCCGGGTGTTAAGATAGGGTACAAACCACACGATTGAATTGATCTAAGTTGATGTAAGCGAAAAGAGGAAAGTATTACCGTGAGCTCAGAATGGTGGATGAAGTTTAAGCAAATTGTGGGTATTCCCATGGAAGATGAATATGAAGCCGTACAACAGCAAGGAGGAGTGGCTACTTTGGAAGCGGTACCCGCACCTGTACCCAGTCCACGTAAGCCTGTTGAAAAGCCTGTCAGTCACTTGAATCAAATTGTGGGATTTAATTCGACTCTGACTCAAAGTGAAGTCATGATTATTGAGCCTAAGTCCTTTGACGATGCCCTGTCTGTGGTGCAGTCTTTACGTGAGCACCGGGCGGTAATTATGAATATGAAAGAACTCAGTGTCGAGCAAGCCCGTCGCTTACTCGACTTTGTTTCAGGTGCGGCTCATGCCCTTGATGGTCATCAAAAACAAGTGGGCGAAGATATTTTCTTGTTCTCACCCAGCTCGGTTGTGATCAACCCCCTCGGCGCTGAACAACCCTGGTTAAACCGGGATGCACGCGACTTATTCTGGCCTGTCAAACGATGAAGCTTGGAATCATCGGTGGGGGCGTCATGGGTGAAGTCCTGGCCCGTTCTGTGATTCAAACTCAGATTTTTCACGCGGATCAAGTCTGCATACTCGATCATAATCCCCATAAACTCAAGTCGATTCAAGATCAGACCGGTGTACATATTACCAGCAAACTGCAGGACCTCAATGCTGCCGAAATGCTGATACTGGCAATCAAACCAGACAATGTCAAAGAGATTTTACAAGGCCTCAATACCCAGTGTTTACTGATTTCGATTGTGGCAGGTATTTCCTTACAGATGATGGGTGAATTGATGCCGCCCCAGACCCCAATGGTACGCGTTATGACCAATACCCCCTGCCTGGTGGGCGAAGGCATGTCGGTACTCGCTCCCAATTCCCATGTCAGTGAAGCGCAGTTGAAAATGGCACAGGAAGTCTTTGCTGCTGTGGGTAAAACCCTGATCTTACCTGAGAAATACCTCGATGCCGTGACTGGCTTAAGCGGCAGTGGACCCGGCTTTGTTTTTTTGATTGTAGATGCCCTGATCGAAGCGGGAGTTTTGCAAGGGTTACCTCGTGGTATCGCCCGTCAATTGGTGCTTCAGACCCTGATCGGCTCAGCCAAGCTGCTTGAGGAAAGTGATAGACACCCGGCGCAGCTTCGTGATATGGTAACCTCGCCCGGTGGTACCACCATTGCAGGTATCCAGGTTATGGAAGAATACAAACTGCGGGCCACCCTTTTAAAAACCGTTGAAACCGCCACCCGGCGCTCTCGCGAACTGGGTCAGAAAGGTTAATTGATGTCACTTGTTTTTATACTTGTTAATCTACAGCGTTTACTCTGGTTTTTGATTTTAGCGCGCATTGTGCTCTCATTTTTGCCCAATATTTCACCGGACCATCCGATCGTCCGTTTTATCTATACACTGACTGAACCTATTCTGGCGCCTTTTCGTGCGATATTGCCCACAACACGTATGGGCATCGATTTCTCACCGATGCTGGCTTTCTTTGTGATTGATATTGTCTTTCGGGTTATTATTAACGCTGTCGCTGGACTTTAACGCCCCCGAAATAGAGGGGGGCGCTGCTCTAGAAAAGCCTGGACCCCTTCTTGAAAATCAGCTGACTGCCAACAGATACTGTTGAGATGACTTTCCAGTTCCAGGGCTGGTTTCAGACCCATTTCCTGACCTGATTGCACAGATTTTAATGCTTGCTGTACAGCCAAAGGGGATTTACTCTTAAAAAGCTGAGCCATTTCTCTGGCCTTTTCGAGTAGTTCTTGTTCGTCAAAGAGATGATTGAGTAAACCCCATTCGTAAGCATCCTGTGCGGTTAAGGGATATCCCCCCAGAGTGATTTCGAGAGTGCGGTGGCGACCCAGTTTACGCAAGAGGCGTTGGATGCCGCCGCCTAAGGGTAAATAACCCAGTTCTAACTCAGGTAAAACAAAGCGAGCGCTCTCAACAGCCAGTACCACATGACAGGCCAGAGCCAATTCCATGCCAATGCCTGAAGCCAGACCATTAACAGCCGCGATTACAGGTTTACTAAAGTTTTCTACAAAGCTGATTAGCCCCTGGGTATAATGCAAAAAAGATTGCAAATGTTGGGCTTCCATTTTCTTAAAGCTACTGGGAGCGATCCCGCTTAAAAAATGCTCTCCCTGGCCGATCAAGATGACACAGCGGACTTCTGGACTGTTTTCTAGCTGACTTAAGCAGGTTTCTAGCTCGGCGCATTGCTCTAGCTTGAGCTGCCGAGGCAGGTGTAAAACAGCAATCTGTTGCGCCGTCTGGACTTCGAAAATAGAACGTGATGCTTGCATAATTGACCTCGCTGAACTCTAGTATAACGGATGCTTGTTTTAGAGGTATTCTGGTTCGAGACCCTTACAGATATTGCGGATTTCTTCGGCTTCCCAGGGGGTTTGAGAATCATATTCGTTAACAAAGGCGACACGCTGAACTTCTTCAAGAGAAGTAATGCCTTCCAGGGCTTTGTAGAGACCATCTTCTGCCATTGAGACCAATTTGGCTTCGGTTCTGGCAATTCCTCGAATCGTAGCTGCAGGTTTATGGTCTAAGATCGCTTCGCGAATCGCTTCATTGAGCTGAAACAATTCATGAATCGCCGTCTGACCTTTGAAGCCGCGCTGATCGCAAGCGTCGCAACCAACAGGCACATATAATTTGATCTGCTCAGCGATCACGTCGACCAGACCCAAACGATTGAGGGTATCCTGGCGGGGAGGCTGGCCTTTTTTACAAAGATCACAGAGTTTGCGCACCAAACGTTGAGACAAGACCGTAATATGGCTGGAAGCGATCAAATAGTTTTCTAAGCCCATGCGACTCAGTCTCAGTAAGGTGCCGGTCGCATCAAAAGCCTGATAAGAAGTCAGGATTTTGGCGCCACTCAGAGCCGTATCGACGACAGCGTCAAGGGTGTCTTGGCCATCGATTTCACTGACCATTAAAATATCAGGATCGAGATATTTCATCGAAGCGATTTTGTGAGCAAAATCGTGGTCGACTTCAGCCTGAAACTGTCCCTGGACCAGTCCTGGGACATGAATTTCAATCGGGTTTTCAGCAGTGATAATCGAACGATTTTGCTGGTTGAGATAATTGACCGAAGCATACAAGGTGCTGCTTTTGCCTGAGCGGGCCGGGCCAGTGACAATGACCAGGCCGCCGGGTTGATTGAGTATATGCTGATAACGCAAGAGATGCAGCGGTGAAAAACCAATGCGCTCAATATTGAGTAACATTTCCTGGAGTGAGGATTGTTTCTCTTGAACTTCGATTGAGACACTTTCTCCCCAGAGACTCGGGTAGGTCGCAATTTGCAGTTCCAGTTCTTGATTATTAAAATGCCCCTCTACTCGACCCCGTTGGTGGCCGGGTAAATTGGGATCCATCGAACACAGATCTTTTAGACGTTGTGTCATCAGCGGGCCCAGATGAGTCGGCAAATCCGTTTTGTGATGCAAAATACCGTCGATGCGATAGCGAATCCGGATGTAATTTTCCTGGGGTTCAATATGGATGCTGGCTGCGCGGTCTTTCATGGCATTTTTAATTAAAAAGTTGACGACCTGATCTTCCTGGGAATTCTCGTCCTGAGTATCTCGCTTCAGTGCTGTTTCACCGAGGGTTACATTTTCTGTTTCGAGGTCGTTAAAGAGGGGAGTGCTTAAATCCAGGCTGGGGTGGCTTTCGATTTCCTCTGTGTCGACTTCATTTAAAAGTTCATAAGGGTTAATTGCCTGAGGCGCCTGATAATCGCTGGTTATCGCAGAAGCATGGCGGGCAGGGTTTTGAATTTCTTTCAGGGTGCGTTTAATTTCTTCAGCCGGGGCCAGGGCGGGTATCACAGTGGCCTGGAAATAATCAGATAAACTGACCAGTAGGGTCGGATCTGTTGGGCGGTCCATCACGACCGTGACTTTGTTGTCGTTTTTGGAAACCGGCAAACAGATATTTTTGACTAAAAATGCCATCGGTACGACTGATAGCAATTGCTCATCGATTAAGTCAGGTGAAGGAATAATTCGAGGAATATCGAGTTGAATACTCAGGGCATTGATCAATTGATTGATATTGATCACGCCGGCCTTGACCAGCAATTCACCCAGGCGAGTCTGGGTATGGTGCTGTTCTTCGAGAGCCTGATGCAAATGTTTTTGCTTGATCAGCCCCTGATTCATTAAAAGTTCTCCAATACGAATCCGCTTTTTGTATTTGCGGAGCAAGCGTTGGAGTTCTTCGGGGCTTAGAAAATTGAGTTCGAGACAAATTTGTCCAAAGGGTTTGTATGCCTGGGGGTTTTGTTGGCTTTTGAAAATGGCCAGTGCTTTTTCTAATTGGCTTGGATTGATATAGCCTTCTTTGAGTAAAATCTGGCCAAGTTTGATCTTTTGGGAAGCTTCACGTTCAGTCATAAGAAAGGTCTCTCTTCAAAATTGCTCTTCTTAATTATACGTTGCCAAAGAGTCAACCGACGGCGCAAGGCATTTTAAATGCTTAAAGCTTCTTGTTTACTGAAATTTTCAAGCGGAAGCTGGGCTGAGTTTAGTTCAGCAATAGTTTCTATTGGTTTGGGTGTTTGAGGGATCTGATGAAATTGGCGATGTAAATACATATTGATTCCATGGGCACTGGCAATGCCGAGTGCACCTGTGACCGCGAGGATCATTTCCATGTGGCTCAGGCCGGGCAGACGGCTGGCTATAATCAATGCCAGACTTAGGGCTAGTACAGGGAAAGCAGTGCTACGCCCATGATGTTGGTGCCCCTGAACTAAGGAGAAAGATGCCAGTAAAGCCGAGCAAATTAAGAAAATGGTTTCGGCTTGCTCATTGAGTAAAAAACTGAGTCCCAAAAATGGTAGGGCCAATAGCAGCAGAGGCTGCAAAGCGCAATGCAAAGCGCAGGCAACCGAAAGACTGGCGCCGAGGCGATCCATAAAACCATGGTGTGAGGGTGACTTAGACTTAGACATGTTTCCTAGTTTACCGAAGGAACGATCTAAATGCAATTGATTCGCAAAAATAAGATCCTCTTCATTATTTTTATAAGATTTTTATTTGATACTTTCACCTGTTTAAGCTTCTTTTTCTTATGATAAGGCTAATTCTATTATTTTAAATAATTTCTCAATCTTAAGCGTAAAGGAGACAAATACCTCATGCAACATTTTGCATATAGCGAACTGAAACACTTAATTGAAAACAATAATAAGCCAGCGATCTCAATTTTTTTGCCAACTCACCCTGTATCTAAGTCAGACCGACGCGACCAAATTGAGTTGAAAAATGGGCTTAAGCAAGCTGAAATCTTATTAGAAGAGCATGACCTGAGCGGTGCCAATACGCCGGAGCTCTTACAGCCAGCGCGTGAACTACTGGATGACGCTTATTTTTGGCAGCACCAAAACAAAGGTCTGGCCATTTATCTTGCACCAGGTTTTTCAAGAATTTATCGTTTGCCGATTGCTTTCAAGCAAGAAGTGATCGTCAACAGTCGTTTTCAAATCACCCCGCTCTTGCCTTTCTTTGAAGGCCAGCAGAGCTTCTATATTTTGGCGCTGAGCCTTAATCAGATTAAAATTTTTGAAGCCAGTGAATATGAGATTGAAGCGGTCTCAACAGATCAATTGCCTCAGGACTTGCAAGCCCTGTTTAAAGACGGCGTTTTTGAAACCCAGCTCCAAGGGAAGAACGATCTGGGCCAGGATAAAAAAGAGCAGATTCATCAATACTGTCAGGCGATTAATAAAGGTTTGTCAGGTTTCTTAAAAAAAACAAAAGCGCCTTTGGTGGTCGCTTCTGTTGACGAGCTCTATGCTATTTTCAAGCAGCACTGCGACTATCCTGGTTTAATTGCCTCTGCACTTTCAGGCAATCCAGAAGATCTCAGTGAAGCCGAATTGCTTAAGCAAGGCTTGAGACAGGTCATGCCTGTCTTAAAAAAAGAAAAGCAGGCGGCTTTGGCTAGCGTTGAAGCGCTTCAAACTGCTCACAAATTGCTCTGCCATACGGATCAAGTTTTACAGGCGGCTTATAATAGCCGGGTTGAAAAACTTTTTCTGATTCAAAATAACCATACCAAAGGAATCATTAACGAAGCCGGGCGAGTCTTGCGCCATGCTCCTGTTGATCCAGATGATCAAGATTTGGTTAATCTGGCTGCGATTCACACCTTACTGAATGGCGGCGAAGTTTATACGATCGCGGCCGGTTGTATCAAAAATGCCAACGAAGTGGCGGCGCTTCTGCGCTACTAGGCGAGTTCTTTAGTCAGGAAGATCAGAACTCCAGTGATCAAGTGCTACACCGTGATCTCTAGCCTTTGTTACAATGGCTAGATGCTTTATTTGATCGATATTTTAGATGATCCCGACCATGCTTTTGAGACGGTTTTTGGCCATTTTTTGAAAGCCGAAGATATCTGTCTTGACTACCGGCGTTTATCCGGTTTCGAGCCATTGTCAGGCCTGGCTGAGCTTAGCCCACGCCCAAGCGCTGTTTTGATTTCAGGCTCCTTACAATCAGTACCCGATCAAAAACCCTGGATGCTGGCGCTGGAGTCTCTGATCCGAGAGTGTCATGCTGAGGCGATCCCGATTTTTGGGATTTGCTTTGGACACCAGATTTTAGCCACTGCTCTGGGGGGGCGTGTCGAGACCTTGCCTGCCTGGGAGTTTGGTGAGTACCCGGTATTTTTGCAGGCTGAGCATCCTTACTTAAAAGGTTTGCCCTCCCGTTTACAGACCTTACAAGTGCATCAGGATCATGTGGCTGAGCTGCCCCCCGGTGCGGTTTGTCTGGGGCTCTCGGCTCAGACGCCCAATCAAATTTTTGCAATGGGTACTAGTTTTGGTGTGCAGTTTCACCCTGAATATACGGTTGAGATGCTGCAGCGTATTATTGCCGCACGCCATTCGCGTTTTCTGACCAAAGGCCCCTTCCAATCTCTGGAGCATTTGCAGGCTCTTGCGAGTCATTGGCAGCTTTCTCAGGCCGCGCGTCAGATCTTGGTTAATTTTTTGAATTCCCTGGAGACCCTTCATGTATAAAATTCTGGTGTTTGCCCAATTGCGCGAACAATTGGGCCAGCCACAAGTCGATATAGAACTTCCTCAGGCAGAAGTGACTTTGATTGATTTAAGCAGCTATTTACTGGCGTGTTTTCCTGAGCAAAGAGCGGTCTTAGAAGCCTCGCGCTTTGCCGTCAATCAGGTTTATGTTTCCGATTTGTCGCACCCCGTCTCACCCAATGACGAGATCGCCCTGATTCCCCCGGTAAGTGGGGGTTAAGATGCTAGAGATCGTTGAAACTCCTTTATTACTCCAACCTTTACTAGACTTTGTCTCGGCCCCTCATGTGGGGGCTGTCTCTAGCTTTAGTGGGGTGGTACGCAATCACAATCTCGGTAAAGGGGTGCTTTATCTAGAATACGAATGTTATGCGCCGATGGCTCTCAAAGAAATGCAGGCGATTATTGAGCAGGCTCATCAGCAATGGGACTTACATCAGATTGCTGTGGTACACCGGGTTGGCCGGCTTGAAATCGGTGAGTCGGCTGTTATGATCGCGACTTCTTCGGCCCATCGTCGCGAAAGCCTGGCGGCTTTGGGCTACGTGATCGATACTTTAAAAGCAACCGTGCCGATCTGGAAAAAAGAATATTGGCAAGATGGCTCGATTTGGCTCGACAATTGCTGCGGCTGACTTAAATGACTTCGCCGATGGCTGTTTCTCGCTTGAGATCAATCGCTGTGATCTTGACCTGTTGTAAGCGATTGCGATCGCTGGGCTGACAGCCTGCTAGCTCAACGCGTAAATAATGCGGGGTATAGCCTTTGCCAGTACCATCGCTATTGATTTTTTCGAGCAAGACTTCAACCGTTTGCCCTTGCCAGTTTTGGAGCCAATCGGCATGCATGGTCTCACTTAAGGCTAGCAGACGCTGGACGCGGGCTGCTTTGGTCTCCGGGTCAAGATGCCCTTTCATAAAGGCTGCGCGGGTGCCAGGTCGCAAAGAATAAGGGAAGACGTGGATTTTATGGATGCTCAGGGTTTGCATCAATTCATAAGAAGCCTCAAAGTCTTCCTCAGTTTCACCAGGGAAGCCCACGATCATATCGGTGGTTAGTGAGATCTGAGGGCAGGCTGTTTTGAGCTTACTGACAGTTTCAATGATGGCAGCACGCTGATCCCGACGGCGCATGCGTTCGAGTACAGCATCAGAACCGCTTTGAATCGGAATATGTAAAAAAGGACAAATTCGAGGAGAGTCAGCCAGGGCCTTGATCATGCGATCACTAATTTCATGAGGGTCAATCGAGCTGAGGCGAACCCGTGGGATTGTGACTTCGCTATTGATACGCTCCAAAAGCGTGTCTAGCCAATGCTCTCCATGTTCATGGCCGTAAGCGCCCAGATGTACTCCTGTTAGCACGGCTTCGTGGTAGCCCAGCTGGCTGGCCGCTTGTAAGCGCTGAATCACCTGATCGATTGTGAGTGAACGCACGGTGCCACGACGTGAGGGAATAATGCAAAAAGCACAGGATTCGAAGCAGCCATCGGCGACTTTCAGATTCAGGCGGGTGGTGCGAGACTCTGTCACCGGGGGGAAGTGATAATCAAACTGGGGGTGGGCCGTTTCTCCCAAAAACTGTTGCAATTGTTCGACCAGGTTGTCTTTAGTCAGATTGGGTACAAATAAATCGACCAACTCAGAAATCTCTGGGTGCTTTTCGAGGGAGCGTCCGGCACAGCCGGTAATCACAATTTTGGCTGCTGGGTTACGGCGCCGGGCCTGGCGAATCATTTGACGAGACTGACGTTCGGCTTCGAGGGTTACAGCACAGGTGTTGACGATATAGATATCCGCAGGCTGACGAAAATCAACCAGGGTCCAGCCGCTTTCGAGGCTGTGCTGGCGATAAGTTGCTTCTTCGGCCTGATTGAGGCGACATCCAAGTGCTAAAAAGGCTACCGTACGGGCAGGTGCTAAGGTTTGCATGATAATAGATCCATTAGAATGTGGGAGCAGCTTGCTGCTCCCACATAGATTTAAACGCTGACGGCAGCTGACTCTAAGACGGCGAGCATATCGGCAACGCGGGTAAACTTCTCACGGCTTTTGCCGTTTTGCTCGCCATTGGCGATTTCAGCCGCATCGATCTGTTTCCAGTCGGCATAGGTCACCACACGCACCTGGCGTTGGTCTAAAAGTGCTTTGATAGCTTCTGAGTTCGAGTCGCAACTGAGTTGCTCCAGGTCTTCGCTGATGCGCTTGATCGTGTCATAAGAGCAAGGTTTGTTGGTGCCGATCACGCCAGATGGGCCACGTTTGATCCAGCCAGCGGTATACATACCGGGCTCGATCCGGCCTTCTTCATTTGGAAAAATGCCCCAGTCTTCACGAAAGGGAACGCCTTCCATGGGGAGACCGCGATAGCCTACGGAACGGAATAATAGACCTGTATCGAGGGTTGTCGTTTCGCCAGTACCGCTGGAACGCTGGCGACCGGGCTCGCCACTGAGCTGATTACGCTCTAAAACGACTTGCTCAACACCATCTGTGCCTTGCAGGGCCGTCGGGCTTTGGAAAAAGCTAATATGCAAGCGGCGGGCTTTGTTACCAGCTGGTCTCTCAGCAAAGCCGCGTAAGATATCCATATTTTTGCGGTTGTGGTTTTTGTCAGGCAATTGCAATTCGGCTTCATCGACAGCGCTAAGGGCGACATCTTCGGGCTTGACAATCACGTCTGTAATCGACAATTCACCCAGTTCTTTGGCTTCTTGTGGGGTAAAGGCGGCTTGAGCTGGCCCGCGGCGACCCACCATGTAGATATCCTTAATTTTGCTCTGTGAAAGGGCTTCGATGGCATGGGCTGCAATATCGGTTGCTTTGAGCTCATCTACAGACTTCGACAAAATGCGACAAACATCGACAGCTACATTGCCCTGACCAATGATCACGGCCGTTTCTTGTGAGAGATCAAATTCGCAATCGCGATAATCGGGGTGGCCGTTATACCAGGCCACAAATTCAGTGGCGGTATAGGAGCGGGGTAAATCTTCGCCTTCAATATTTAAACGGCGATCCGAAGAAGCGCCAGAGGCAAATAAAATCGCATGATAATGTTCTTTGAGCTCAGCGACGGTCAGGTCCTGGCTAATATTAACATTGCCCCAAAATTTGAAGTTGGGATTAGAGGCGATTTTGTCATAGACACGGGTCACGTTTTTGATTTTGGGGTGATCGGGTGCGACTCCACTGCGGACCAGGCCAAAGGGCACGGGGAGTTTTTCGAACATATCGATTTGTACGGTTAATTCGGATTTGAATAAGGCTTCTGCCGCATAAAAGCCGCTGGGGCCGCTGCCTATAATGGCAACACGTAAAGGGAGATCAGGCGAACCTGCTTGCATGGATATTCCTCACTTATGACTGATATAACTAAAAAGTGCCGGAACCGGCGTGTTTTTTAGTTTACACCATCTGACTATCAGGTTTGTATGGGATAGAGCTTCGCTGAGGAGGGTTCGGGATAGCCAAATTCAGCCAGGCTGTAGGCTTGGGTTGGATGTTAGCTAATTCAGTGCAGACTTATATCTGGAGAGTAATATGGCTTATATGAATACTGCTTATTCAAAAATTCATATCTTTTTAATGCATAAATTTGCCTTGGGGGGTTGAAATTATTTTTGATAGCCCCTATAATCAGAACATAAGCAAGATAAATCAAGGTTCTCTCCGCTATATGAAGGCATTAAACGCCTTATTTAATAATTTGCCGGTTTGTATCTTTGTTTATCTACCAGTTATTTGGCTTTACCGTTATTGATGGAGTGACAACTCCAAGCAGTCTGCCCGCTAAGTGGCATTGGTAATCCTGAATACGTCTGCTTTATGCGATGCCTATTTTTTCAAGCGATCAAGGTTTGAGAAAATAGGCATTCTTCGTTTGCTTTAAATTCTCTATTCCCCTGTCAGCGCTCATGCTATGGTATGAATATTAAGTTTTAATTCGGATCTGTCTAGCCGGCAGTCCAAGGGAGAATACCATGCGTGTAATCAAACGCTATGACAATCGCAAACTCTATGATACGCAGACCAGTAAAACCGTTAATTTGACGGATATTGCCGAAATGATTCGCAATGCCGAAGAAGTGCAAGTGATCGATAGCCAGGGCAAAGATATCACCCCTAAAATTTTAGGTCAGATCTTTCTACAGGAAAACGTCGAAACCAAGCAACTTTTGTTTAATAAGTTTGTCTTGCAGGGGCTGATTCAAGAAAGCCAGAGTATGGAATCAGTGATCAAGAAATTTCTACTCGGTGGCATTGGTTTGGCTTCGATGACCCGTGAAAAACTAGAAGAGCTGGTTAATGAACTCATCAAACGCGGTGAACTGGCTGAAGATCAACGCTCTCGCTTTATTAAAGACATGCTTTCACGCAGTGCCGACAATCTGCATAAAGTAGTCGATAAGGTCACCCCTGCTTCAGACTTGGATCCTGCCTTAAGCAAAAACGAAAAAATTGAAACGCTAGAAGCCCGAATTCAGGCGATGCAGCAAGAACTCAAAGATTTACAAAGCAAAAAAGGGGAAGAGGCTTGAATTACCTGCACACTATGATTCGGGTGCAGGATCTTGAAGCCGCTCTGCATTTTTTTGTGAATCAATTGGGTTTAGTCGAAGTCCGTCGCCGTGAGCACGAAAGTGGCCGCTTTACGCTGGTGTTTTTGGGGCCAACCCTTGATCAACCGATACTGGAGCTGACCTATAATTGGGATCAAAGCGAACCTTATACAAATGGTAAAGCCTTTGGTCACCTGGCCTTTGGTGTAGAAGATATCTATGACCTTTGTGAGCGCTTACAGGCGCAAGGGGTGGCGATTTTACGTCCGCCCCGTGATGGTCGCATGGCGTTTATTAAGTCACCGGATGGTATCTCTGTAGAGCTGCTGCAAACAGGCGAAGCTTTGCCTGCCCAGGAACCCTGGTTATCGATGCCCAGCCAGGGGAATTGGTAGATGACTGCTCCACCTGTTGCTTTGGTTGCCGGTGCTGCCGGTTTGATCGGTTCTGCGCTCTGTCGCTATTTGCTCGCTCAGGGCAACCATGTGATCGCGGTAGATAATTTTTTAACGGGCTCAGAGGCCAATTTAGCAGAGCTGAATAATCACCCTGCTTTTGAGCTCTATTGCCATGATATTACTCAGCCTTTGCCTAGTTTTGCTCAAAAAATTAAAGCTATTTACCATTTGGCATCACCTGCCAGCCCCGAGGACTTTGATTCCCTGGCACTGGAGATTCTGGATGTGAATATTATCGGCACACGCCGATTGTTAGCGTTGGCTCAGGCACAGGGTGCCCGTCTCTTGTTTGCTTCGACTTCTGAGGTCTATGGCGATCCGCAGGTGCACCCTCAGAGCGAAGATTATTGGGGCCATGTTAATTCAATTGGTCCTCGCAGTTGTTATGACGAAGCCAAACGCTGTGGCGAAAGTCTGATCACCCATTATGCCCGTCTCAAGCAGGTTGATTATGTGATTGCCCGTATCTTTAATACCTATGGTCCGCGTATGCGTTTAGATGACGGACGTGTCGTACCGGCTTTTTTGCAAGCTGCTTTGGATGGCTCTGCACTTTTATTACATGATGGTGGTCAGCAAACCCGTAGCTTTTGCCATGTCGATGATCTGGTGCGGGGTCTGGTGGGACTGATGTGCAGTCCACAAGCCAGCAAAGAGGTTTTTAACATTGGCAACCCCCAGGAGTTTACGATTGAAACCCTGGCGACAGCGATTTGTGAAATCGCAGAGATACCGATTCAGCTCAAAGGGATTGCCTCTCCCCGTCAGGACGATCCCCACCGCCGCCGTCCGGACATTTCTAAAATCCAGGCTTTATTGGGCTGGGAGCCTGAGGTGGCTTTGCGTGATGGACTTGAGCTAACGCTGAATGACTTTAGGCAGCGAATGGAGATATAGATCTGTGAAAATTTCGATTATTGGCTCAGGTTATGTTGGTCTGGTGACTGGCACCTGCTTTGCTGAGTTGGGCCATCAGGTGCTCTGCGTTGATAATAACGCCGATAAAATCGCTCAGCTGGAAGCCGGGGTGACGCCGATCTATGAGCCCGGTTTGGAAGATATCTTGCATGCCAATGTCAATGAAGGTCGTCTTTCGTTTTCGATCTCAATTGCTGAGGCTGTGGCTTTTGCCGATGTGCTGTTTATCTGTGTCGGTACGCCACCCTTGCCTGATGGCGGCGTCGACCTCTCAGCGATGGAACATGTGATTTTTGAGATCGCTAGCCATATGCAATCGTATAAGCTAATTGTCGAAAAAAGTACTGTACCTGTGCGCACTGCTGAGTCCCTCAAAGCTCTGGCTCATCGTTATCTCGATCAAAAACAGATCCCGTTTGATCTGGCTTCGAACCCGGAGTTTTTGAGTGAAGGCCGGGCGGTACAAGACTTTTTAAATCCGGATCGAATTGTTTTGGGGGTCAATTCTGAACGGGCAATGTCGTTATTAGTGCAGCTCTATGCCCCACTCAATGCTCCTTTGTTAATTACGGATATCAATTCCGCTGAGTTGATCAAACATGCCAGCAATGCCTTTCTGGCGATGAAAATCTCTTTTGCCAATGCCCTGGCAGAACTCTGTGAACTGGCTGATGCTGATATCAATAAAGTGACCCGTGGCATGGGTCTTGATCGTCGCATCGGTCAGGAGTTTTTGCGTGCCGGGATTGGCTATGGGGGCAGTTGCTTCCCCAAAGATGTTTCGGGTTTTATCAAAATAGCCGCTGATCTCGGGTATGACTTTAATCTCTTGCAGTCGGTGCAAGATATCAACCAGGCCCAGCGCAAGCGTTTTTTTGATAAGGTCGTGGAGGCTCTCGGTGGTGATTTAAGTCATAAGCATCTGGCTGTACTGGGCCTGTCTTTTAAGCCCAACACCGATGATATTCGCGAGGCTCCGGCCCTGGATATTTTGCAGTGGCTACTCGATGCTGGCGCATCGGCCTGTGTCTATGACCCGGTCGCCATGAAAAACATGCGCCAGCACTTTGGTGAAGCTCTCGACTATGCCAAAGACCCTTACCAGGCTTGCCAGCATGCCGATGCAGTGCTGATCTTGACGGAGTGGGATGAATTTCGTCATTTGAACTTGCCACGTTTGAAACAGGCTCTGCGTCAACCGATTGTGATTGATGGCCGTAATATTTTTGACCCGCTCAAAATGCAAACCCTGGGTTTTGCTTATCAGAGTATGGGCCAAACCCTTTCACCGGCCTTGTTGGAAACACCTCGATCAGAAATGGATTCAGACTGATTCTTTGGCTGCTGGATAGGATTCTGACGAAAAAATCACAGAATCCAGCTCGGTATCCTGTTGTCACGACAGGTGCTTATGGTAAAATAGTTCAACATTGGGGTATCGCCAAGCGGTAAGGCAC